>JBFMFL010000246.1:0-10789 GCA_040752145.1 Gemmatimonadota bacterium
GGGCGGCCACGGCGCGCCGATCCCCGACCGACAGGAAGCCCTCCCCCAGAATTGGGGGAGGGTGGCGGCTCTCAGGCCGCCGGGTGGGGGCCCGAGAACGCCAGCTCCCCGCCTGTTCACGCACGAAAAAAGCCCCTCCCCTGCTTGCGGGGGAGGGGTTTGGGGAGGGGGCCAGCCGTACTCCGTACTGCCGTTCACTTTCGCACTTCCGCACTCACGCACTTCCGCACTGCCGTCCCCTACAACAACGACAGCTGCGGCGGCTGCTTCGCGGCGCGCAGGCGGCTCACGTCGATGCACTCCATCGGCTGCTCCTGCGAGGCCACCTGCACGGGGCCGCGGTAGCGGCGGCGCTCCAGGGCGGCGGCGACGGTGTCGCGGGCGATCTCGGGCTCGTTGGCGGCCTCGCTGAGGTGCGCGAGGACCACCGAGGCGAGGCCGGGGTGGTGGAGCTCCAGGGCCAGCTCGGCGGCGGCGCGGTTGGAGAGGTGGCCGTGAGCGGAGGAGATCCGCGACTTCACGCTCCAGGGGTAGTGGCTGTCCCGCAGGAGGATGGGGTCGTGGTTGGACTCCAGGATCAGCAGGTCGCAGCCCTGGAGCGCGTGGCGCACGGAAGTCGTCGCGCGGCCCAGGTCGGTGGCGATCCCCAGCTTCTCGCCGGTGGCGCGCTCCGTCACCGTCACCGCGATGGGGTCCACGGCGTCGTGCACCGTGAGGAACGGGGCCACCACCAGGCCGGCGATCTCCACCGGCTCCTCGGAACTGTAGCGGCGCACCTGCTCGGTGCCGTCCAGCAGCTTGGCGCAGGCGGCGCGGGTGGGCTCCGTCATGTAGAGCGGGACGCCCCAGCGGCGGGCGAACACGCCCATGCCGCGGGTGTGGTCGCCGTGGTCGTGGGTGATGAGCAGCGCGGTGACCGACTCCGGGGCGACCTCGGCGGCGGCCAGGCGGCGCTCCATGTCGCGCCCGCTGAAGCCGGCGTCCACCAGCAGCCGCGCCCCGCCCGACTCCACGAGGACGGAGTTCCCCCGGCTGCCGCTCCCCAGGACGGTGACCTTCACGTGAGTGCTGCCTCGGTGTCGCTGCGGGTGGTGATCCGGCGGGACCTGCGAAGACGCGGACGGGCGCGCTGCACCTCGGCGCCCATCCGCGAGTGGGGAAACAAGTTAACGGCGGTCCGGAGGTTTGTCACCCCGCGTCCGGGCGGGCGCGCTTCCAGGCGCGGCCCAGCTGCTCGCGCATCCCGGCGGGCATCGCCACCTTGCGCCTGCCCATCGCGCGCTCCGCCACCTCCAGGAACTTGTCGGCCCGGTACGCCGTCAGCTCCTCGCCGGTTCCCCAGCTGAAGGGCGGCACGTAGCGGGGGGGCATCGCCGCGCCGTACAGGTTGCTCCCCGCGCCGATCACCGTGCCCGTGTTGAGCAGCAGCCCGATCCCCGTCTTGACGTGGTCGCCCAGGAAGCACCCCATCTTGATCGACCCGGTGTCGGTCTCGCCGTCCGGGGTCCAGAGGCGCACGGTGCCGTAGTTGTTCTTGAGGTCGCTGTTGGTGGTCTCCGCGCCCAGGTTCACCCAGGCGCCCAGGTACGCGTGCCCGATGTGCCCGTCGTGCGCCTTGTTGACGTACCCCAGCGCCACGCTCTCCGCGAACTCCCCGCGGATCTTGCACACCGGCCCGATGGCGCACGCCTCCAGCGGACCCCCCAGCACCGTGCTCCCGCGCCCCACGTACGCCGGCCCTGCCAGCCGGGTGAAGGCCCTCACCTTCGCCCCCTCGTCCAGCCAGATGGGCCCCCCTGACGTGTCGAGCACCACCCCGGGCTCGATGCCCGCGCCCTCGCCCAGGATCACCGGGTGCTCGCCGAGCCGGTGTACGCCGGCCGGCAGGTCGGCGGGGGCGGGGGAGGGGAAGAGCGCCGCGACGTCCTCGGTGATCTGCTCCGGCGTGTCGAGCATCAGCTCCCACACCCGGCGCAGCACGCGGCCCGGCAGCTCGACGGCGGCGCCGGAGTCGTCCGCGTCCGCCGGGCTCAGCAGCGCGTCGTTCGACGGTCCGCTCTCGCCCGCGGGCACCAGCCAGCCCACGGTCTCGCCCGCCATGGTGATGCGCGCCGTCCCGCCCGACGCGGCCCCGAGCGCGTCCCCCGCCCCCCAGGCCGGCACCGCCCGCGAGGAAAGAAAGAGGCGCGCGCCGCTCCCCGGCGCGTCGCCTAGGGCACGAACCGGGGGCGTGCCCTCCTCCTCGAAGCCGGCCAGGTGGTCCGCCGCCAGGTGGGCGGCGCAGCGCGCGCCCAGGACGCGCTCCGCCCGCTCGCGCAGGCGCATCGTCCCGAAGAGCAGCTCCCCGGCGGGGCGGGTGAGCGCGAACGGCTCCCACCGCTGCGCCGCGGCGTCGTCGAAGAGGACCAGCGTGAAGTCGGCCATGTCAGAGGTCGCGTTGGATGCGGATGAAAAAGCGAAGTGCGGAAGCGCGGCCACTTTCGCACTCCCGCACTTTCGCACTCACGCACTCGCCCGTCGTCAGTCCAGCGTCCGCAGCCCCTCGGGAAGCCGTTCCAGCATCTTCTTCAGCTCCGGGGCGCGGTCCCGGTGGGCGACGAAGGTCACCCCCGCGGTGCGGACCACGATCAGGTCCTCCACGCCGAACGCAACGATCGGACCGTCGTCGGCGTACAGCGCGGTGCCCCGCGACTCCACCGGGTACGCCTCGCCCAGGACCACGTTGCCCTGCGCGTCCGCGGGGCGGGTGCGGTACACCGCGTCCCAGGCGCCCACGTCGTCCCAGTCGAACGTCGCCCGCACCACGCCCACCCGGTCGGAGCGCTCCAGCAGCCCCTCGTCGATGGAGAGGGTGGGGGCGCGGCGGAAGAACTCCTCCGTGCCGCCCTCGCGCAGCACCGGGATCAGCTCGGCCAGCTCCGGCGTGTGGCGCTCCAGCTGGTCCAGCAGGTCGGCCGCGCGCCACACGAAGAGCCCGGTGTTCCACAGGTACTCGCCGGACGCCAGGTACTCCTCCGCCGTGGCGCGCCCGGGCTTCTCCACGAACTTCGCCACCTCGTAGCCCACCGCGCGGTCGGGGCGGGGCGCCTCCCCGCGCTCCCGCCCGGTCTCGCCGAGCGCACCGCCCAGGCGGATGTAGCCGTAGCCCGTCTCCGGGCGGGTGGGGACGGCGCCGATGGTGAAGAGCCGCCCGTGCTCCACGGCCAGCTCCGCGGCGTCGGCGATCAGCTGCCGGAACGCCTCGGCCGGGTGGATGACGTGGTCGGCGTGCAGCGACACCATCACCGCGTCCGGGTCGCGCCGCTCCAGCTCCGCCGCGGCCCAGGCGAGCACCGGGGCGGTCCCGGCGGCGCGCGGCTCCAGCAGGAAGTTGCCGGGCTCCAGCCCGGGGACGGCGCCCAGGATGGGCTCCGCCAGGTGCGCCCCGGTGAGGATCCGCAGCCGCTCCTGCGGGACCAGCGGGAGGATGCGCTCCACGGTGTCGCGGATCAGCGGCTGCTCGGAGGCGAGCGGGAGGATCTGCTTGGGGCGGCTGGGCGTGCTCACCGGCCAGAACCGGGAGCCGACCCCGCCCGCAAGGATCACGGTCCAGATGTGCGAATCAGAAGAGCTCGTCGACACGGGCAAGGAGCTTCTTGGGGCTGAAGGGTTTGGTGAAGAAGTCGGTCGCGCCCAGCTCCAGCGCCTGCGCGCGGTCGGACTCCTGCCCCTTCGCGGTCAGGATGATCACCGGCGTGTCGCGGCGGTGCGGCAGCCCGCGCAGCTCCTGGAGCACCTCCAGGCCGCTGGCGTACGGCATCATGATGTCCAGCAGCACCACGTCGATGGGCTCCCCGCCGCGCAGGTGCTCCAGCGCCGCCCGGCCGTCGGGGACCAGGGTGACGTGGTAGGGGCCCTGCTCCAGCTTGAGCTGGATGATGCGGCCGATGTGCGGCTCGTCGTCCGCGACGAGCACGTTGCGCATCCGGGGCTGGGTGTCGGGAGTCATCGGGCGGACGATGGAGGGCCGTTCGGGCGGGCGCCGCGGACGCGGTCCGGCGGGTCAGACCAGCGAGGCCAGCCGCTCGCGGCCGCCGGACAGGTCGCGCAGCAGCGGGGCGAAGCCCACGCCGTCGCGCAGGAGCACGGCCAGGAGCAGCTCGGGCGAGAGCACGTCCACCACGGCCACCCCGCCCCCGAAGCGCACCACCACGGTGGAGGGGTCGCCGTGCCCGGCCGCGGCGGCGAGCCCGCCCGCCGCCGAGGCGATGCCGGGGACCATGGCCGAGACCGTTTCCGCGTCCAGGGCCCCGTCGCCGGAGTGCTGGATGAGGAGCCCGTCGCGGCCCAGGATGAGGACGTGCTCCACGCCCTCGTGACCGCGCAGGGAAGCCAGGGCCTGGTCGAGCTCGGACATCGCGAAACTCCGGGAAATGGACGGTGTAGAGACCCGGAGCAACGTACCCCGGCGAAATTCCGAAGTCAAGGCCGCACAAGCGTTGCGCGGCCTTGACGCAGTCCGCCCCGGCCCCCTAGTTTGGCCGGAATCCCGCGCGTGCGGCGCACCGGCGCCCCGTCCGCGCGGGACCCTTTTTCCGAACGTTTCCGGAGCATCTACCCTTGCGTCTCCAGCACCTCGGCCTCGCGCTCCCCCTGCTCGCCTTCGCCGCGCTCTCGACGGCCGCGTGCGACGATCCCACCGGGATCGGGGAGCAGGTGATCGTCGTCGACACCGTCACCCTCGGCGTCCCCAGCCTGGTCCCCGACACCGTCCCCACCGCGCTGGACGTGGTCTCCGGCGACCAGGTCTCCATCGGCGGCGGGCGCTTCCCGGAGCGCCCGGGCGAGTCGGAGAACTGGGACGTGACGCTGCGCCTGCAGAACGGCGCCTTCACGCTCCTCCCGCGCGGCGCGGTGGGGCTGGAGGCGCTGCGCGCCGGCGTCACCGACGCCATCGCGGGCACCACCTTCGAGGGGCTGGACGAGGCGCCCTCCTCGTCGCGCTTCAACACCGGGCGCGGGGCCGCGCTGGCGGTGGGGAGCGTGTACGTGGTGAGGTCGCGCACCTACCGGCTGGGCGCGGTGGGGTGCTGGCAGTTCGCCAAGGTGCAGCCCGTGGCGCTGAACGCGGCCGCGGGCACCGCGACGCTGGCGGTGGCCACCAGCGCGGGGTGCCAGGACACGCGCCTGGCGCCGAGGGACTGACCCATGCTCGACGTCAGGCGGATCCGCGGCGAGCCGGACGCGGTGCGCGCCCGGCTGGCCGTGCGCGGCAAGACGGAGACGGACGCGGCGCTGGACCGCGTGCTGGCGCTGGACGAGGAGCGCCGCGCGCTGGTGGGCGAGGGCGACGGCCTCAAGGCGCGCCGCAACGCGGTGTCGCAGGAGGTGGGGGCCCGCAAGCGCGCCGGCGAGGACGCCGAGGAGCTGATGGCGGAGATGCGCACGGTGAACGAGCGCATCAAGGAGATCGACGCGCGCCTGCGCGAGGTGGAGACGGCGACGGACGAGCTGCTGCTGGGGATCCCCAACACGCCCAACCCGGCCGTCCCGACCGGCGGCGAGGAGGGCAACCGGGTGGTGCGCACCTGGGGCGAGCCGCGCGCCTTCGACTTCGCGCCGCGCCCGCACTGGGAGATCGCGGCCGACCTGGGGATCCTGGACCTCTCCGGGGGCGCCAAGGTGGCGGGGAGCGGCTTTCCCGCGTACCGCGGCATGGGGGCGCGGCTGCAGCGGGCGCTGGTGAGCTGGATGATCGACCTGCACACGGAGGAGCACGGCTACACGGAGGTGTCCACGCCGTTCCTGGTGAACCGCGCCTCCATGACGGGGACGGGGCAGTTCCCCAAGTTCGAGGACGACGCCTACGTGCTCCCCGCGGACGACCTGTCGCTGATCCCCACGGCGGAGGTGCCGGTCACCAACCTGCACCGCGAGGAGCTGCTCGCCCCGGACCGCCTCCCCATCGCCTACGTGGCCTACTCGCCCTGCTTCCGCCGCGAGGCGGGCGCGGCCGGCAAGGACACGCGCGGCCTGCTGCGCCTCCACCAGTTCGAGAAGGTGGAGCTGGTCCGCTTCGAGCGCCCGGAGCGCTCGGAGGCGGCGCTGGAGGAGCTCACCGGCCACGCGGAGCGGGTGCTGCAGCGGCTGGGGCTCCCCTACCGCGTGCTCCTGCTGGCCGGCGGCGACCTGGGCTTCTCCTCGTCCATGACGTACGACCTGGAGGTGTGGGCCCCCGGTGTGGACCGCTGGCTGGAGGTGTCCAGCTGCTCCAACTTCGGGGACTTCCAGGCGCGCCGCGCCGGGATCCGCTTCCGCCCCGCCGCCGGCGAGAAGCCGGAGTTCGCGCACACCCTGAACGGCTCCGGCCTGGCCCTGCCGCGCACGGTGGTCGCCATCCTGGAGAACGGCCAGCAGCCCGACGGCTCCGTGGTGGTTCCCGAGGTGCTGCGCCCCTACCTCCGCGCGGACGTCCTGACGGCAGGGGACAGAGGATAGGTTACAGGGGACAGGGGACAGGGAACAGCCTGCAACGGCGGACCCCCTCCCCCGGCCCCTCCCCGCAAGGGGGAGGGGAGAACTACACGGCGACGGCAGGGGAGGCGGTTCGCTGGGGACGCCAGCTCGGAGCCGCGTGAGGGATTTCGGCCCGGAGGGGCGAGACCCGGCGGCAGTTTGCCGGGGCTCGACTCCGTTAGCGAGCGTTGTTTGCTCGCTTACGGAGCCGAAGCCCGACCCCGGCGCAGCCGGGGGCACGCCCAACCCTGCAGTTCAACCCGTTACAACTGGACGTAACCAACGATGAACCGCCGCTACATGCCGACGGCGCTCGCGCTGCTGGCGGCGGCCACGCTCGGCTGGTACCTGGTGTACACCGAGCTGCTGGTGCGGGAGATGCGCCGCGACGCGGTGGTGCACTCTCGCATGTACATCCGCATCCTCCGGGGGCTCAACGACCCGGCGGACGACGCGGCGCTGCAGACGCTCCTCAAGGTATCGGGCGAGATGCAGCGGCTGCGCATCCCGCTGATCGTCACCGACGAGGACGGGATCCCGGGCGCCGCGATCAACCTCCCCTTCGAGGCCGACGTCGCCAACCCGGACGACCACGAGCGCATCCGGGCGTACGCGCGCGAGCTGGCGCGGCGCAACGAGCCCATCGTGGAGCCGGGGCTGGGGATCATCTTCTTCGGCGACCCGCCCACGGTGAACCGCCTCCGCTGGATCCCCTGGCTCCAGGTGGGCGCGCTCACCGGCCTGCTGGTGGCCGCGGCCTGGATGATCCGGCACAACTTCCGCACGGAGCGCGAGCGGATCTGGGCGGCCATGGCGCGCGAGTCGGCGCACCAGATGGGGACGCCGCTCTCGTCGCTGAGCGGCTGGGTGGAGATCCTGCGCCTCCCCGCCGAGGAGCGCGAGGACATGGCCTCGCTCCCCGCGGTGGCCGGCGAGATGGAGGCGGACCTGGAGCGGCTGGAAAAGGTGTCGCGCCGCTTCGAGTGGATCGGGCGGCCGGTGCGCCGCGAGCCGGTGGACGTGCGCTCGCTGCTGCGCGGCCTGGAGCGCTACGTGCGGGTGCGCCTCCCCCGCTTCGGGCGGGGGGTGGAGCTGCACATGGAGGCCGACCTGGAGCTGCCGCAGGCGCTGGGGAACGCGGTGCTGCTGGAATGGGCGCTGGAGAACCTGATCAAGAACGCGCTGGACGCGCTGGCCGGCACGGGCGGGACGATCTCGGTGCGCGCCGTGGAGCACACCCCTCGCCGCATCGCCATCCGCGTCTCCGACGACGGCCCCGGGGTGGCCCCCGCCGTCCGCAAGCGCATCTTCGACCCCGGCGTCTCGACGAAGAAGGGAGGCTGGGGCGTGGGCCTTTCCCTGGCCCGCCGCATCGTCCAGGACGTACACGGCGGCCGGCTGGAGCTGGAGCCCACGGAAAAGGGCGCGACGTTCGTGATGCTGCTGCCGGTGGCGCCGACGGACTAGGGAACAGGGAACAGGGAACAGCCTGCGACGGCGGCCCTCACCCCCCGGCCCCCTCTCCCAATGCTGGGAGAGGGGGAGCACGACACGGCGAAGACGGGGATCGCAGCGGGGAGATTCCCCTCCCCCGGCACGGGGGAGGGTGGCGAGCCTCAAGCGAGCCGGGTGGGGGCCCCCGCCGACGCCAGCGTGAGACCCGCGTGAGGGATGCGCGCCCGGAGGGGCGAGACCCCGCGGGGCAGTTTCCGCGGGGGCTCGCCGCTGTTGGGGAGCGTTGTTTGCTCCCCTACAGCGCGCGCAGCCCGACCCCGGCGGAGCCGGGGGCACGCCCAAACAGGCTGTTTACATCTTTTCAGAATAGACATGATGGCGCTGGACCTGTCGCACCTGAACCCGGAGCAGCGCGAGGCCGCCGAGCACTTCGAGCGGCCTCTGCTCGTGCTCGCGGGCGCCGGCTCGGGAAAGACCCGCGTGCTCACCCACCGCATCGCCAACCTGGTGGAGGAGTTCGGGGTGGACCCGGCGAGCATCCTGGCGCTCACCTTCACCAACAAGGCCGCGGCGCAGATGCGCGACCGCATCCGCGACCTGCTGGGGCGCGACCCGGCGGGGATGTGGATGGGGACCTTCCACGCCATCGGCGCGCGGATCCTGCGGCGGCACGCCACGCGGCTGGGGTGGACGCCCAGCTTCGTGATCTACGACGCGGCGGACGCGGAGGGGCTGGTGCGCCGCATCGTCAAGGACGAGCTGCAGCTGGACCCCAAGCGCTGGAGTCCCAAGGCGTTCCAGGCGGCGATCTCGGCGGCCAAGAACGAGCTGACCGGGGTGCAGGCGTACCAGGAGGCGGCGCTCGACCCCTTCCAGCAGAAGGTGGGGCAGGCGTACGAGCGCTACCAGCGGGCGCTGCGCGACGCCAACGCCTTCGACTTCGACGACCTGCTGGTGAAGCCGGTGGAGCTGCTGCGCGGCTTCCCCGACGTGCTGGCGGCGTACCGCGACCGCTTCCGCTTCGTGCTGGTGGACGAGTACCAGGACACCAACCGCGCGCAGTACGTGTTCCTGCGGCTGCTGGCGGAGGAGCACGGCAACCTGTTCGTGGTGGGCGACGACGACCAGTCCATCTACGGCTGGCGCGGCGCGGACATCCGCAACATCCTGGACTTCGAAAAGGACTTCCCCGACGCGCGGCTGGTCCGCCTGGAGCAGAACTACCGCTCCTCGCAGACCATCCTGGACGCGGCCAACCGGGTGATCGCGGAGAACGTCAACCGCAAGGGGAAGACGCTCCGCACGGAGAACGCGGCGGGGGAGCGCATCACCCTGGTGGAGTGCGCGGACGAGGCGGACGAGGCGGAGTGGATCGTCGCCGAGATGGTGGCCCGCATGGGCGACAACCCGGAGCTGGGGCCGCGCCAGTTCGTGGTCCTTTACCGGACGAACTCCCAGTCCCGCCGGCTGGAAGAGGCGCTGATCCGCGGGGGGCTGCCGTACCGGATCGTGGGCGGGACGCGCTTCTACGAGCGGCGCGAGGTCAAGGACGCGATGGCGTACCTGCGCCTGGCCGCCAACCCCACCGCGGACGAGGCGTTCCGCAGGATCGTCAACGTCCCCAAGCGCGGGATCGGCGACACGACCCTGGGGCGCCTGGCGGAGTGGGCCGGGACGCAGCGCTCGAAGCGAAACCCGGAAGAGCGGATGTCCCTCCTCGAAGCCGCCTCGCTCGCCGAGGGCGTGCCGGGCCTGAGGGGAGCTGCCGCGGGTGCGCTCGCCGACCTGGCCGGGCTGATCGGGAAGCACGCCGCCTTCGCGGACCGCGGGATCGAGCTCGGCGAGCTGCTCCGCGACCTGGTGGTCGAGTCCGGACTCGTGGAATCGCTCAAGGAAGAGGGACCGGAAGGCGAGGAGCGCATCGGCAACCTCGACGAGCTGATCGCCGGCGCGACGGAGATCCAGACGCGCCTGGCCGAGGGCGACCCCGAGCTGCTGCAGGACCTGGACGAAGGCGAGCCGCCGCCCCGCGCGATCGACGTGTTCCTGGCCCACGTGGCGCTGGTGGCCGACATCGACCAGCACGACCCGGGCGCGGACACGGTCGCCCTGATGACGCTCCACAACGCCAAGGGACTGGAGTTTCCTTTCGTCTTCATCGCCGGGCTGGAGGAGGGGCTGTTTCCGCTCACGCGCGCCCACGACGAGCCGGGGGCGCTGGAGGAGGAGCGGCGGCTGTTCTACGTGGGGATCACGCGCGCGGAGCGGAAGCTGTACCTGACCCACGCCCGGCGGCGGCAGCGGAACGGCCAGTGGATGGAGTCGGTGGCGTCGTCGTTCCTGGAGTCGGTGCCCAAGGAGCTGGTGGAGACCCGCAAGACGCCGCGGGTCGTGGAGCACGAGGGAACGTACCGGGCCTGGCGCTCGCAGGGCGGCGCGGGGGGGATGCGCACGCGCCGCGACCGGCTGGGCTTCGGCGACTTCGGCGACCTGGGATACGCGCCGTCCTCGGCTCCCGGAGGGAGGGCGGCTCCCAGGGCGGCCCCCAAGTCCCCGGGCGACGACGACTCGTACCAGGTGGACTACTCCGATTCGCAGGAAACGCCGCGGCTGGTCAAGGGCGCCCGCGTGCGGCACCCGCAGTTCGGCGGGGGCACGGTGGCGGAGCTGTCCGGGGTGGGGGCGGACGTGCGGGTCACCATCGACTTCGACTCCGTGGGGCGCAAGAAGGTGGTGCTGCGCTACGCGAACCTGGAGCCGGACTGGGATTAGAGCCCCCCACCCCCGACCCCTCCCCCGCAAGCGAGGGAGGGGAGAACTGCAACTTCCATGTTGTTCT
>JBFMFL010000247.1:0-10734 GCA_040752145.1 Gemmatimonadota bacterium
CCACAAGGGGAGAGGGGGAGAACTACGATGCCGAACCCCGGGCAGCCCTCCCCCAGAATTGGGGGAGGGTGGCGAGCCTCAAGCGAGCCGGGTGGGGGCCCCGCGGACGCCAGCGCCCCCCCCCCGTGAGGGATGCGAGCCCGAAGGGGCGAGACCCGGCGGCAGTTTGCCGGGGCTCGACTCCGTTGAGCAGCGTTGTTTGCTGCTCTACGGAGCCGCAGCCCGACCCCGCGCCAGCGGGGGCACGCCCAAACCCGCAGTTAGAAAGCCGTTCGGAACATAGATGACCACCACCGACACACCGATCGAAACCACCTGGATCCGCGCCTCCAAAGGCTGGAGCATGCCCGATCTGCGCGAACTGTGGCGCTACCGGGAGCTGCTCTACTTCCTGGTGTGGCGCGATGTCAAGGTGCGCTACAAGCAGACGGCGCTGGGCGCGGCCTGGGCCATCCTGCAGCCGTTCGCCACCATGGTGGTGTTCAGCCTGTTCTTCGGGCGGCTGGCGGGGATCCCCTCGGACGGGGTGCCGTACCCGGCCTTCGCCTACGCGGCGCTGGTGCCCTGGACCTTCTTCGCCAACGGGCTGACGCTCGCCACGCAGAGCCTGGTGCAGGGCCAGAACCTGCTGCGCAAGGTGTACTTCCCGCGCCTGGCCGTGCCGCTGGCCGCGGTGCTCAGCGGGCTGGTGGACTTCGCCCTGGCGTTCGCGGTGCTGGTGGGGATGCTGCTGTTCTACGGGATCGCCCCGGGGGCGCGCGTCGTCTGGGTGCCGCCGATGCTGCTGCTGGCGCTGGCGACCAGCCTGGGCGTGGGGCTGTGGCTCTCCGCGCTCAACGTCCGCTTCCGCGACGTGGGGTACGTGCTCCCCTTCGTGGTGCAGTTCTGGCTCTTCGCCACGCCGGTGGCGTATCCCAGCAGCCTGCTGGAGGAGCCCTGGCGCACGCTGTACGGGCTCAATCCCATGGTGGGCGTGGTGGAGGGCTTCCGCTGGGCGCTGCTGGGCACGGACACGGCGCCGGGGGGCGCGCTGCTGGTGTCGGCGGCGGCGGCGGCGGCGCTGCTCGTGAGCGGCGCGCTGTACTTCCGCCGCATGGAGCGGACCTTCGCGGACGTGGTGTGAGCGCCCATGGGTGACGCGGCGATCCGGGTGGAGGGGCTGGGCAAGCAGTACCGCATCGGCGAGCTGAGGCGGGGCCTCAACCTGCGCGAGACGCTGGCCGCGGGCGCCCGCGGCGCCGTGCGCAGGCTGCGTTCGCCGCGCGGGGCGGCCCGGGGCGGCGAGCGCTTCTGGGCGCTGCGCGACGTGTCGTTCGAGGTGCGGCCGGGCGAGGCGGTGGGGATCATCGGCGGCAACGGCGCGGGCAAGAGCACGCTGCTCAAGATCCTCTCGCGCATCACCGAGCCCACGGAGGGCGACGCCTGGATCCACGGGCGGGTGGGCTCGCTGCTGGAGGTGGGGACCGGGTTCCACCTGGAGCTGACGGGCCGCGAGAACACCTACCTGAACGGCGCCATCCTGGGGATGAAGCGGCGCGAGATCGACCGCCGGTTCGACGAGATCGTGGACTTCTCCGGGGTGGAGCGGTTCATCGACACGCCGGTGAAGCAGTACTCCACGGGGATGTACCTGCGGCTGGCGTTCGCGGTGGCGGCGCACCTGGAGCCCGAGGTGCTGATCGTGGACGAGGTGCTGGCCGTGGGCGACGCGGCCTTCCAGCAGAAGTGCCTGGGGAAGATGAGCGGCGTGGCGCGCGAGGGGCGCACCGTGCTGTTCGTGAGCCACAACATGGCCGCGGTGCAGACGCTGTGCAGCCGCGCCCTGCTGCTGCGCGCCGGGCGGCTGGAGTGCGGCGGCCCGGTGGGCGAGGTGGTGTCCCGCTACCTGCACTCGGTGGAGCGCGCGGCCGGGCAGAGCCTGAGGGAGCGCACCGACCGGAGCGGCCGGGGCGAGGTGCGGCTGGCGGAGGTGGAGGTGTCCACCGGCGGCCCGCTCCCCTCCACGGTGCTCTCCGTGGGGCGGACGGCGGCGTTCGCCTTCCGGCTGGACGGCCGGCACCCGGGCACCGCGCTGCACTTCACGGTCCGCGACCGCTTCGGGCAGCCGGTCACCAGCTTCCACACGGCCCTCCCCGCCGGCGCGGACCCGGACGACGCCGACGGGGGGCCGCGGCTGGTGTGCGAGGTGCCGGAGCTGCCGCTGGTGCCGGGGCGCTACCGCGTGGACGTGGAGGTGCGCACCGACCGCGAGCTCCAGGACCGGGTGGAGGGCGCGGCGCTCTTCCAGGTGGCGGAGGGGGTGCTGCGGGGCGTGTCCGTCTCGGCGGGCGGCGGCGAGGGGAGCGTGCGGATGCACCACCGCTGGCTCCTCCCCAGCGGGGCGGTGCGGGGATGACGGGCGCCGCGCCGCGCGTGTCGGTGGTGATGCCCTGCTTCGACGCCGCGCGCTTCCTGGCCGAGGCGGTGGAGAGCGTGCTGGCGCAGGGCTACGGCTCCTGGGAGCTGCTGGTGGTGGACGACGGCTCCACGGACGGGAGCGCGGAGATCGCCCGGGGGTACGCGGCGAAGCACCCGGAGCGGATCCGCTGCCTGGAGCACCCGGGCCGCGCCAACCGGGGCGCGGCCGCGTCCCGCAACCTGGGGATCCGCGCCGCCCGGGGCGAGCTGCTGGCGCTGCTCGACGCGGACGACGTGTACCTGCCGAACAAGCTGGAGGAGCAGGTCGCGCTCCTCGACGCCCACCCGGAGGCGGGGATGCTGTACGGCACCACGCTGCTCTGGCACGGGTGGACGGGCGACCCGGCGGACGCCGCCCGCGACCACCCGCTCCCGCTGGGCGTGCCCCTGAACCGGGTGGTCCACCCGCCCGAGCTGCTGGTGCGCCGCGTCCGCGGGAGGTCCGCGAGCCCGGCGACCTGCAGCATCCTCGTGCGGCGCGAGGTGGCGGAGCGCGCCGGGCTCTTCGAGGACGCGTTCGGCACCGTCTACGCCGACCAGACCTTCTACGCGAAGGTCTTCCTCTCCACCCCGGTCTACGTCGCCGACGCGCTCTGGGACCGCTACCGGATCCACCCGGACTCGTCCTGGTCCACGGTGCAGCGCGAGGGGCGGGACCGCGCCGCCCGGCGCGCCTGGCTGGAGTGGGTCGCGGCCTACCTGGCGGCGCGCGGCATGGCGCGCGGACGGCTCTGGCGCCAGCTGAGGACCGAGCTGTGGCTGGTGGACCACCCGCGCCTCCACGCGGCGCTCACCGGGAGCCGGCGCGGGCTGCGCCGCATCCGCCAGCGGCTGGGGGCGCGGGCCCGGCGGCTCGTGGGGGCGGCATGAGGGACGGTCCGGGCGCCGGGGCGCACCGGGAGCCCGTCGCGCCGGTCCCGGAGGGCGTGGAGCGCCCGCTCTGGTCGGTGATGATCCCCACCTACGAGTGCGCCGGCTACCTGCGGCAGACGCTGGAGAGCGTGCTCGCCCAGGACCCGGGGCCGGAGCGGATGCAGGTGGAGGTGGTGGACGACCACTCCACGGGCGACGACCCGGAGGCCGTGGTGCGGGAGGTGGGGGGCGGGCGGGTGGGCTTCTTCCGGCAGCCTCGCAACGTGGGGCACGTCAGGAACTTCAACACCTGCCTGCGGCGCTCCCGCGGGCGGCTGGTGCACCTGCTGCACGGCGACGACGCGGTGCGCGAGGGCTTCTACCGGCGGATGGGGGAGGCGTTCGAGGCGCGCCCGGAGATCGGGGCCGCCTTCTGCCGGCACCTGGTCATGGACGAGGACGGCCACTGGACCGTGGTGTCGAAGCTGGAGGAGCCGCGCAGCGGGGTGCTGGAAAACTGGCTGGAGCGCATCGCCGTGGGGCAGCGCCTCCAGGCGCCCTCCATGGTGGTCCGGCGCGAGGCGTACGAGCGCCTGGGCGGCTTCGACGACCGCATCGCCCACTACGGCGAGGACTGGGAGATGTGGGTGCGGATTGCCGCGCGCTACCCCGTGTGGTACGAGACCGAGCCGCTCGCCGTGTACCGCGTTTCCAGCCGCTCGCTGAGCGGGCGCACCGTGCGCTCCGGCGAGAACGGCCGCGACCTGCGCCGCGCCATCGAGATCAACCGCGACGCGCTCCCCCCCGCGCGCGCCGACGCCATCTCCCGCGCCGCCCGCGAGGCCAACGCGCACGCCTGCCTGCGCCGCGCCTTCCGCCTGGCCAACGCAGGGGAGATGGACGCCTCCCTGGCGCAGCTGCGCGAATCGGTCCGCTTCAGCCGCGCCCCCTCCGTGCTCGGTACGGCGGCGGGGGTGCTCGGCGTGTGGCTGGCGCGCCGGGTGCGGCCCGCCCGGAGGCGCGCGTGAGCGGCGCCGCGCCGCGCATCTCCGCCTGCATCGTCTGCCGCGACGAGGCGGACCGCCTGGGTCCCTGCCTGGAGTCGGTGGCCTGGGCGGACGAGACGGTGGTGATGGACCTGCGCAGCGCGGACGGTTCCGCCGAGCTGGCCCGCAGCCACGGCGCGCGGGTGGTGTCCCGCGACCCGGTGCCCATCGTGGAGCGGGTGAGGAACGAGGTGGCCGGGCACGCCCGCGGCGAGTGGATCCTGGTGGTGGACCCGGACGAGCGCGTCTCGCCAGGGCTCGCCGCGGAGCTGCGGCGCCTGGCCGCGCGCGCCGACCTGGACGCCGTGGTGGTCCCGCGCATGAACCACGACTTCGGCCATCCCCCGAGCAACCCGCGGGAGCGCTGGGAGCCGCAGCTGCGCATGTACCGCAGCGGCCGCGTCCGCTGGCCGGAGGTCCCCAACGCGCTGCCGCGGGTGCCGGAGGAGCGGCTGGCCCGCGTCGCCGCGCGCGACGAGCTGGTGCTCGTCCACGACCGCAGCAGGACGGTGCCCGAGGTGCTGGACCGCATCGTCCGCTACGCCCCGGCGCAGGCGCAGGCGATGCTGGACCGCGGCGAGACCTTTTCCGCGCGGGCGATGCTGGCCGACCTGGGGCGCCGCGCCTACCGGCAGCTGGTGCAGGGGCGCGCCTGGCGCGACGGCGTCCCAGGGCTCCTGCGCGCGGGCGTGCTGGTGGGCTTCCACTTCTACGTGTGGGCCGCGTTCTGGCAGCTCTCCGGCGCGCGCCGCACCCCCGAGGACGACCGCACGGTCCGCCGCCTGGGGATGGCGCTCGCCCCGCTGCGCGGCGCGCTGGAGGCCGCCGGCCGCCTCGCCGGGCTGCTGGGCCGCGGGGGGCGCGGGCGGTGAGCGCGCCGACCGTGCCGCTGAGCGTGGTGATCTGCACGCGCGACCGGCCGGACGCGCTGGCGCGCTGCCTGGCCGCCCTGCGCGCGGGCGATGCGCTGCCCGCGGAATTGGTGGTGGTGGACCAGGGGCGCGGCGGCTCCGCCCGCCCCGCGGCGGAGGCGCTGCGGGCCGAGGGGTGGCGGGTGGCGTACCTGGCGCAGGAGCCGCGCGGGCTGGCCGCCGCGCAGAACGCCGGGGTGGAAGCGGCGTCGTCGGCTTACGTCGCCGTCACGGACGACGACTGCGTCCCCGACCCCGCCTGGCTCGCCGTGCTGGCCCGCGCCTTCGCGGCGGAGCCGGGGGTGGACGTGCTCGCCGGGCGCGTGCTCCCCGCGGAGCCCTCGGGGGAGAAGCGCCTCCCCGTCTCCACGCGGGCCTCCACGGCGCGGCGCGAGTTCCGGGGGCGGCAGGCGCCCTGGCACGTGGGGAGCGGCAACAACTTCGCTCTCGCGCGCGAGTGGTACCTGCGCGTGGGCGGGTGCGACGAGCGGCTGGGCCCCGGCGCGCCCGGGCAGGGCGGCGTGGACATGGACCTGTTCTACCGGCTGCTGCGGGCGGGCGCGCGCGTCAGGTACGAGCCGGACGCGCTGGTGCTGCACGAGCGGCAGACCGCCGCGGACCGCCGGGCGCGCCGCCCCATGTACGGCCACGGCATGGGCGCGGCGTGCGGGATCTGGCTGCGCGGCGGCGACGCCTACGCCCTGCCCGTGCTGGCCCGGTGGCTCCTCCTCCGCCTGGCGCGCGCGGTCCGGCCGGCGGACACCGGGCGGCTGGAGGCGCTGCGCGAGGAGGCCGCCGTGCTGGCGGGGACGCTGCGCGGCCTGGCGTTCGGGCTGCGGCAGGGGCCGGCGGCGCGCTGACGCCGGAAGACTGGCCGGCGCCGTGTCCGGGGAACGCCGATTCATGCAGCCGCCATCCCCCGACGGGAGCGTCGCGCCGCCCCCGACAGACGGGCCCCGCGCCCGCCGGTATGCTGCTACCAGGGCCCGGGGCGGTCCCGGGAGCGAGCATCCCCCACGCGCGGAGAGCCCGATGATCACCGTCCACCACGCGCCCAGGCGGCACAGAGAGCCCCGGGCCGCCGCGAGCGCCGCCGGCCCCGACCGGCTGCGCGAGATCGTGCGCCTCGCCACGCTGGCGCCCTCCAGCCACAACACCCAGCCCTGGCGCGTCCACGCCGAGGCCGACCGCGTGGACGTGTTCGCGGACTTCGGCCGCTGGCTGCGCGTGGCGGACGACGACCGCCGCGAGCTGTACCTGAGCGTGGGGTGCGCGCTGGAGAACCTGCTGGTCGCCGCCGAGCACTTCGGCTGCGCGCACGAGGTGACGCTCTTCCCCGATCCCGTCCGCTACGACCTGGTCGCCACCGTGCGCCTGGCCGAGGGCGGCGCGCCCTCCCCCCTCCGCCGCCCCGGCCTGTTCGAGGCCATCCCGCTGCGGCACACCAGCCACGCGCCGTTCACGCCCGACCACGTGTCCGACGTGTCGCTGCGCCGCCTGGAGGAGTGCGCCGCCGAGCCGGGGGTCCGCCTGGTGCTCACCCGCGACCCCGGGCTGCGCCACGGCATGGAGGCGCTGGTCGCCCGCGCCGACGCGCTGGAGTTCGCCGACGCCGCCTTCCGCTCGGAGCTGGCCGGGTGGGTGGGGCGCGGCGCCTTCGGCACGCGCTGGCCGTGGTCCCGCGTGGCCGAGGCGGCGCTGCGGCACGTGAACGTGGGGCCGCGCGTGGCCAGAAAGGACGCCGCCCTGGTGGCCGGCGCGCCGGTGCTGGGCCTGCTGAGCACCGACCTGGACGACCGGGAGAGCCGGGTGCGCGCCGGGCAGGTGGTGGAGCGCGTCTGGCTCGCGGCGGCCTCGCTGGGGCTGGCCGTGCAGCCGCTGAGCGCCCCGCTCCAGCTCCCCGAGCTGCGCGCCGAGGTGGCGGCGCTCCCCGGCGCGCCCGCGGGGATGCCGCAGCACGCGTTCCGCCTGGGGTGCGCGGAGGGGCCGGTGAAGCACACGCCGCGGCGGCCGCTGGAGGAGGTGATGACGACGGGGTGAGGGACGGGAGTGCGGGAGTGCGGGAGTGCGAAAGTAGACGGCAGTACGGAGTACGAAGTACGCTGAACGGCGAGAAACACGTCGGCCCTCCCCGCGTCCGGGGAGGGCCGAGGTGTTCTCGGAGCCGCGGCGGTCCGCTCCCCCGCCCCGCCGCCCCGCTCAAGTCCCGGCGCCCGCGTGCCGATGCTCTCCGCGTCCGGCGCACCTTCCTCGCGCCACGCCACGCGCCGCCCGGCGCGCATCCTCCCTCTCCTCCAATTCCATTCATGTGCAAGTACGCCATGCAGCACCGCGCGGCCGCCGCTCCGCCCGCGTCCTCCCCGCCCCTCCCGTGTGACTGCGCCACCGACCCGGTGGAGGGGGTCAAGCAGATGTTCGTGGACGTCTTCCAGGCAGGGCAGATCGAGGCGGGCGAGGTGCCGGCCGAGCGGCCGGTGTTCCGGCGCATGCACGGCGTCGCGCACGGCACCTTCGCCATCCGCCCGGACCTCCCCGAGGAGCTGCGCGTGGGCGTGTTCGGGCAGAAGTCCGAGTATCGCGCCTGGGTGCGCTTCTCCAGCGACGTGCAGTCCGGCTATTCCGACTACAAGGGCACCTGCGGGGTGGGGATCAAGCTGTTCGGCGTGGACGGCGACAAGGTGATGGAGCCCGACCAGGACGCCACCACCGCCGACTTCCTCTTCCAGAACTTCCCCGTGTTCTTCGTGGACACGGCCCGGGACATGTGCGAGGCCACCCGCGCCGCGCTCCAGGGGGCCGCCGCCAACGCCGCCTACCTCGCGGCGCACCCCGTCACCGCCCAGATCCAGACCGCCATGGAGGTGGTGGTGCCCTCCGTGCTGGAGAGCGACTACTGGAGCGTGATCCCCTTCCACTTCGGCGAGGGGCGCTTCGTCAAGTACATGCTGGTGCCGGAGACGGTCCCCCCGCGCGAGGGCGAGCCGGACTACGACGATCCCTTCTACCTGCGCGCCGACCTGCACCAGCGCATGGGCCGCGGCGAGACGCGCTTCCGCTTCATGGTGCAGCTGCGCACCGACGACGCGCAGATGCCGCTCGACAAGGCGACCGTCCGCTGGAGCGAGGTCCTGTCCCCGCCCATCCACGTGGCCACGCTCATCCTGCCGCGGCAGGACCTGGACACCCGCGGGCAGGCCGCTTACGGCGACAACCTGGCGTTCAACCCCTGGCACGCGCTCCCGGACAATGAACCCGTGGGGAGCATCGCCGAGGCGCGCAAGGTCACGTACCGCGCCTCCGCGCGGGCCCGGCGCGACGTCAACGGGGTGCCGCTGGGCGAGCCGGTGGAGCCCCGCCCGGCCGAGTTCCGCCCCGGCGAGCCCTACCCCGCCGCCAAGGACACGACGGTCGTGCGCGCCGAGATCCACCCGGCCATCGGCATCGCGCGCATGGGCAACAGCGAGGAGTTCTTCGTGGGGCCCGAGGTGACGCGGCCCGAGCCGCGCCCGGCCGCGTTCTACCGGGACGGCGCCGGCGCGCTCAGGCGGCAGGCCGCGCGCTTCCGCGTCTACGGCTACAACGCCGCGGGCGAGGTGGTGCGCGAGCTGACCTCCGGCTGGGCCGACGTCCGCTGGACCGCGCACGTCGCCAACCGCAAGGCGAGCTGGTACCAGTGGGAGCTGGCGCTGGACATCCCCGAGGCCGCCGGGCTCAAGCTCCCGCTGCGCAACGCCTCCGTCACGGGCGCCGCGCGCGAGCAGCTGACGATCGACGGCGGGGTCCGCAGCATCGAGGGCGCGGGCACCTACGGCAGCGAGTACCGCTTCCAGGGCGAGTTCCAGGGCACCCCCGTGTACCTGGGCGAGCTGCGCACCGACGAGAAGGGCCGGCTCCTCTTCCTGGGCGGCCGGGGGCGCTCCGCCTCGCCCACGGGGCAGCCCATCTACGACTCCGACAAGGACCCCAACGCCTTCATCAACGCCGAGGGCTGGTACGACGACGCCTCGGACGGGCCGGTGACGGCGCGCGTGTTCATCGAGGGGCGCGAGATCCCCGTGGAGCCCGCCTGGGTGGTGACCGCGCCGCCCAACTATGCCCCGGACCTGGTCTCCGTGCGCACGCTGCACGACCTGCTGGTGGACCTGTACGTCCGGAACGGCTGGATGGAGTTCCCGGAGACCGTCTCCTTCACCCGCGACGTGTACCCCATCCTCCAGCGGATGTCCGGGCTCCAGTGGGTCAACAAGGGATTCGCCACGCAGTTCGGCTGGGGCGGGCCCAACGACTTCGAGAACCCGGAGTACGTGGCGCGCCTGGCCCGCGACCCCGCGGCCGGCGGCTTCGACACCTGGGCCGAGCTGCGCCGGCAGGTGCTGCACGCCTTCCGCCTCCCCCACCCCACCGACGACTCCACGCTCCCCTGGCCGTGGATCTACGGCGACGCGGACGACGCGCCGGGCTTCCCCGACTCGCCCGGGAGCAACCTGGCGCTCACCGAGACCCAGTACCGCACGCTCTCGCTGTGGGCCGAAGGCAGGTTCGTGGCGGACTGGCCCTGCGCCACCCCGCCGGCGCGCGACGTGGACGCGCTCCCCGTGGCCGAGCAGCCGGAGATGCTGACGCGCGCGGCGCTCCACTTCTGCCTGGCGGACGCGTTCCACCCCGGGTGCGAGGTGACCTGGCCCGTCCGGCACATCGGCATGTACGCGTCTCCCTTCCGCATCCGCCACCGCCCCGCGGGCCGGCCGGACCGCGACTACGGGCAGTACCTGACGCAGGCCAAGGCGCTCGCGCCGGACGGGCCGCTCCACGGGCAGGGCCCCGGCGACCTGACCCGCTGGATGGGCCTCCCCTGGCAGGAGGACACGGCGTTCTGCCGCTCGGGCTACACACCCTCGCCGGACCCGTACCTCCCCACCTTCTGGCCGGCGCGCGTCCCCAACCAGGTGCTCACCGAGGCGGACTACGCCGTGGTGATGGACGCCTCCCGCCCCCGGGAGGAGCGGCAGGCCGCCTTCTCGCGGCGGCTGGACTGGACGCGGATGCTGGACGACGCCGCGCCGCCCCAGGACCAGATGATGGCGATGGTGCGCCGCTTCGGCGACATGGGCGTGGTGGCCGTGCGGCCGGGGCCCGTGGGCGACCCGGACTTCCCGCCGGTGATGATGGTGGAGACCACGGCCGGCGTCCCCGCCGGCAAGCTGAAGTGGAGCCCGGAGCTGATGCAGAGCGCGGCGTCCGCGGCGGGCGCGGTCGCCACGGCTGCGGCGGCGCCCGCGGAGGTGGCGGGACGGCGGGCGATCATCCACTTCCGCGCCATCGGCTCGCAGTCCACGGCCGTGGCGGATACGGACGCCCCCGCCCCGCCGGTGGCCGCCGGGTCGTGACCGGGTCCCGGCGCTTCGAGGCCGTGGTCGCCGGCGGCGGCCCGGCCGGGGCGGCGGCGGCCCTCGCGCTGGCGCGCGGGG
>JBFMFL010000248.1:0-10655 GCA_040752145.1 Gemmatimonadota bacterium
CGGGCTGCCGGTCAGCCCTTGTCGAGCGTCCAGGTAATCGGCATGGTGATGGAGACGCGCACGGGGCGGCCGCCGATCTTCGCCGGGCGGAACCTGAACTTGTCCGCCGCCTGGACGGAGGCGCTCGCGAACCCGTCGTGGCTGGTGTTCAGCACCTGCACCGAGCCGTTCTCGACCTGCCCGTTCGTGTCGATCACGAACTTGAGCATGGTCTGCCCCGAGATCCCGGCGTCGCGCAGCATCGCCGGGTAGAGGCGCTGCAGCACCCGCTGCATCTCGGACGCGTTCCGGAGGCTGGGGCGCTCCTCCACCACGTTCACGTCCACCGGGCTGCCGCCCGCGCCCTCGCCCTCCTTGTTCCCCGACGGCGGCTCCTTGGCGGTGTTGCGCGCCTCGCCGCCCTCCACGCCCTTGGCGATGCCGCCGGCCACGCCCACGCCGCTGAAGTCCTCCAGCTTCACGGGCGGGGCGCTCGCGTCCACGTCCGGGAGGCGGTCCGGCACGCCCGCGGGCGGCACCAGCTCCTGGTACCCCTTGGCGACCGGCGGCGCGGGCTCCGGCTCCTCGGCGGGGGCCTCCAGCACCGCGGGCGGGTCGTCGGCGTCCGGCACCTCCGGCGTGGGCTCCGGCTCCGGCGCGACCTCGGGCTCCTCCACCACCGGCGGCGGGGGCGGCGGCTCCACCGGCTCCGGCTCCGGGGCGGGCGGCGTCGGCTCGATCTCCATGTACGTCACCAGCTCCTCGCTCGCGCGCTCGCCGGGCTTGGGCGCGTTCGCCGCCGCGTACATGGCGCCCGCCAGCAGCGCCACGTGCGCCAGCCCGGAGACCACGAGGGTCCGCGAGTTGACCACCGAGCTCTTCTTGCTGGATTCCGAGGCGATCAGGTTGTTGAACATGGAGCCTCTCTCCTGCGTAACGCGCCGGTGAAGGCGCTGGATCGCGTAAGTCGTTGCCGGACGCGTTTTTGGTTAAGCAACAACCGTTCCACGGCCCCTCGGGGGCTCCTCGCGTAAGTCGTTGACGGATGCGTATTTGCCGGAAATTTGCCGCCGGCCCCCTCCCGGAGGGCTCCGGAAACCCCTATTCCCGCCCGGACGAGAAAAGGTCCCCCGTCCCGCCGCCCTCCGCCGGGTAGACCAGGCGCCCGCCGGCCAGCACCACCGCGAGCGGGTTGATGGCGTGCCGCACGGTCTTTCCCGGCGCGAGCACGTCCAGCACGGGGATGCCGCGCGCGAGGAGGGCGTCGGCGATCAGCCTGCGGTGGCAGCGCCAGGGCAGCGCCTCCGCGCACATCACCACGGTGGGCCGCTCCGCGGACTCCGCCACCAGCCGCTCCAGCGCCGCCCGGAACTCCGGGGAGTCCATGTGGTCCGCGTAGGCCCGGAACGACGCGTTGCGCCAGGCCGTGTTGGGCGAGTCCGGCCGCGGACTGCGCCGCCCGCCCAGCTCCGGCTCGTGGCGGTAGTCGATTCCCGCCTCGCCGAGGCCGCGCGCCAGCTCCGCGCTGCCGAACTGCGGGTGCCGCCGCGACCCCGGAAAGCGCCGCACGTCCACCAGCAGGCGGATGCCGTTCTCCCGGAGCAGCGCGACGAACTCCTCGGCGGTGCGGGTGGAGTGGCCGATGGTGAAGACGGGTGGGGGCAAAGGGGTGCGTGAGTGCGAAAGTGCGTGAGTGCGAAAGTGAACGGCGGAACGGAGCCTGTGCAGGCGCCGTTCCGCCGTTCGTCGTACCCACGTGAAGATGTACGGGGGGAGACAGCCGGGCAGCTTCGGCTGGCTCCCGGAGCGGCCGGCTACGACACTTCGAACGTCAGCCGGGCAGGCGCACGGGGACGCGGGTCTCGCCGGGGACGGGGCGGCCGTCCTCCACGGCGGGGTGGAAGCTCATCATCCGCACGTAGCCCAGGAGCATCGCCTCGGACACGCCGCGCACCATGCCGCGCTCCAGCGAGGCGTCCATCACCCGGCCCAGCTCGTCCAGCCGCACCCGCACCCACACGGTGTACGCGGCGGGGGAGTCCTCGGTGTACGGGTCGGGGAGCGGCGTGCGGCCGGTCGCGACCAGGGTGAACATCCCCCGGCCCAGCGGGCGCGGCGCGCACAGCTCGCGGCGGCCCACGCGCAGGCCCAGCGCCCCGGCGGCGTCCACGTCCACCCGCATGCGCACGCCCCACTCCCGCGGCTGCCGCGCCACGCCGCGCCGGTGCGCGAACACCAGCTTCTGGAGCGAGTCGGCAAGGCGCGGGGGGAGCGAGTGCTCGATGACCGCGCGCCGCACGTTGGCGCCGTCCGGGGCGTAGCCCATGGACAGCAGCACGTAGCCGGCGGGGAGGGCGTGGCCCGCGGCCAGGCGCGCCACGTCCGCGGCCAGCCCCTCCGCGTCCACCAGCTCGTCCGCGCCGGGGAGTGCGTCGGGCACGCGGTCCGTGCCGCAGTCCCGCGTGGACAGGCGCGCGGGCCCGTCGCTCAGGAGCGCGGGGTCGGCCGCGGGGGGCTGCGTGCGCAGGCCGGCGCACGCGGCGAGCGCGGCCAGCGCCGGGGCGGCGAGCAGGGGGCGGAAGGCGCGGGGCAGGGTCATGGCCGTGCGGGAGCGGGAGACGCGGAGCCGGCGTGGGCTCCGTTACGTGATCGTTACGTAAACGGCTGCGTGTCGTTGCACTTGTCGGTCTCCGACCAAAATGCATGCTTCGTTCCCGCCGTCCAAGCGTCTCGTGCGCGGCGACGTTCCGTGCGTCGGTGGCTCGGGACGTGAAGGGGAGGGGCGGCGTACCGGCGCTCGCCCGCGCCCCACCCGCAGCGGAACGCGATGAAGACGCCCCTCGCCCTGTTCGGCGCCCGACGCAGGCGCGCCCACCGCCCGCCGCCGGGGAGCTCCCCCGGCACCCTGGTCACGCACCCGGACGCCCCGGTCCCCGCGGTCACCGCCGTCGGCTACGGGCCGGACGGCTTCCACGAGTGGACCGTGGAGGACCCGGCGTCGCTGGCGGAGGCGCGGGGGCGCTGGCCGGTGCTCTGGGTCAACGTGGACGGGGTGGGGCACGCCCCCACGCTGGAGGCGCTGGGCGCGGCGTTCGGGCTGCACCGGCTGGCGCTGGAGGACGTCACCGACGTGCCGCAGCGCCCCAAGGCCGAGTGGTACGACCAGCACCTGTTCGTGGTGGGGCGCATGGTGCGGCTGGTCCCGGCGCTGGACGTGGAGCAGGTCAGCCTGTTCCTGGGGCCCGGCTACGTGGTCACCTTCCAGGAGCGCCCGGGCGACCCGCTGGACCCGGTGCGCAGGCGGCTGCGCACGGCCTCCGGCCGCATCCGCGGCGCCGGCGCCGACTACCTGGCGTACGCCATCCTGGACGCCGTGGCAGACCACTACTTCCCCGTGCTGGAGCGGTACGGCGACGTGCTGGAGGAGCTGGAGGACTGCATCCTGGCCGGGGGCGGCCGCGCGGCCATGGCCCGGCTGCACGCCGTGAAGCGCGACCTGATGACGCTGCGGCGCGCGGTCTGGCCGGTGCGCGACGCCGTCACCGGGCTGCTGCGGGAGCCGGGGGAGCTGATCGGGGAGGGGACGCAGGTGTTCCTGCGCGACTGCCACGACCACGTGGTGCAGGCGGCGGACCTGGTGGAGACGTACCGGGAGCTGGCCTCGTCGCTGACCGACCTGTACCTGTCCAGCGTCAGCTACCGGATGAACGAGGTGATGAAGGTGCTCACCCTGTTCACGGCCGTGTTCATCCCGCTCAGCTTCGTCGCAGGGCTGTACGGGATGAACTTCGACCACGAGGAGTCGCCGCTCAACATGCCGGAGCTGGAGTGGTACTTCGGCTACCCGTTCGCGCTCGGGCTCATGGCCGTGATCGCGGGGGGGCTGCTGTACTACTTCTGGCGGCGGGGGTGGATCGGGGAGCGCGACGGGCCGTTTCTCGACGGCGACGAAGGGTGAGGGTTTCTGTGTGTGGTGGCGGGCCGCTCCGGAGCCGGACGATACTGCCGTCCGTCTCCTCCGCGGGCTCGGCGAGCCAGCCGAAACTGCCCGGCTGTCTCACCTCGCCGGAGGGAGCCTCGCCAAACTGCCGGCGAGTCTCCCTCCGTCACGGATCATACGGGTACGACGGAACTGCGGAACCGCACGGAACTGCGACGACAAAAGCACCCTCTCCCAGAATGGCGCTTCACGCTGCGCGTGAACCGGATGAAGGGAGAGGGTGGCGAGCCTCGAGCGAGCCGGGTGAGGGCCGTTCGGCGCCCCGGAAACAACAGGGCCCCCGGAGCGTTCCGGGGGCCCTCCTCGCTTGCACGGGGTTCGTGGTGCGTGGTCCGTCTACGCCACCGCGCGGCGGATCACGTCGTGCCAGGCGCGTCCCAGGCTGTCCACGCCCAGCCTTTCCTCGCAGAAGCCGCCGGCGCGGAGCATCTGCTGCACCACCCGGCCCACGATGTGGTCCAGGGCGCCCAGCGCGTCCACGCGGATCACCTCGCGGAACTGCTCCTGCACGTCGTCCGAGAGCTCGCGGCGAAGGTACTCCGCCGCCTCGTCGCGGGGGGCGGGGGCCGCCACCGCAGCACGTCCGACGCGCACCGCATCCTCACGAATCTGTGCCATGTCTTTCCCTCCGGTCCACTGGAGTACGAGACGGGGGCTCATCTGCCCGGCGGTCCCTACTGACAGATGCGTGCCACGGCGACGGCGGCGAAAGCCAAGGGCGGAAACGGCTTGCGAACTGGATAAACGCATGGGGCGTCCCCCCGGGGGCACGGGCCCTGTCCATGTTTTGCCACAGGTTCGGGCGTTTCGCGCCCCATCCCGTGGGGCGGAGTTGCCCTTTGTGCCGGGTAGAAGTACCCTTCCCGGAGCCGACTCCCGGGCACCGGGGGGGCGTCACCCGCGCGCGAGGGCGAGGATGGAGGTGTTCACGGAGGAGTGGGGCCGGGCGTGCTGCGAGGAGATCAACCGGCGGCAGGAGTACCGCGCGGCGGCCGCGGGGTGGGTGGGGGCCGTGGTGCTGGTGATGGAGCGCGACCCGGCGCTGGGGGTGGAGGAGGACCGCGCCCTGTGGCTGGACCTGCACCGGGGCGAGTGCCGCGGCACCCGCCCGGCCACCGCCGACGACCTGGAGCAGGCGCCGTACGTGATGAGGGCCGCCCCCGCGGCGTGGCGCCACATCCTGGACGGCGAGCTGGACCCCATCGCCGCCGTGATGGGCGGCAGGCTGCGCCTGGCGCGGGGGAGCCTGTTCTCGCTGGCCCGCTTCACCGGCGCCGCCCGCGAGATGGTGGCCGCCGCCGCCGCGGTGCCCGCCGACTACCCGCCCGCCCGGCTCTGAGGGCCGCCATGCGCACCTCCTTCCGCTCCACCGGCGAGGCGGGGCTGGACCACGCCTCCCCGCCCATGCGCCTGTGGCACAAGGCCAAGAAGCTGGGCACCTGGGACCCCCGCGACGTGGACTTCGCCCGGGACGCCCGCGACTGGGAGGCGCTGGACGAGGGGGAGCGCGACGTCCTCCTCCGGCTCACCGCGCTCTTCCAGGGCGGCGAGGAGTCGGTGACGCTGGACCTGCTCCCGCTGCTGGGCGTCATGGCGGAGGAGGGGCGGCTGGAGGAGGAGATGTACCTGACCTCCTTCCTGTGGGAGGAGGCCAAGCACGTGGAGGCGTTCCGCCGCTTCCTGGACGAGGTGGCCCGCGACCGCAGCGACCTGTCGCGCTACCACACCCCCAGCTACCTGCGCATCTTCCACCACGAGCTCCCCGCCGCCATGGGGCGGCTCCGCCACGACCCCTCGCCGGTGGCGCAGGCGGAGGCCTCCGTCACCTACAACATGATCGTGGAGGGGGTGCTGGCGGAGACCGGCTACCACGCCTACGACACGCTGCTGCGGCGGCGGGGGATCATGCCGGGGATGAAGACCGTGGTGGGGCACCTGCGCCGCGACGAGTCGCGCCACCTGGCCTACGGCGTGTTCCTGCTGTCGCGGCTGGTGGCGGAGCACGGCGACCCGGTGTGGGAGGCGGTGCAGGCCCGGCTGGAGGCGCTGCTGGAGCCCGCCATGGGCGTGGTCGCCGAGATCTTCGCCGCGTACCCGGAGCCGGTGCCCTTCGGGCTGCGGGTGGAGGAGTTCGCCGACTTCGCGCTCGCGCAGTTCGGCAGGCGCGTGGCGCGCCTGGAGCGCGCCCGCGGCCAGACGCCGGCGCAGGTGTACGGCGAGCGCCTGGAGAGCGAGGACGCCGCCGGGCCCGACCTCCCCGATCCGCTCCCGCTCCCCGCACCCTGACGCCGCCGCGATGACCGCCCCCACCGAAGCCCCCGCCCCCTCCGGCTACTGCGCCGCCGCCGCCGGGCACCCGTTCCACGGCCCGTACCACGACACGGAGTACGGCTTCCCCGTGCGCGGCGACGACGCCCTGTTCGAGCGGCTGGTGCTGGAGATCAACCAGGCCGGGCTCTCCTGGCTCACCATCCTCAGGAAGCGCGAGAACTTCCGCCGGGCCTACGGCGGCTTCGCGCTGGAGAGGGTGGCCGCGTACGGCGACGCGGACCGCGCCCGGCTCCTGGCCGACGCCGGGATCGTCCGCAACCGCCTCAAGGTGAACGCCGCCGTCGAGAACGCCGGCCGCATCCTCCGGCTGCGCGACGCGCACGGCTCGTTCGCGGCGTGGCTGGACGCCCACCACCCGCTCCCCCGGGACGGGTGGCGGAAGCTGTTCAAGAAGACCTTCGTCTTCACCGGCGGCGAGATCGTGGGCGAGTTCCTGCTCAGCACCGGCTACCTGCCGGGCGCGCACCGGGAGAGCTGCCCGGTGTACGCCCGCGTGCTGGCGGCCGGGCCCGCCTGGGCGAGGAGCTGAAGGGGCGGGGAGACCCTGCACGGCGGGAGCGGCGCTCCAGTCCTCACGGGACCGCGTCGGCCTCCCGGACCACGCTGGCGTCGGGGGTGAACTGCGCGGTGAAGCCCAGGTCGCCCCCTCCGGAGTTCTCGAACGGCTCACGCCGCCGTGCGCCGGTGTCGACTGCGCCGAACATGCCGATGGTGGTTCCGTACGTGCTCCCGCCGGGGTACGGGCCGGGCAAATGGATGTCCGATGCGGGCCGCCGGCCGGGGCAGGGCACAAGAGTCTTGCGACCGGCCGCCGCGAGAATACATTGCGTTTCGACCTCGGCGTATGCACCGCCCCCGTTCGGGTTTGTCCCTTGTCAACAACGGATCCCCCCTCCCCGAAGGCGCCCCTGCGGCCGCGTACGGGTGTCATCTGGCACCTGACCGACCTGCACTTCCCGCCGGAGCCCGTAAAGATCACCGGCGACCACAAGGCCCTCCCGTTCAAGAAGCGCCTTTTCGACCGCAGCCGCCCCTTCCAGGAACTGATTGAGTACGCGAACGATTGCGGCGACCTCCGGGCGGACTACCTCGTGGTCAGTGGCGACTTCGTGGACGCGGCGCGCCTGCGCGTGAAGGTCGCCGGGAGGCGGTCGAGGAAGACGACGTCCGAGCAGCTTCTGGAGCAAGGGCGGCTACGCAGGGCCGCATTCGAGCAGGCCCGCGACTTCGTGACGGAGCTGGCGAAGGCGCATGGGCTCGACAAGAAGGTGCATGAGCGGGTGGTGGTGTGCCCCGGCAACCATGACGTGGACTGGGCGGCGGCGGTCGAGAGGCCGGGCGAGTCACTCGTGGACTTCCGCGCCGTCTTCGGCTCGTTCGTGTCCCCCTACAGCCACCGCCCCTTCACGCTGGACGCGGACTCGGGCGTCTGCATCCTCCCCCTCGACACCACGCCGCTCGGCGGCGCGAAGTTCTACGACATCGCCTCGGAGCCGGTGCAGCTCGACGCGGGGGCGTACCTCCCGGACCAGGTCGACACCGCCCTGGCGAGGCTCAGGGCGGAGTTCGGCCAGCCGGCGGCGTGTCCGGGAGGACTGCTGGGGTTCGTGGTGGCCCACCACCCCCCGATGGTCACCCCAACGGCAGGGATCGAGGTAAAGCCCTTCGAGATCGCGATCGGGGCCGGCCAGGCCAAGTACGCGCTGCACGGCGAGGGCTTCCGCGTCTTCCTGAACGGCCACAAGCACCTCGGCGTCGTCCACCAGGAGCACGTCTACCCGGGCTTCTCCGATTCTGCCGAGGGGGTGCTGATCCTGTCGGGACCGGCGTTCCTGAGCACCGGGGGAGAGGGGCGCGGCTTCACCGTGATCGAGTACGCCGTGTCCCCCGACTCCGGCGAGGCGAGGGTCCGGGTGCACCCCCACGGGTTCGACAACTACCAGCCGCGGCCGGGGACGCCTCGGCTCTTCTACGTGGCTCCACGCGGCCCGGCGCCCGCGCGGGAGCTCCGCATCACCGAGCGCATCAGTCCTTCCGGCGACAGCCGGGCGGACTACGAGTACCGGGAGGTCCCCCTTCCCCGGGACGGCGACGGAGCGGGGTGGACGGACGAGGACGGCAGCTGGACCCGGTACTTCGCGCGTGACGAGGGCGCCGACCAGGACGTGGCCTCGCCTCCACGGTTCGTCGGGCTCACCCCGGGGGTGTTGTCGGTGGACTGCGACCTGCCGCCGGACCTGGAGCAGCGCGCGAACCGGCGCTTCTCCATCCGGGTGAGGGTGGACAGGGACGCCCCGGAAGACTCGGTCAGCTTCATGGAGCGCGTCTTCAGCTTCGGGGCGTACGCCGTCTCCAAGAGCCACCAGCGGCGCATCGCGGGCATGCCGACTACCTGCCCGGGACTGCAACCCGGCTGGGAAGCGATCATGCACACCGTGCACGAGCCGGTGGAGCGCCTGGAGTTCAACGTCTGCCTCCCCTTTGCGCTCGTGCACGACTACCCGGTGGAGGTGGAGGCGTACGTCCACGGCGACACGGGACAGCTCGAAGCGTGCCGACGCCTCCTCGAGTTCACTCCGTGCCGGGTCGAGACCAATTTCCGGGCGAAGCGCCTGGCGGTGTCGCTTCGCTACCCGATGGTGGGGGTGACGTACCTGGTGAAGTGGGAATTGCCGGAGAACGATCCGGTCGTCGGCGAGCGCACGGTGCACGACCCGGGGTACACGGACGGCATCGAGTGGGCCGCCCGGTTCCAGGAGGAGGTCCTCCGGCCCGGGACGGGACACGACGAGATCGGAGAGGCGCTGCGGGAACTGGTGGAGGAGCACCTGGAAGCGCTGTACGCCGCCGGGGGCGCGGTGACGGAAGACGCCTTGGAATGGTCTTTCTTCGTCCCCGAGCGGCAGGGTGGCGGTCCGGTCGTGAAGGTGATGGGACGCCCCAAGCTGGTGCCGGCCTTCGCAAACTTCCCGCGGGAGAGCCCCCGCTGGATGTCGTGGCCCGCCGGGCGCGGGGTCGTGGGCCGCTCGTTCGCGCTGAATACGCAGGTGCAGGCGATCAGCCCGAGCAGCAGCCGCTACAGCTCGGCTCCCGCCAACGAATGGGTGGATGTGCCGATGCCGGTGTACGAGAAGAAGCAGGGTTCCATCGACCACAGCGTCCTCTACGGGCTCCCGGTGGTGGTCCCGGGCCGGCCGGACATCGTCTGGGCCGTCTTCTGCCTGGGAACCGCGAGGAAGTGGTCGAAGCTGAACCTGAACGTGATGGTTCCCTCCACGGCCGGGGGGGCGCCGACGGAGCCGGCATCCCACTCTTTGATGAAGGCCCTGACGGATGTATTTTCCCGTAAGCTCGCCCGCTTCATGAGCGATGGAGGCACCCCCTTTGCGGTGCCCCTCGCGGGCTGAGACCTCAATGGAGAGCACGATGCACTGGACGAACATCCCTCCCTGGACCCCCGTGGGCGACGGCGTCTCGATCCGCTCCGTCCCCGGCGCCACCGTGGGGTATGACCCCAAGCCGCTACCTCCCCCGCCTCCGACCGGGTCGGGCGGGGGCCGCGGGTAGGCTCCCCGGCAGGTCCCTCCGCCTCCCGCCGCCGCGGCGGGCCGATCCCCGATCCACGTGTTCCGCAGGCTCCGGGCCCGGCGGCTCCGTCGCGCGTGGCGGTCAGTGCCCCGATGCCGCCCGCGCCGCCGCGGGGGCGCGCGAGCCCTCCACGTCCGGCTCCGCCTCGCCGCTGGCGACGATGGCGCGGCGGAAGAGCACCGGCCCCACCGTCTCGTTGACCGCGATCAGCGCCAGCAGCAGCGTGCCGAGCACCGCGCCCTGCTCCGGGTACGCCTCCGCCACGATGGTCGCCAGGCCGATGGCGACGCCGGCCTGCGAGATCAGCCCCATCCAGGCGTACTTCCTCTCCGGCGCCGCGGCCCCCGCCCAGCGCCCCCCCAGCTGCATCCCCGTCCAGATGGCCCCCGCGCGCACCAGCGCGATGGGGATCACCAGCGGGAGGAGCAGGAGGACCTGCTGCACCTGGATCTTGGCGCCCGAGAGCGCGAAGAACACCACGAACACCGGGGCCGCCGAGCGCTCCATGGCGTGCAGCAGCGCCACCCCCTCGCCCTCGCGCGACACGTTCTCCATCACGAAGCCGGCGGTGAGCAGCATGAGCAGCGTCTCCACGTGCGCCAGGCGCGCGATCTCCCCGCCGAAGAACGCCACCAGGATGGCGAAGAACACCAGCTCCCGCCCCACGTAGCGGAGGTAGAGGGCCACCGCGCCGCCCAGCAGCGCCCCCACCAGCAGCGCCCCCCCGATCTCCCACACCACCAGCCCCACCGACGCC
>JBFMFL010000249.1:0-10603 GCA_040752145.1 Gemmatimonadota bacterium
AGGCGGCGGCCAGCAGGCGGGCCGGCGGCGGCACGGCCAGGTCGCGCCGGGTGACGGCCCCGGGCACGAGCGTCACCTCCACCGGCGGCGGCGCCCAGCCCAGCGAGTCCAGGCGCTCGGCCAGGAAGCTGACCGTGTAGCGCCCCTCGGGGAGGTCGGCCAGCTCGAAGCGCCCGGCCGAGTCGGTCCGCGCGGAGTACTCCGTCCCGGTCAGCCACACCCGCGCCCCGGCCAGCCCCGCCCGGCGCGTGCTGTCGTACACCATCCCCGCCAGGCGCGCCCCCTGCGCAGCCATCACCGGCGCCCCGTCGCGCCGCGCCACCTGCACCACCTCCCCGCCCGTCTCCCGCACCCCCAGCAGCGTCCACTGCTCCTGCTCGTGCGACTCGGCCCCGGGCAGCGGCTGCGCCACGGCCACCTTCTGCACCCCCATCATGGGCATGCGGATCCGCCAGCGGCTCACGATCCAGCCGCCGGCCGGGAGCCTGCGGAACTCCAGCTCGCCGCCCGCGTTCTCGGCCGCGCGGCGGCTGTCCAGCCCGGTGTAGCGGTACTCCACGCGGCGCAGGTCGCTGCTCGCCCGGTCCACCCAGAGCACCCCCTCGATGTCGGGCACCCGCCGCGCGCGGACGGGCTCGAAGGCCAGCCCGATCAGCCCCTCCCCGCCGGCCGGCGGCTCCTGCAGGCGGAAGCAGTGGTGCTCCAGGAACCCGTCCGAGAGCAGCGCCCCGGCATCGGGCGCGTGGAACACCAGGGAGTCGCCGTCCTCCTGCACGTAGCCCCCCTCCGCCAGCCGGTCCAGCGCCGCCGCCCGGAAGGGGCTGCCGGTCATCCCCGGGGTCGTGGAGGTCCGCTCCCGCTGCACGGTGCCGCGGCGCGGCTCCAGGTCGCGCTCGTAGACGCGCGCCGTGTAGCGGTACAGCCCCGCGCGCACCGCGCTGTCCGCCCCCTCCAGCGCCGCGCGCGCGGCGGTCCACACCTGGTGCACCGGCTCGCCGGCGGGCGGCATGGTGCGGCAGCGGGCGCCGCCCCCGCCGCGCACCACGATCCCCTCCAGCGAGCTCCCCTGGGGCGCGGCCTCCAGCCGGAAGTCCACGGTCTCGCCGTCGGCCAGGCGCAGCACGGGCGAGACGGCGCGCGCGAAGCCGATGCGCTCGGCCGAAAGGGTGTAGCTCCCGGCCGCCGGGGCGCGCAGCAGGAAGCCGCCCGTGGCGTCGGTGTTGGCCGCGGCGACCACCCTGCCGGAGGCGTCGCGGAGCTGCACGTGCGCGCCGGGGACGGGCTCGCCGGTGCCGCCGGCGCGGAGGCTGCCGCGCACCGCCTGGGCGGCGAGCGCCGCGGGGGCGCCCAGGAGCAGGGCGAGGAGGAGGAGACGGAGACGCATGTGGGGACCCTCCGTGCAGGGGGAACGGCGGGGGATGCACGCACATTAGGCCGTCGCGCGCAGACGGACAACCGGACCTGCGAGATGCGCCAATCGCTGCCGCGGACGGTGGCCCCGCTGGTGGCGGCGGGACCCATCCTCTACCTTTGCGGCGCCCGCGACACCGCCGCCCCGCGCCACCACGAATGACCGACCACGCACCGCCCCCCGACCGCGCCGCCCTGCTGGACCGCATCGCCCGCCTGGAGCGGGCCGGCCGCCCCCTGGACCCCGGCGCCGGCCGCCGCAGGCGGCTCCGCGACGCGGTGGTCGCCTCGTCCGAGCGCTTCCTGCGCGGCATCGACTCGCTCCCCGCCTACCGGGAGACGGAGGACCGGGGGGTGGCCCTGCTGGACACGCCGGTGCCGGAGCACGGCGTGCCGCTGGACCACGCCATCCGGCTGCTGGAGGACGCGGTGACCCGCCCCGGGGGCAACCCCGCCTCGCCGGGGCACCTGGCCTACATCCCCGGCGGCGGGCTGTACCACTCGGCGCTGGCCGACTACCTGGCGGCGGTCACCAACAAGTACGCGGGGATCTTCTTCACCGGCCCGGGCCCGGTGCGGATGGAGAACCTGCTGATCCGCTGGACCGCCGACCTGGTGGGGTACCCGGCCGGCGCGGGCGGCAACATCGCCTCGGGCGGGAGCATCGCCAACCTGGCGGCGGTCACCACCGCCCGCGACGCCCACGGGCTGAAGGGGGCCGACTACGCCCGCGCCGTGGTGTACCTGACCACGCAGGCCCACCACGCCATCGACAAGGCGCTGCGCATCGCGGGGATGGCGGAGGCGCAGGTGCGGTACGTGGAGATCGACGAGCGCTTCCGCATGCGCCCCGACGCCCTGGAGCGGGCCGTGGCCGAGGACCGCGCCGCGGGGCTGCGCCCCTGGATGGTGATCGCCGCCGCGGGCGCCACCGACACCGGCGCGGTGGACCCGCTGGACGCCATCGCCGACGTGGCGGAGCGGGCGGGGTGCTGGTTCCACGTGGACGCGGCGTACGGCGGCTTCTTCCTGCTCACGGAACACGGCCGCGGCATCCTGCGCGGCATCGAGCGGTCGGACTCGGTGGTGCTGGACCCGCACAAGAGCCTGTTCCTCCCCTGGGGCGCGGGGATCGTGCTGGTGCGCGACGTCCGCCCGCTCGCCGCCACCCACGGCTACCGGGGCAACTACATGCAGGACGCCCTGCGCGAGCCCGGTGAGATCTCCCCCGCCGACGTGTCGGCCGAGCTGAGCCGTCCCTTCCGCGCGCTGCGCATGTGGCTGCCGCTGGTGCTGCTGGGCGTGGCGCCCTTCCGCGCGGCGCTGGAGGAGAAGCTGCTGCTGGCCCGCTACTTCCGCGAGGAGGCGCGGGCCATGGGCTTCGAGGTGGGGCCGGAGCCGGACCTTTCCGCGGTGGTGTTCCGCTGGGCGCCGCCGGGGGTGGGGCTGGAAGAGACCAACCGCCTGAACCAGGCGCTGGTGGACGCGGTGCGGCGCGACGGGCGGGTGTTCCTGTCCTCCACCCTGCTGGACGGCCGCTTCACGCTGCGGATGGTGGCGCTGTCCTTTCGCACCCACCGCCGCACCATCGACCTGTGCCTGCGCATCCTGCGCGAGAAGCTGGACGAGCTGAACGGCTCGTAACTGCGGGGTTGGGCGTGCCCCTCGCTGGCGCTCGGGTCGGGCTGCGCGCGCTGTAGGACACGAAACCACCGTGTCCAACAGCGCCGAGACCCGCCAAACTGCCGGCGGGTCTCGGCCCTCCGGGCGCGCATCCCTCACGCGGCTCCGGCGCGTACCTGACGATCACCGCTAGGCCGGGCGGCCGCCGCGCCACGTCCCGGCGAACGCCTCCACGGCCGCCAGCGCCCCGCTCTCGTCGTCCAGGTACAGGTGGAGCCCCAGCCCCGGCGCGGCGACCACCTCGCCGCCGTCGTCCAGCCGGCGCGCCTCCACCTCGCCCCGCTCCGCCAGCAACTCCGGCAGCCGCTCCGGTGGCAGCGCGAACAGGTCCTCCCCCCCGAGCAGCGCCGGCCCGCGCGACAGCGTGACGGCCACCAGCCCCAGCCGCGCGTGCACCAGCGCGTCCAGGCGCCCGTAGCCCAGCCCGGTGCGCTCCTCGCCGTAGTCCACGGTCTGCGCCGGCGAGCCCAGCACCCGCTCCACCTCCCCCCGCCCCATCCCGAAGCGCAGCCCGCCCACGCCTACCCCCAAAAGAATCTCCACCACCTCCTCCTCTGCTCGGGAACCGCCGCCGGCTCCGGCGGCGCGGCAGGCGGCGGTGCCGCGGCTGCCGGCGCCTCGGCCGCCAGCCAGTCGTCCACGTCGCGGTGCCGCCCCAGCCCCAGCGTGTCGAAGCGGTCCCGCCCGCCGTCGGGCACCACGCCCAGCGCGAGCAGCGCGTCCTCCACCGCCCGCGACGACGCCTCCACCCGTCCCGCCTCCCCGTCCCGCCACACCAGCGACCACTGCTCCACGTCGCCGCCGTGGGACTCGGACTCCACGTACGCCACCGTCCCCGCCCGCGACAGCGCAGCCAGCTCCGGCACCAGCGCCGCCGGGAGCCACAGCTCCCCGTGCCGCTCGTACAGCCAGGGCCGCTCCGCCGGCCCCCGGCGCCCGCACAGCTCCCGCCCGAGCGGCACCATGGCGATCCCCTGCGGCAGCGCCACCACGCGCGACCCGCCGGCCCACGCCGGCGCCGGCTCCAGCAGCGCCGCCGCCGCCAGCACCGCGCGGATGTTGTAGGGCATGTGGAAGCGGAGCTGGTTGGGAAGCGAGGGGAAGGGCGAACGGCCGGGCCCTCACCCGGCTCGCTTGAGGCTCGCCACCCTCTCCCAATCCTGGGAGAGGGGACAACGGCTGGATATCGAGGTCAGGCAGGCAGTTGCGTGAGGGATTTCGGCCCGAAGGGGCGAGACCGCGCGGCTGTTTGCGCGGGCTCGACTCCGTTAGCGAGCGTAGTTTGCTCGCTTACGGAGCCGAAGCCCGACCCCGGCGCCAGCCGGGGGCACGCCCAAACCAGCCGTTTGCTTTTACCGACCGCCCGCTCGCTGCGCGGCCAGACGAAGCGCCTCGTACGCGTTGACCACGCCGCCCGTCACGGACAGCTCGGAGAACGCCACCGGCCCGCCCGCCTCGCCCGGCTTCACCACGCGCTGGTTGGGGAACCGGGTCGCCGACTCCAGGATGATGGAGCGCACCTGCTCGGCGGTCAGTCCGGGATAGTACGACATGATCAGCGCCGCCAGCCCGGACACCACCGGGGCCGCCATGCTGGTGCCCTGGTTGCGCTCGTAGCCGTTGCCCGGCACGGTGGAAAGGATGCTCACGCCGGGCGCGAACACGTCCACCCTGGTCCGGCTGTAGTTGGAGAACGACGCCGCCAGCGAGTCCGCCGTGTACGACGACGCCCCCACCTCGATCCACAGCCTGGGCTGCCCGCCCGCCTGGTAGGCGCGCACCGGGAAGCTGGGCTCGGTGTCCAGGCTGGCCGCGTCGTTGCCGGCGGCGTGTACCAGCAGCACCCCCTTGCTGTCGGCGTACCTCACCGCCTCGTCCACCACGGCCTTCTGCGGCGAGAACGCCTTGCCGAAGCTCATGTTGATGATGCGCGCGCCGTTGTCCACCGCGTAGCGGATGGCGTTCGCCACGTCCTTGTCGCGCTCGTCGCCGTCGGGCACCACGCGGATGGGCATGATGCGCACCGCGGAGGCGATGCCGTCCACCCCGATGCCGTTGCCGCGCTCGGCGCCCACGATGCCGGCCACGTGCGTGCCGTGGGAGGCGTCCGGCCCCTTCACGTCGTTGTTGCCGTAGCCGCGCTCGTTGAGGTTGGCGGGGTCGTCGCCCACCACCGTGCGGGGGTTGAAGTCGGGGTTGAGCCCGTTGCGGAGCCGGCCCTGGAGCCGCTCCACCTCGTCGTCCACCTGCTTGGGCGTGATCCCCGCGGCGGCGAGCTGGAGGTACGCCTGCTGGGCCTGCATCACGTCCATGCGCACCGGCCGCAGCGCGCCGACGTTGGCCACGGTGAGGGAGTCGGAGCCCACCTCGCGCCGCAGCACCCCCAGGAACTGGTCCAGCGCGGCCTTGATCCCGGCCACCTGCTGGAGCTGCTCCCGCGTCTCGGCCACCTTTTCCTGGAACTCCTTTTTGACCTCCTGGAACCGCTGGAAATCGGCGCGCCCGGCCGCGGAGAGGGTGTCCGGGCGGGCCCCCTCGTAGCGGCGCAGCGAGGCGTACATCCGGGTCACCTCGTAGGTGTCGTGGTGCACGTTGCCGCCCTTGCCGCCGATGAAGTTCCAGCCGTGCACGTCGTCCACGTAGCCGTTGCGGTCGTCGTCCACGCCGTTGCCGGGGATCTCGTCCTCGTTGGTCCAGACGACGCCGTCCAGGTCCTCGTGCTCGATGTCCACCCCGGTGTCCACGATGGCGACGACCACGGGCTGCCGCGGCTGCTTTCCGGCCAGCAGCTCGCGGTAGGCGCGCTCGGCCGCGGTGCCCGGGAAGCGGCCGCCCGCCTGGTCCTGGAACCACCAGTTCGCGGGCGGGAGCCCCAGCGCCACGTCGGGCTCGACCGCGGGGGCCGGGCGCGCGGGCGGCTGCTGCGCGGCGGCCGGCCCGGCCAGCACGCCGGCCCCCAGGACGAGCGCGGCCAGGCCGGGGAGACGGAAGTTCCTCATCGCCAATGTTCCTCCGGATCGGGAAAGTGGGCGGGCGGCCCCCGCCTCCGGCGCGGCCGCACCTCGGCAACCATGTACCGCGAAAGCCGCCGGAGGGTCCCGCAAGAAGCGTCGCGGCCCCGCCGGGCGCGGCTCAGCGGCAGCTGCGCCCGCGCGGGGCGGCGGCCACCCGGCCGTCCAGCGTGGAGCGCCGCGCCCGCAGCACGAAGAGCAGGGTGTAGTAGACGCGGCCCTGCCCGTCGTCGGCCATTCCCACCCCGGCCAGGTCGAAGCACCCCTCGATCAGCTCCAGGTGGGCCGGGCTCTCCAGCCACCCGGTCACCGCGTACCAGGCGGAGAGCGGCGAGGCGGGCTGCCGGGAGTACAGGTTCTCGCCCACCTCCAGGAACGGCACCCGCTCGCCCACGTGGCGGGCGCGCTGGTCCAGCCCGTCGTGGCTGAAGGCGCGCTCGCCGCGCGCCGCGGCCTCGCTGTGCTCGCGCGCCACCCGCGTCAGGTGGTCGTCGCGGCGCAGGTGGTTGAGCGCCAGCCCCTGCCGGTACGAGTTCACCAGCGCCAGCACCTGCCTCTCGGCGCGGTCGCGCACTTCCTCCGGCGTGGGAGCGCGCGCCGGGGGAGGGGGCGCGGCGCACGACGCGAGGACGAGCGCGAGCAGGGCGGCGGGGAGGCGGCGGAGATGCATGCGGACCGGTGTCGGCAGGGGCGCGGGAACGTGTGAAGGGGTGGGAAACGCAAGGCGGCGGGCGCCGAGGGCGGGCGCTACTCGCGGAGGTACGGGGCCAGCAGCCGGTCCCACCCCCGCACCAGGGCCTGGTACTCGCCGGGGCAGCGCTCGGCGCGCTCCGGGGGGAGGGTGCCGCGCTCCAGGAAGCGGGCGTGCGCCGCCGGGTCGCGCCCGTACACCCAGCACGCCACGTTGTAGAAGCGCTGCACGCCCAGCGAGTGCTCGTCGGCGAAGGCCATGTCGTCGAACTCCTCGTCGAAGCGGCCCAGCGCCACCGCCCCGTCCATGGCGGCCCGCTCGCCGTCCGCCGTGCCGTCCACCAGCACGTAGGCGGCGAACTGGTCGGCGGAGTCCTCCTCGCGCCCCAGGGCGGGGAGGTCCAGCACGTCGATGAGCGCGTGCCCCAGCTCGTGGTACAGGAGGAACTCGGCCGCGCCCAGGATCGCCCGCTCGCGCTCCTCCGGCGTGGCCCGGTCGCCGTACACCTGCCCCAGCGCGTCCAGCAGCTCCCAGCACATCACCACCCGCCGGGTGGGCCCGTCGTAGAAGGCGTTCGCCTCCCCGCACCCCGCGAACGACAGCGTGATGGGCGTGGGGAGCGCCAGCCAGCCGTTGAGGTCGGCGGCGGTCGCCTCCAGCAGGCGGGTGTCGCGGGCGAAGCGCTCCCACCCGGCGAGCCGGCCGTCGCGCGGCGGCGTGTACGCCACCCGGAACGAGCCCGTGCCCGCGGGCGCCGGGGGCGGCGCGGCTTCCGGGACGGTGGGCGGGGGCGCGGACTCCGCCACGGGCGGGGGCTCCGGCGGCCCGGCGTCCTCCGGCGCGCAGGCGCCCAGGCAGCAGAGCAGCGCCGCGAGCAGCGGGGCGCGGGGGAGCGCGCTCACCTGCGCTTCCGCCTGGCTCGCGCGACGGCGAGCGACTTCTCCATCCACGGGCGCAGCTGGTCCGGGTCCTCCAGCAGCTCGCCGGGGAGCTCGTGGTACCCCATGGGCTTGTGGCCCTCGCCGAAGGGCTGGAACCGCTTCATCCCCGCGGCCTCGTAGTCGCCCCGGTTGGTGTCGTCGGTCTTGAAGTACACCAGGTCGTCGTCCAGCACGGCGAAGAACAGCCCCTCCGAGTAGACGCCGACGCCCCCGAACATGGACCGCGCCGTCACGGGGGCCACCCGCCCCAGCTGCTCCAGCACGTACGCGCGGAACTCTGCGCTCACCGCCATCCGTCGCTCCCTCCGTTCAGGTCCCCGGCAGCCGGCTCGCCCGCCCCCACGCCCGCCGCGGCGCCGGCCGGCGAGAGCCAGAGCAGGGCGCGTACCTTGGCGGCGTGCCGGCCGGCCTCGAAGATGGGCCTCACTTCGCCTCCGGGCCGGCGCGGAGGGGCAGGTCGCCGCCGGCGGGAAGCTCCACGCGCTCGTAGATGCCGCGGAGCGCCACGGTGCACCCCACGGACGGCAGCTCCAGCGAGGCGTCGGGGTCGCTGATCTCGGTCAGCATCCAGTGATCGCCCTGCCGCGCGAAGTGCTCCACGCGGATCCTGTCCTGCGCAACGAGCACGTACTCCCGCAGCGACTCCAGCCGGCGGTAGTGCGAGAACTTCTCCCCGCGGTCGTACCCTTCGGTGGATTCGGAAAGCACCTCCACGATCACGGCCGGGTTGAGGAGCGTGTCGACGTGCGCGTCCTCGAAGCTCGGCTCGCCGCGGACCGCGACCACGTCCGGGTACGTGTACAGACCCGTCCGGCTCACCTTCACGCGCATGTCGCTGACGTACGCCTCGCACGGCCTCCCGCGCATCTGCGCCCGCAGCTCGGCGAAGACGTTCCCGGCGACGAGGTTGTGAGCGCGGCTCGCCCCCGCCGTCGCGTAGACGCGGCCGTCCACGTACTCGCTCCGGTACTGTGCCCGCCGCTCCCGGACCAGGTACTCCTCGGGAGTGGAGCGCGGATGGGCGAGCGGCGACATTCGACCTCCATGGACAGGTGCACGAGCGCGTGGCAGCCGAGCGTCTACGTTAGACGGTGCGCGGGCGGCGCACCAGATTCCCCGCCCCCGCCGTGCCACGGCGGGTCTACCTCGCCGGCGTCGCCTCGCCCGCCGGCAGGAACACTCGCCGCGTGGCCGTCTGCACCACGGCGACGCCGTGGACACGGTGCGGGAAGCGGAGGTGCATCGGGATGGCGGACTCGGCCGAAGTAAAAGCGAGCTTGAGCGATAGACGCACGACGGATACCTTTCGGCTCATCGCGTGTTTCCCCCGCACTCCCCGCCCGCCATGAACGAGCCCCGCCCCGCCGACCTGGAAGCGCGCATGTCGCGCCTGGAAGCCGCGGTCGACCAGCTCCAGCAGGCCGTCCGCCGCATCGAGGCGGCCGCGGCCCCCGCGGCCGCTCCCCCCGTCTCCGCCGTGGAGCCCGCGCCGCTCGCCGCGGCGGAGCCGGTCCCGGCGCCCGCGTCCGGCGACGACGCGGGCGGGCCGCTGGCCTGGCTCCCCGGGGTGCAGCCGGTGCTGAACGGCGAGTTCTGGCTGAGCAAGGTGGGGATCGGGCTGCTCCTGCTGGGGGTGGCGTTCCTGTTCAAGTACTCCATCGAGCAGGGGTGGATCACCCCCGTGGTGCGGCTGGCCGCGGGCGCGGCCGTGGGGACCGCGCTGACGGCCTGGGGGCTGCGCATCCACGGCTCGCAGCGGAACCTGAGCCGCGTGCTCCTGGGCGGCGGCATCGCCGCCTTCTACATGGTGGGCTTCGCCGCGTCGCAGCTGTACGGGCTGCTCCCCCACTCCGCGGCGCTGGTCTACATGGCCGCGGTCACCTCCGCCGCCTTCCTCCTTTCCCTGCGCGAGGACGAGCCGGTGCTCACCATCGTGGGGACGCTGGGCGGCGTGGGGACGCCCTTCCTGCTCTACCCGCGCACCGGCAGCCTGGGGTGGCTCTCCGCCTACGTGGCGTTCATCGCCCTGTGGAACGGCGTCGTCTACGCCCGCCGCCGCTGGGACACGGCGCTGCTGACCGCGGGGATCGGGTCGTGGGTCGCGCTGGTGAGCGGGCTGGTGGTGAGCGAGCGCGCCGGGCCGCCGCCCCTGGACGCGCGCTGGGCGCTGCAGGGCGCGCTGGTGCTGGTGTGGGCGGTGCTGGGCGTGCTCCCCGCCGCGCTGCACCTGCTGCGCGCCGACCCGGGCGGCGAGGCGGACGACGACGAGGCGGACGACCGCGAGATCCTGGCGCCCGCCGGGCTGGCCTTCGTGTCGCCGCTGGTGGCGGCGGTGTTCACCTCGGCGGTGTGGGACCTGACGGCGCGGCAGTGGGGCGCGGGGACGGCCGTGCTGGGGCTCGCCTACCTGGCCGCGGCGCTGTGGGCGCGGGAGCGGCGCGGGGAGATGGCGGCCGTGCTGGGGCTGGCGGGCGCGGTGCTGCTGACGACGGGGACGGGGATCGGGGCGGAGGGCGAGGCGCGCATCGTCCTGCTGGCGGCGGAGGCGGCCGGGCTCCACCTGCTGTCGCGCCGCGGGCTGGGCCGGGGCGCCGCGGGGTGGGCGCACCTGGTGTTCGGCGTGCTGGGGATCGCCTTCCTGGCCCGCCTGGGCGGCTTCAACCCGCTGGCCGCCGTGTTCGCGCCGGACGGCGGCACGGCCGGCGCGGCGCTCCCCGCCACGCGCCGCCTGGCGGACCTGGCCGTGGCCGGCGCGCTGCTCGCCGCCTCGCTGGGCGCGCGCGACCGCACGGGGCGCATCCTGCGCGCCGCGGCGCTGGCGGCGCTCTTCCTGTGGGGGTGGCGGGAGCTGGCCGTGCTGCCGAACG
>JBFMFL010000025.1:0-39710 GCA_040752145.1 Gemmatimonadota bacterium
GCGACGGGGAGGAGCGCCGCGCCCAGCGCGGCGAGCGAGGCCAGCTCCGCGGGGAAGACCCGGCGGCGCGCCAGGGCGGCGGCGCGCTCCGAGCCGTGGGTCGTGACCCAGGTGCTCACCCCGGCCAGCCGGTCGCCCGCCTCGTCCACGCGCTGGTGGTAGAGGATGCCGCGCAGCCCCACGAAAAAGGACCACACGGTGGCCGCCAGCGGCACCGCCCCCCACGGCGAGGCGCCGGCCAGGTCCGCGAAGAGCGAGAAGCAGAAGAGCGTGGGGAGGGCGTGGGTGTGCAGCGAGTCCGCCGCCAGCCCCCAGGCGCCCCGCTCCTTGAGGCGCAGCGGGCGCAGCGCGTACAGCGGCTGCAGCGCCACGATCCCCGCCAGCACCGCCGCGGTCCGGGCGGAGATCCCCGCCCCCGCCCACACCGCCACCCCGCACGCCAGCGGGACCAGCGCCGCCGCGGCGCGCCACCCCGGCGCCAGCGCGCCCACCCGGCTGGGCTTGCCGGCGCGGGCGTCCTGCTCCGCGTCGGCGGCGTCGTTGACGACGTGCGAGTACGCCGCGACGAAGACGATGGACAGGAGCAGGCGCAGCAGCGCCGGCAGCGCGGCGCCCGGCGGCACCGCGTACAGGGCGATGGCGGCGTAGGCCGCCGCGAGGAGCGGCAGGAGGTGGAACTGCCACCAGTCGCCGGCGCGGACCAGCCGGAGCAGGCCGTTCACATCCGCCCCGCGATGTACAGGATCCTGAACGCCAGGTCGTCGCGCAGGCCGCGGCGGTGCGAGTCCACCGACAGGGCGTAGCGCACCCGGCGGCGGAAGCTGGTGCGGCTCTCCAGCAGCCGGTCCAGGGCGCGCCGGTCCTCGCCCCGCAGGCGGGCGCCGTACTGGCGCTCGAAGTGGGCGGCCTGGCGCAGGTGGGGCCAGTTCCAGCCGCGGCGGACGAAGCGCGCCACGCGCGCCGCCCACCCCCGCGGCCGCCCGATGGTGTTCGCGGCGTGCTGCCGGTAGAGCACCATGGGGACGGGGTCGTAGACCACCGTCCCGAACGCGGCGATCACCAGGTACGCCCAGGCGTCGTGCATGAACACGTCCTCCGGGGTGGACTCGGCGAGCAGGTCGCGCGCGGCGCGGTTCATCACCATGGTGCACCCCGTGGCGACGTTCTGCATCAGGGCGTGCTGGAAGGTCAGCGGCCGGGCCGGCAGCTCGGAGAGCCCCAGCGGGCGGAGCCCGGCGTCCACGTACTGCGTGCGCCCGCAGTACATGGCGGGCGCGGCGGGGTCCGTCGCCGCGAGCATCTCCGCGGCCCGCGCCAGCTTGCCGGGGAGCCAGACGTCGTCCTGGTCGCAGAAGGCGAACAGGTCGCCGTCGGGGCGCGACTCCCTCACCAGCTCGAAGTAGGTGGCCGGGAGCCCCAGGTGCGGGCCCGCCCGCAGCTCCGGCCGCACCCGCCCGGCGTGGGCGCGGAGCAGCTCCACGGTGCCGTCGCTGGAGCCGTCGTCGCGCACCAGCAGCTCCACGCGGGGGTGGGTCTGCTCGTCCAGGCTGCGCAGCAGCGGCTGGAGGTACTCCGCGCCGTTGTACGTGGAAAGGAGGACCTGCACGGAGGGGGAGGACGGCCGGCTCACGGGGAGGGTGCGGGACGCGAGGGAGGGAGGGGGGTCACGGGGTGCGGAGCTCCGCGGGGGGACGGTCCCCGGCGCGGGACGGGGGGCGGCGGCGCTCGGCGCGCCCGGCGAGGACGTCGGCGTACACGGACTCCAGCCGGTCCACGTGCTCGCCCACGGAGAGGGGCGGCCGGGTCTGCCCGGCGAGGGCGGCCAGCCGCGCGCGGTCCCCGGCCAGCCGCAGCAGGGCGGCGGCGAGCGCGTCCGCGTCGCCGCGCGCGAAGAGCAGCCCGTCCACGCCGTGGCGGACCACCTCGGCGATCCCCTCCACGTCGGAGGCGACCACCGGGCACCCGGCCGCGAACGCCTCGTACACCACCAGCGGGGTGTTCTCGTGCCAGAGCGAGGGGACCACCAGGGCGTCGAGCGACTCCAGCACCGCGCCGACCTCCCGGTTCGCGAACGGCCCGTGGAAGCGGATGCGCGGGTCGCCGCCGGCCAGGGAGCGCACTGCGTCCAGGTAGGCGCGCGCCGCCGGGCCGTCGCCGGGGGCGCCGTACACGGCCAGCTCCACCGGCGCCTCCGGGGCGAGCCGGCGGACCGCCCCCACCGCCACGGCCAGCCCCTTGTGCTCCGTCAGGCTCCCCACGAACCCCAGCCGGAGCGCCGGGCCGGAGCCCCGGTCCGTGCGGCGCGCGATCCCCGCCGTGTCGATCCCGTAGGGGAGGTGCATCACCCGCCCGGGGGCGATGCCGCCCGCCGCGAGCGTCCGCTCCATGAGCCGCGAGGGCGCCAGCACCCGGTCCACCCGGCCCAGCTGCTCGCGCACGAAGCCCTGCCTGCGCGCCAGCGCCGCCACCTCGTCCATGGCCGGCGGCGCCAGGGGGAGGCGCATCTCCGCGGCGCGCACCCCCAGGCCCAGAACCCAGTCCGGGGCGCGCCTGGCCAGCCCCAGCAGGGAGGCGCGGCGGGCGCCGCTCCCCGCCACCAGGTGCCGCACGCAGTTGAGGGCGGACGGGTCGGGGCCGGCGCAGATGGACTGGTCCGGCAGCCGCAACTGGCTGAACGGGCACACCGCCCAGAAGTCGGTGGCGGTGAAGACCGTGGGGATCCCCCGCTCCACGCAGGGCCCCACCACCGAGGCGGAGAGGCGCGACAGGTGGACGAAGTGCACCAGGTCCGGCGCGAAGCGCGCCAGCACCCCGCCGAACTCCGCCGCGAACAGCCGGTTGTCGTACGCCAGCTCCGTCACCGCCCGCTGCGTCCCCATGGGGTGGGGCGAGTGGCGGAAGCGCTCCACGGGGATCCCGTCGTACTCGTACCGGTCGAAGCGCTCCGCGTCCGGCAGCCGGCGCGCGTCGGGGAAGCCCGTGACCACCAGCACCCGGTGGCCGCGGGCGCGCAGCTCGCGCGCGATGCCCAGCGCGATCACCTCGGTCCCCGTGGAGAACTCCGGGAGGAACTGGTGGACCGTGATCAGGATCTTCATGCGCCCGCCGTCCCCTCTCTGGTGCCCGCTACCGCGCCGGGCCCCGTGCCCATATTTTGGACGTGAAGCTCGCCACGACATGGCGTCGTTGTCAACAAGTCCGCTTCTGTGCGGCCGTCCCGCGCCCGCCCGAGCCCACATTTCCAGCCTCGATACGCGAACCGGATGCCGGACCCGCTCAACCAGGAAGCTCCGCTCGGCTCGCTGGGCTCGCCGCTCACCCCCACGGCGAGCTTCTACCGGCGCAGCCACTTCCCGGTGCCGCGCCTGGACGCCGCCGCCTGGCGCCTCCGCGTGGCGGGAGAGGTGGAGAGGCCGCTGGAGCTCCGGCGCTCCGACCTGGAGGCGATGCCGCGGCGGACGCTGGCCGTGACGCTGGAGTGCGCGGGGAACGGGCGCAACCTGATGGCCCCCGTCCCGGACGGCACCCCCTGGGGGCTGGGCGCGGTGAGCACGGCGGAGTTCACCGGCGTGCGGCTGCGCGACGTGCTGGAGGCGGCGGGGCCCGCCCCGGCGGCGGCCGAGGCGCTGTTCGAGGGCGCGGACCGCGGGTGCGTCGGGGCGGGACGGGAGGTGGCCTTCGCCCGCAGCCTCCCGCTGGCCGCCGCGCTGGACGGCGACGCGCTCCTCGCCTGGGAGATGAACGGCGAGCCGCTCGCCCCCGAGCACGGCTCGCCCCTTCGCCTGGTGGTCCCCCGCTGGTACGGGATGGCGTCGGTGAAGTGGCTGGTGGAGGTGCGCCTGCTGGCGGAGCCTTTCCGGGGCCACTTCCAGGCCGAGCACTACGTGTACGTGGGGGAGGCGGGGACGCCCGACGGCACCCCGGTGACCCGGGCCCGCGTGCGCTCCCTGCTGGCCGCCCCCACGGACGGCGCGGCGCTCCCCCCAGGCCCGGTGGAACTGCGCGGGGCCGCCTGGTCCGGCGACGCGCCCGTGGCGCGCGTGGAGGTGAGCACCGACGGCGGCGCCACCTGGACGGACGCCGGGCTGGAGCCCGCGCCCTCCCCGTACGCCGCCGCCCCCTGGCGGCTGGCCTGGCTCCCCCCCGGCCCCGGCGAGTACCTGCTGATGGCCCGGGCCACCGACGCCGCGGGGAACACCCAGCCCCTGGCCCCGGTCTCCAACGAGCTGGGCTACGGCAACAACTGCGTCCAGCGGGTGCGGGTCGTCGTAGGCTGACCCGGGAGCCGCCGGCGGGCACGCCCCGCCAGGCAGCTCAAAGCCGTGCCGTTCCGTTCCAGAGCTCACCCTTTCGCCCCGGCCCGATGACGCACCACGCCGCCCCGCAGCCCGTCGAATCCGCGGACGACGCCGCTCCCCGCGCCTCCTACCGCAGGGGCCACCTGGACCAGCTGGAGAGCGAGGCCGTCTACGTGATGCGGGAAGCGGCGGGCCAGTTCGAGCGCCCGGTGCTCCTGTTCTCGGGCGGCAAGGACTCCATCGTGATGGTGCACCTGGCCCGCAAGGCGTTCTGGCCGGGGCGCTTCCCCTTTCCGCTCCTGCACGTGGACACCGGCCACAACTTCCCGGAGACGCTGGAGTTCCGCGACCGGCTCGCCGCGGAGTCCGGGGGCGAGCTGCTGGTGAGGACTGTGGAGGACTCCATCCGCCGGGGCCGCTGCCGGGAGGAGCCGGGCCCCAACCCCAGCCGCAACTCGCTCCAGACCGTGACGCTGCTGGACGCGCTGCGGGAGCTCCGCGCCGACGCGGCCTTCGGCGGGGGGCGCCGCGACGAGGAGAAGGCGCGCGCCAAGGAGCGCTTCTTCAGCCACCGCGACGCCTTCGGGCAGTGGGACCCGCGCAACCAGCGGCCGGAGCTGTGGAACCTGTTCAACGGCCACCGCCGCCCGGGCGAGCACTTCCGCGTCTTCCCGCTCTCTAACTGGACCGAGCTGGACGTGTGGCAGTACATCGCCCGGGAGGGGATCGCGCTCCCGGAGCTGTACTTCGCGCACCGGCGCGAGGTGGTGCGCCGCGACGGGATGCTGCTGGCGCTGGGGGAGCACAACCGGCTCCTCCCGGGCGAGACCGCGGAGACGCTGCTCGTGCGCTGCCGCACGGTGGGCGACGTCACCTGCACGGGGATGTGGGAGAGCGGTGCCGCGACGGTGGAGGAGGTGGTGGCGGAGGTGGCCGCGGCGCGCGTCGCCGAGCGCGGCGGGCGCAGCGACGACCGCCGCGGCGACACCGCCATGGAAGACCGCAAGCGGCAGGGATACTTCTGAGCATGCCCATGAACGAGAGCCCCGACCTGCTGCGCGTGAGCACCGCCGGGAGCGTGGACGACGGCAAGTCCACCCTGATCGGCCGGCTGCTGTACGACACCCGCAGCGTCCCCGAGGACCAGCTGGAGGCGGTGGAGCGCGCCAGCCGCCAGCGCGGCGAGGCGTACCTGAACCTGGCGCTGATCACCGACGGGCTGCGCGCCGAGCGCGAGCAGAACATCACCATCGACGTGGCGTACCGCTACTTCGCCACCCCGCGGCGCAGGTTCATCGTGGCCGACACGCCGGGGCACCTGCAGTACACCCGCAACATGGTGACCGGGGCGAGCACCGCGGACCTGGCGGTGGTGCTGGTGGACGCCCGCCGCGGGGTGCTCACCCAGTCGCGGAGGCACGGCTTCATCGCCTCACTGCTGCGCATCCCCCACGTGGTGGTGGCGGTCAACAAGATGGACCTGGTGGGCTTCTCGCGGGAGGTGTTCGAGGGCATCGTGCGCGACTACCAGGACTTCGCGCAGAAGCTGGAGGTGCAGGACCTGTCCTTCGTCCCCGTGTCCGCCCTGCTGGGCGACAACGTGGTGGAAAAGAGCGAGAGCATGCCCTGGTACGGCGGCGGCACGCTGCTGCACCTGCTGGAGAGCGCCCACACGGGGGCCAACCGCAACCTGGTGGACTTCCGCCTCCCGGTGCAGTACGTGGTCCGCCCGCACCAGGACTACCGCGGCTTCGCGGGGCGGATCGCCTCGGGGACCCTGCGCCCCGGCGAGGAGGTGCTGGTGCTGCCGGGGAGCGTCCCCACCCGGGTGCGCTCCATCGACACCGCGGACGGGCCGCTCCCCGAGGCGGTGGCGGGGGACTCGGTGGTGGTGACGCTGGAGGACGACGTGGACGTGGCCCGCGGCGACATGCTGGTGCGCCGGCGCAACCTCCCCGGCGTGGCGGACCGGCTGGACGCGGTGCTCTGCTGGATGGACGAGCGCCCCCTGGACCGCTCCACGCCGTACCTGCTGCTGCACACCACCCGCGAGGTGCAGGCGTTCGTGGGCGAGGTGGTGTACCGCATCGACGTGGACACGCTCCACCGGGAGCCGGCCGCCACGCTGGGGCTCAACGAAATCGGCCGGGTGGAGGTCACCACCGCGCGCCCCGTGTTCGCGGACCCGTACGCGCAGAACCGCGCCACCGGCAGCTTCGTGCTGGTGGACCCGCACACCCACCTCACGGTGGCGGCGGGGATGATCCGCGGCGAGCCCCGGGAGTCCCGCGACGCGGCGCGGCCGGCGTCGCCGGGGGTGGTGTGGGAGGGGTGGAACGTGCCCCGCGCGGAGCGCGAGGCGCGCAACGGCCACGGCGCGGCGGTGCTGTGGCTCACCGGCCTGTCCGGGGCGGGGAAGAGCACCCTGGCCCGCGCGGTGGAGCGGGAGCTGTTCTCGCGGGGGTGCCAGACGATGCTGCTGGACGGCGACCAGCTCCGCCACGGGCTGTGCGGCGACCTGGGCTTCACGCGGGAGGACCGGCGGGAGAACGTGCGCCGGGCGGGGGAGGTGGCGCGGCTCTTCTACGAGGGCGGGGCGATCGTGCTGTGCGCCTTCGTCTCGCCGTTCCGGGAGGACCGGGACGCGGTGCGGGCGCTGTTCCCGGAGGGGGGCTTCCTGGAGCTGTTCGTGGACGCGGACCCGGACGCCCTGCGGCGCCGCGACGCCAAGGGACTGTACGCCGCGGCGCTGCGCGGCGAGGTCCCGCACTTCACGGGGGTGTCCAGCCCCTACGAGCCGCCGCCGGCCCCGGAGATGGTCCTGGACACGGCGGCGCGCGGGGTGGAGGAGCTGGCCCGGGCCGTGGTGGAGCGCCTGCGGGCCGACGGGATCCTGCCCCCCGGCCGCTGACCCGGCGCCGGGCCGGCGCTCAGAAGATGCGCCCGCCCAGGGGCACGTCGTGGGTGGGCGCGAGCAGCACCACCTCGCCCCTGTCGTCGGGCGCGCCCAGCACCAGCACCTCCGAAACGAAGCCGGCGATGCGCTTGGGCGGGAAGTTGGTGACGGCCACCACCAGCCTGCCCACCAGCTCCTCGGGCCGGTACAGCGCCGTGATCTGCGCGCTGGACCGGCGGGTGCCCATCTCCCCGAAGTCGATCTCGAGCTTGTAGGCGGGCTTGCGGGCGCCCTGGAGCGGCTCGGCGCCCAGGATGCGCCCCACGCGCATCTCCACCCTGTCGAAGTCGGCGTATTCGATCCGGCTCATCGGAAGCGGCGGGTCTGCTGTGGCGGAAGGGCGCCGGCGGACCGTCGGCGGCCGACAAGCTACCTCCGCGCACCCGGCCGGACCAGGGGCCCCGCGGGTCAGGCCCTGCGCACGACCGGGTCGGGGGCCGCCCGGTCCACCTCCCGGAGGCCGAACGGCGGCCGGGCGGAAGACGGGCCGGCTTCCGACCCCCTCCCCGCGGCGAGCGCCGCCTGGACCGCGCGGATCAGCGCGGGATACGCCTCGAAGGCCTCCCTCGCCGGGGCCAGCTCCAGGCGCTCGCGGTTGGTGTGGGCGAGCGCCTCCTCGCCCGGCGCGAAGCCGAGGGTGGGGACGCCGTGGGTGCCGCAGGTGTGCCCCCCGTCGGTGCCGAACTTCCACTGCCGGACCGCCGGCTCGCGCCCCAGCGACGCGCGCAGGGCTCCCGCCGCGGCCCGCACCACCGGGTGGTCGTCGGCCAGCAGGTAGCCCGGGGTGAAGTTGCTGTGCTCGTCCACCCACCCGGTCCACGCCCGGTGCGTGGCCCGGCCGGGGAGCACCTCCACGCGCATCCCCTCCGCGGCCGGCACCCGCTCGGCCAGCGCGGCGCGGATCTGCTCCAGCGTCCGCTCCTCGCTCCACCCCGGCAGCACCCGCAGGTCGAGCGTGATCCTCACCCGGTCGGGGATCACGTTGCCGCTCTTGGGCCAGCACTCCACCACCGTGGGGGTGAAGGTGGCCCGCCCCAGCACCGGGTGCGACGGCTGCGCCCGGGCGAGCTCGTCCAGGGCCAGCAGCACGTGCGGGAGCAGGGCGTTGGGGTTGCGGCCGGTCTCGGGGACGCTGGCGTGCGCGGCCCGGCCGTGGATCTCCACGGCGAGCTCGGCGTGGCCCCGGTGCCCGGTGTACAGGTTGCACCCGGTGGCCTCGCCCAGGATCACGGCGCCGGGGCGGAGGCCGGCCGACTCCATCAGGTGCATCATCCCCCAGCCGCCCTTTTCCTCGTACACGGAGAACACGACCAGGAGGTCGCCGGCGGGGCGCTCCCGCACGAAGCGGGCGGCGGCGTACAGCTGCAGGGCGAGCGGCCCCTTGAGGTCCATCGCCCCGCGCCCGTGCAGGCAGCCGTCGGCCACCACCCCGCCGAACGGGTCGTGCTCCCACCCCGCCACGTCGCCCACGTCCACCACGTCCATGTGGCAGGAGAGCATCACGGCGGGCGCGCCGCCCGTCCCGGCGATCCTCCCGATCACGTTCCCCGCGCGGTCGGTGCGCGCCTCGTCGAAGCCCAGCGCGCACATCTCCTCCATGACCCGCCGCGCCACCTCCCCCTCCTCGCCGGGGAGGCTGGGGATGCGGATCAGCTCGGCGGCGAAGGCGACGGCGCGCTCGAACGAGAGGTCGTGCTGCATGGGCGTTCCGATGAGGCTGTTCAGGGTTGCGCCGAGCTCCGCCCCGCGGGAGCGGCCGGGACCTCCTCCGCCAGCACCGCCGCGACGGCGGCCGCCAGGTCCCGGGACCCGTCCTCCCAGCGGCGCGCGCGCTCGCGCAGCCGGCGTGCGGCCGCCGACCACTCCCGCCGCAGCTCCGCCGCCACCCGCCGTGGCGACTCGCCGCCGGGGCCGCCGCCGAAGGCGGCGGCGGCCGCCACCGCGGCGGGGTCCAGCCACGCCGGGTCGGCGGGGAGCCCGCGCTCGCGGAACATCGCCTCCGCGGCCTCGTCCAGCGGCCAGCCCCGCTCGGCCGCGCGCGTGACCAGCGCCCCCACCTGGTGGTGGGCGCTGCGGAAGGAGATCCCCGTGGCCGCCACCAGCCGGTTGGCGAGCTCGGTGGCGGCGGTGAACCCCTCCGCCGCACGCAGGCGCATGCGCTCGGGGCGGGGCTCCGCCCCGGCCACCACCAGCCGGGCGAGCAGCACCGCCTCCGTGACCTCGTCCAGCGCGCCCCACAGCGGCTTGACCCCCTCGGTCCCCACCGCCACCGAGTTGCTGAAGGGGGTGGCGTGCATCGCCATGGCGGCGGCGGTGAAGGCGCCCAGCGGGGCCCCGCCGCGCCCCTTGACGTGCTCCAGCAGGAAGGCGTTGCGCTTCTGCGGCATCATGGAGCTGGAGCCCACCAGCTCGTCCGGGAACCTCACCAGGTCCAGCTCGGCGGTGCTCCAGAGCTGCAGGTCGGTGGCCACGCGGCTGAGCGTGACGCCCAGCACGGCCATGGCCGCCAGCAGCCGCAGCACCACGTCGCGCGAGGCCACGGCGTCCAGCGAGTGGCGGACCCCCTCCGCGAAGCCCAGCAGCCGCGCGGTGAGCTCCGTGTCGATGGGGATGGTGGTCCCGCCCGCGGCGCCGGCGCCCAGCGGGCAGCGGTCCAGCTCGGCGGCGGCGTCCTCGATCCCCCGCAGGTCGCGCAGCAGGGCGGACGCCACCCCGGCCAGGTAGTGGCCGTAGGTGACGGGGAGCGCTGGCTGCCAGTGCGTGTAGACCGGCATGACCAGCCCGGCGTGCCGCTCCGCGCGCGACACCAGCACGGCCAGCAGGCGCAGGGTCTCGCGCACCAGCCGGCGGTACGGGGCGCGCAGCCGCAGCCGCAGCACGGTGGCGTTGATGTCGTTGCGCGAGCGGGCCAGGTGGACGGCGCCGCCCACTTCCTCGCCCAGCGTCTCCACCAGGAAGTTCTCGTACGCCAGGTACAGCCCGCGGGGCGCGGCCCGCCCGCGCAGCGGCGCGTAGTCGCGCGCGACCAGGTCGTCCATCACGGCCAGCAGGCGCCGCCCGGCGTCGCGCGGGAGGATCCCCCGCTCCAGCAGCATCGCCAGGTGCGCCCGGTCGACCTGCACGTAGAAGGGGAGCTCGTCGCGGATCGCCTCCTCCACGTGGTCCCCGAACACGACCTGCCGGGCGCGCGGGTCCAGCGGCCTGCGGATCCGTCCGGTGTCCGACATCAGGCCGCGCCCCCGGACCCGACCGGGAGGGGCGCCCCGGCGTCCGCGTGCGCCCCCACCACCACGCGCACCGCTCCGCGGGCGCGCTCCGCCGCCGCGCAGGCCGCCTCCGGCTCGTCGGCGCAGGCCACCACGTGGCCGATGCGGTCGCGGAAGTCGTTCTCCACCGTCAGCTCGTCGCCGGGGCGGCGGTACATGGCCACGTCGGTCACGTGCTCCGCGGCGCGCGCCTCCTCCATCCCCTCCACGGCGTCCAGCCGCCCGGGGCGCGGGGCGAACAGGAAGCGGATGGAGGCCCAGCGGTGGCGGGCCGCCTCCAGCTCCGGCGGCTCGCCCACCACCAGGCGGAGCGTGGCGCGGATCAGGTCGATCCCCTGGGCGCTGCGCACCAGCTCGGGGATGAAGCCCCCGGCCAGGCGCGGGTTGACCTCCATGGGGTAGGCGAGCCCGTCCTGCACGCGCAGCTCCCAGTGCAGCGGCCCCCACCCCAGCCCCAGCAGCGCGGTGGCGCGGCGGACGGTGTCGGTGAGGGTGCAGGCCAGGTCGTCCGAGACCGGGGCCGGGTAGTCGTGCCCGGCCTCCACGAAGAAGGGGGGCTCGCCCAGGTGCTTGCGGGTGATCCCCACCACCCGGCCGGAGAACACCTCCACCGAGAACTCGGGGCCGCGCACCATGGCCTCCACCAGCACCCGCCGCTCGGCGGGCGTGGCCGCCTGCGCCAGCACGGCCGCGGCGTGCCCGGCGGCGTCCTCCGCGTCGGCGCACGCCCTGACGCCCACGCTCCCGCTCCCGGCCACCGGCTTGAGCACCACCGGGAAGCCGATGCCGCGGGCCGCCGCCGCGGCCTCCTCCGCGGAGGAGGCGACGCGGAACGCCGGGGTGGGGATGCCGCCGGCGGACAGCACCTCGCGCTGCCGCGACTTGTCGCGCGCCGCGGCCACGGCCGCCGCGTCGGGGCAGGGGAGGCCGAAGCGCGCGGCGAGCGCCGCCGCCGTGGCGATGAAGTACTCCGAGCTGGAGGTGATCCCCGCCACCTCCGCGCCCCCCGCGAAGCGCTCGCGCACCAGCTCGTACAGCTCGTCCCCGTCGATGCGGGGGACCGCGACCACCTCCGGCGCCCCCTCCTGCGACAGGTACGCGTACTTCTCCGGGCGGGCGGTGACCAGCACCGGGCGGAAGCCCATCGCCCGGGCCGTGTGCGCGAAGATCCGCCCCGTCCCGCTGGTGTTGCTCTCGACGAACAGCACCGCCCCGCGGCTCGCTCCGCTCATGACGGCGCCAGCTCCAGGGACGAGGCGGGCGACTTCATCACCTCGGCGAAGCTGCGGCGATTCCAGCGGTGGAACGACCAGGGATCGTCGCCGTCGTGCGGGCGGTCCCACTCCACCGGCTCCCGCGGGAGCACGTCCAGGCGCAGCCCCTGCTCCTCCAGCCAGGCGTCGTCGTAGACGGTGTGCTGGTAGCGGTACCCCTCGTCGGGGAACACCACCGCGGTGAGCGCGTCCGGGTTCTCGCGCGCCCACCAGTCGGCCACCAGCCAGGCGGCGCCGCTGGTGGGGCCCACGAACAGCGCGTGCTCGCGGTGCAGCTGGCGGGTGGCGCGGAACGCCTCGGCGGCGCCCACCCAGTGCACCAGGTCGAAGGCGGTGTGGTCCACGTTCTGGGGCATCAGGCTGTTCCCCAGCCCGCGCAGCTTGCGCCCGCCGCCCGCGTCCGACTGGCCGAAGATGACGCTGCGGTGCGTGTCCACGCCCACCACGACCAGCTCCGGGAAGAGGAGGCGCAGGTACGAGGAGATGCCGCACACCGAGCCGCCCGACCCCACCGTCCCCACCAGGCAGTCCACCGCCCCGGCCGCCGCCACCAGCTGCTCGGCGCAGGGGGCGTAGCTCCCCGGGTTGTGCGGGTTGGTGTACTGGCGCGGGCAGAAGCTGCCCGGGTTGGAGGCGAGCACCCGCTCCAGCACCTCCAGCCGGGCCTGCTGGTAGCCGCCGGTGGGACCCGGCTTCTCCACGATGTGGACCGTGGCGCCCAGGTCCTCCAGCCGGCGCTGCAGCGGCGCGTCGATGGCGGGGTCGCTCACCAGCGTCAGCGGGTGCCCGCCCAGCCGCGCCACCATCGCCAGCGCCAGCCCGAAGGTGCCCGAGGTGGTCTCGGCGATCAGCCCGCCCGGCTGCAGCTCGCCCTCCTCCAGCGCCTTGCGGACGATGAACCGCGCCGGGAGCAGCTTCATCAGCGTGAACGAGAGCCCGATCAGGTTGGGCCGCAGCCAGACGATGCGGGGGAGCGCGATTGCGTCCACGACGTTGGCGTTGATCACGGTGGCGCTCACTGCACTGCCTCCGGCTGTGGGGAAAGGTCGTTGGAGAACTCCCAGCTCCCGTGCAGGCCGATGCGTTGCAGCCCCGCCCTGGCGTGCTCGATGCGCTCGGCGGCGCGGCCTCCGGGCTCGAACAGGAGGCCGGCGACGGTGCCGCTGTGGGCCACCTGCAGCCCCAGCGCGCCGGTCTCCCGGACCAGCCCGAGAAGCTCCGGCATGAAGCGCTTGGGGCGGTGGCGCTGCATGATCGTCGTGCTCGCCGTCGCCACCCGGCCCAGCAGCGCCGGGTCCTGCTGCTCCACGGCGCGGCGCAGCAGCCCCAGCACGGGCTGGAAGGCCTCGGCCTCCCAGGCGGAGTACTGGCACGGCGGCAGCGAGAGCGTCTCCACCCCGCGGTCCTCCTCGGTGTTGAAGCCCAGCACCTGCACCCGGGGGAGCGGGCCCCCCAGGTCCAGCAGCACGCAGCCGCGGCGCTGGGCGAAGAGCACCGCCCGCTCGGGGCCGTACATCAGCGAGTCGGACGCGGTCTCCGAGGCCACGGAGATCCGGGCGATCCACTCGGGCTCCAGCACGGCTCCGAAGGCGTCGGCGACGGCCCGGATGGTGGCCAGCACGTCGGTGGTGGAGGAGCCGCACCCCCAGCGGAGCGGGACGTTGCCCTCGATGCGGATGGAGCCGCCCCACCCGGTGCGGCCCAGCGCGTCCAGCGTCATGCGGGCCGCCGTCCGCGCGCGGGAGCGGTCGCCCGGCTCCACCGTGAGCGGGCCCGAGGGCGTGGGGCGGAAGCGGACCCGCGTGCCGAACAGGCTGCAGGGCAGCGTGACCAGCCCGTGCTCCAGCACGCCGTCGCTGGAATAGAAGACGCCCTGGACGATCTCGCCGTGGTGGCCGTGGATCCGGCCCACGCCCACGCGGGCGGAGGGCGCGGGGGCCCTGGAGATCACCGGTGCCATCGCCGTCCGGGGACGCTGGGTGGGTTCCGTGCGCATGTCGAGCAGGAGTGCGGCTGGTTCCATCGTGTCCCCGCGGGGGTTCAGAGCTCGTCGCCCACGACGCCGGCCCCGCACCACTCCATCACGGCCATGGCGCTGAACATCTTGTGCTGGGCCTGCACCCAGGCCAGGCTGCGCGGCCCGTCCAGCACCTCGTCGTCCACGTCCTCGCCCCGGACCGCGGGAAGGTCGTGCATGAACACCGTCCCCGGGTGGGAGACGCGGTCCATGAGCGCCTGCGTCACCCGGAACGGGGCGAAGCGCTCCTTCCAGTCGGGGTCGGGCTTGCCCACCCCCATCTCCTGCCAGCGGCTGGTGTAGACCACGTCCACGCCGGGCTCCACCGAGCCGACGTCGTGCGTCTCCTCGATGCCGGCGCCGTACACCGCGGCCAGCGACCGGGCGGCGGCCAGCTTCTCCGGGTCCACCCCGTAGCCCTCCGGCGTCGCCAGGATCAGCCGCATCCCCGGGACGCGGCTCATCGCCAGGGCCAGCGCGGCCGCCGTCTTGTTCCCCTCGCCGCAGTACAGCACGGAGATCCCCTCCAGCCGCCCGAAGTGCTCCAGGATGGAGGCGAGGTCGGTGAGCGCCTGGGTGGGGTGCTCGTCGGAGCTGAGCGCGTTGACCACCGACATGGCGGGGTGCGACGCGTAGGTCCGCATCTCCTCCACGCCCTCGTTGGTCCTCATCACCAGCACGTCCAGGTAGCCGGCCAGCGTGCGGGCGGTGTCCTCCAGCGTTTCCCCGGTGTTGGTCTGCAGGTCGCCGGGGCCGAAGTACACCGTGGTGGCCCCCAGCCGGCCGGCGCCCACCATGAACCCGGCGCGGGTGCGGGTGGAGGTCTTGCGGAAGTACACGCCCACCGTGCGGCCCCGCAGCGTCTGCGGGGTCTCGGGGGCCTGCTTGATCCGGATGGCGCGCCGGCAGAGGTAGAGCACCTCCTCGGGCTCCAGGTCCAGGATGGAGAGCACGTGCCTCCGCCGCCCGCCGGCGGGTGCGTGGGAAGCGACCTCCGGGAGCGGGAGGACGTCGGCGGCTGCTTCAGCGTGTCGGCTCATGTGCGGTGAGGTGGAGAGTCGGGGGCCCCGGGCGGCGCGTCGGGGCGCGCCGCCGGCTCGGACTGCCATGGAAGCGCGCTCCCCGATCAATATAGTTGCAGACACCCTTGTGGCGCACGCCACCGCCTCGGGAAATGCGCCGCGGCGGCACGCCCACGCGCGCCTCCGGGCCCGCGCCGCGGCCGGCGAGGCCGCGGCGCGGGTCCGGGACCGGCGGCTACAGGCCGGCCTCGGCCATCTTCTCCCGGAGGCTCCTGGGCCGCATGTCGGTCCACACCTCCTCGACGTAGGCCAGGCACTCGGCCTTGAGCCCCTGCTTCCCGGCCTTGCTCCACCCCAGCGGCAGCTCCTTGTGCGCCGGCCAGATGGAGTACTGCTCCTCGTGGTTCACCACCACCTCGTAGATGGTGGTGTCCTCGCGCTCGTCGACGGCCATGTCTGCTCCTGGTGAGTGATGGTGGACGGGTGGGCTGCGGCGGGTCAGGCGGGGGACGGCCGCTCCGCCCCCAGGCGGGCGCCGGCCACGGGGATCCCCGGGAGGGAGACCGCGCCCTCCATGGCCAGGCCGTTGTAGATCCTGCCGCTGCGGGCGGCGTACAGGTCGAGCACCTCGCACGCCTCCCCGCGCAGCACGTCGTGGTCGATGCCGATGCCGCGGCTGGACAGGTACTCGTGCGACGCCTGGAACACCGGCCCCTCGTCGAAGCCGATCCGCTCCGCGTCCGCCGAGCGGGCCCCGCAGACGATGCGGCGAACGCCGCTCCACAGGGCGGCGCCCAGGCACATGGCGCAGGGGGCGCAGGAGGTGACCAGCTCGTGCTGCACGTCGCCGTCGAGCGAGAAGCTGCGCACGCGGTCTCCGGCCATCATCAGCGCCACGCCTTCCGCGTGCAGCATGCAGTTGTTGAGGGGGACCACCAGGTTCATGCCGACGGACACCAGCCGCCCCGTGTTCGCCTCGAACACGGCGGCGCCGAAGGGGCCCCCGGTCCCGCGCAGCACGTTCTGCCGCGACAGGTCGATGGCGAGGCGCATCTTGTCGGAGTCCGACGCGTAGCATCGGTCCCAGTCCACGTGGCCGACGACCCAGTCCGGGTAGCGGATGCTGATTGCCGATGCGATCAAGCCGACCTCTGGCGTTGGAAGTGGAGAAGACTGCCGGTTCTGCCGAGGAGGTCCCATGGAGGCGGGGCCGGACCGGGGAGCGGGAGGCTTCGGGGCCGCGGGGCCGGAGGAGCATCGCCGCCGCGGCGGTGCTCCCGCGGGCGGCTCGTACCACGTGTTTCCGCACGCGCGGCGCGGATTCCGCAATGCTCGTCTGGTATTATGCTAACCGGAGCCGTGCGGGGCGGTCAAGGGTGGCTCCAAGTGCCCGCACCCGCGCCCCGAGCAGGTGTGATCGGCCCCGTGACGGGGCGCGGAGCGGGCCGGCGGCGGCGGTTGCGCGCTCCCCGGCGCGCCTTTATAGTAGCCATGCCCCGCACACTTCAAGACACGTTTGATCGTTCGTGCGACTGTGTGGGGACACGCCGCGAGCGGCGTCGCCGACGCCCACCCCCTCTGGCAGCGCCACGAGCATGAAGCAGCGGAACGAGCGCCCGGGCGAGTCCCCCCCGCCGGCCGGCGGCGTCCATCCCTCACCACGCCGGAGGGGCAGACCGTGAGCAATCCCGTGGATCAGACCGTGGTGCTGCCGCTCTCCTTCGCGCAGGAGCGGCTCTGGTTCCTGGACCGGTTCGCGCCGGGGAGCCCGCTCTACAACATCCCCGCGGTGCTGAGCTTCAGCGGCGCGCTGGACGTGCGGGCGCTCGGGACGGCCCTGGCCGAGATCGTCCGCCGGCACGAGGTGCTGCGCACCACGTTCCGCGAGGTGGACGGCGCGCCGGCGCAGGTGATCGCCCCGTCCGCGGAGCTCGTGCTCCCGGTGCTGGACCTCGCCCGGCTGGGCGCGGCGGAGCGCCTGGCGGAGTCGCGCCGCCGCGCCACCGCGGCCGCGGAGACCCCGTTCGACCTGGAGGCGGGCCCGCTCTTCCGGGCGTCGCTGCTGCGGCTGAAGCCGGACGAGTACTCGTTCCTCCTCGTCATCCACCACATCGTCGCCGACGGGTGGAGCACGGGCGTCTTCTTCCGCGAGCTGTCGTCGCTGTACGACGCGTACAGCGACGGGCGGGAGTCGCCGCTCCCCGAGCTGGAGGTGCAGTACGGCGACTTCGCCGTGTGGCAGCGCGAGCAGCTGGGCGACGAGGTGCTGGGACGGGAGCTGGCCTGGTGGAGGGAGCGGCTGGCCGGCGCGCCGGAGCTGCTGGAGCTCCCCACCGACCGCCCCCGCCCGGCGGTGCAGACGCACCGGGGGACGCACGAGCGCGTGGAGCTCCCGGCCGCGCTGGCGGACCGGCTGGGGGAGCTGGCGCGGCGCGAGGGGGCCACGCTGTTCATGGTGGTGCTGGGGGCCTTCCAGGCGCTGCTCGCCCGGTACGCCGGGACGGACGACGTGGTGGTGGGGAGCCCCATCGCGGGGCGCACGCAGCGGGAGCTGGAGGCGCTGATCGGCTTCTTCGTCAACACGCTGGTGCTGAGGACGGACCTTTCCGGCGACCCCACCTTCCGCGAGACGGTTCGCCGGGTGCGGGCGGTCACGCTGGGCGCCTACGAGCACCAGGAGGTCCCCTTCGAGCGGCTGGTGGAGGAGCTGGCGCCCGAGCGGTCGCTCAGCCGCTCGCCCCTGTTCCAGGTGATGTTCTCGCTGCAGAGCACCGAGAACTCGCCGGAGGGTCTGCCGGGGCTGCGGATGGGGGAGGGGGTGGAGGCGGAGCTCCACACCGCCAAGTTCGACCTGGCGCTGGCGCTCACCCTGCACGCGGCGGGGCTGCGCGCCTCGGTGGCCTACAGCACCGACCTGTTCGAGCGCGCCACCGTCCTGCGCATGCTCGCCCACTTCCGCCGCCTGCTGGAGCAGGCCGCGGCCGACCCCGACGCGCGCCTGTCGGAGCTGGCGCTGCTGGACGGCGAGGAGCGCCGCCGGGTGCTGGAGGAGTGGAGCCGCGCGGCGGAGGAGGTCCCGGCCGACGGGACCGTCCACCGGCTCTTCGAGGCGCAGGCGGCCCGCGCGCCGGACGCGCCGGCGCTCGCCTTCGGCGGGGAGACGCTTCTCTACGGCGAGCTGAACGCGCGCGCCAACCGGCTCGCCCATCACCTCCGCGGCCTGGGCGTGGGCCCGGAGGCGCGGGTGGGGATCTGCCTGCCGCGCACGCCGGAGATGGTGGCCGCGCTGCTCGCCGTGCTCAAGGCGGGGGGCGCGTACGTGCCGCTGGACCCGGACTTCCCGCGCGAGCGCCTGGGGTGGATGCTGGAGGACGCGGGCGCCCGCCTGGTCCTCACGGAGTCCGCCCTCGCGGACCGGCTCCCCGCCGGCGCCGGGGCCGTCCGCCTGGACGCCATCGCGGACGAGCTGCGCGCCCTCCCCGCCGCCGACCCGGAGGGCGTCGCGCTCCCCGAGAACCTGTCGCACGTCGTCTTCACCTCCGGCTCCACCGGCAGGCCCAAGGGCGTGATGATCCGCCACTCCTCCGTCGTCGCGCTGCTGCACTGGCTGCGCGGGACGGTCACGGACGAGGAGAGGTCGGCGGTGCTCGCCTCCACCTCCACCAGCTTCGACGTCTCCGTCGCCGAGATCTGGGGGACGCTGTGCTGGGGCGGCAGGCTGCTGCTCGCCGAGAACGCCCTCTCCCTGGCGGAGATGGAGGACGCGGGCGTCGTCCTGGCCACCATGGTCCCCACCGCCGCCGCCGAGCTGCTGCGGACGGGCGCCGTCCCGCCGAGCGTGCGGGCGTTCAACCTGGCCGGCGAGGCGCTGCCGGAGTCGCTGGCCCGGGGGCTGTACGACCTGGGGACGGTGGAGACGGTGCGGAACCTGTACGGGCCCACGGAGGACACCACCTACTCCACGTACTCGCTGGTCCCCCGCGGGGCGGAGCGGGTCGCCATCGGCCGGCCGATCGCGAACTCGCGGGCCTACGTGCTGGACGGCGCCCTCGCCCCCGTCCCCGCCGGCATCCCCGGCGAGCTCTACCTGGCGGGCGACGGCACCGCGCGCGGCTACGCGTCGCGGCCGGACCTCACCGCCGAGCGCTTCCTCCCGGATCCCTTCGGCCCGCCGGGGAGCCGCATGTACCGGGTGATGGACCGCGCGCGCTGGACGGACGCCGGGGAGCTGGTGTACCTGGGCCGCACCGACACGCAGGTCAAGGTGCGCGGCTTCCGCATCGAGCTGGGCGAGATCGAGAGCGTGCTGCTTGCGCACCCGGCCGTGCGCGCCGCCGTCGCCCTGGCGCGCGAGGACGCCCCCGGCGAGCGGCGGCTGGTGGCGTACGTGGTCCCGGAGGGCGCCGCGCCCGACGCTGACGCGCTGCGCGCGCACCTGCGCGAGCGCCTGCCGGCGTACATGCTGCCGGCCGCGTTCGTCGTCCTCGACGCGCTTCCCCTGACCCCCAGCGGCAAGCTGGACCGGCGCGCCCTCCCCGCGCCGGACTTCGCCGCCGCGGAGCGCTACGCGGCGCCCGCGACCCCGGTGGAGGAGGTGCTCGCCGGGATCTGGGCGGAGATCCTCCGCGCCGACCGGGTGGGCGTCCGCGAGACCTTCTTCGAGCTGGGCGGCCACTCGCTGCTCGCCATCCGCGTGGTGTCGCGCGTGCGCGACGCGCTGGGCGTGGAGCTGCCGCTGCGCGCGCTCTTCGAGGCGCCCACCGTGGCCGAGCTGGCCGCGCGGGTGGAGGCGCTGCGGCGCGCGGAGCTGCCGGTGCTGCCGCCGGTGGTCCCCGTGGAGTGCAGCGGCCCGCTGCCGCTCTCCTTCGCCCAGGAGCGGCTCTGGTTCCTGGACCGCCTGGAGCCGGGGTCCGCCTTCTACAACATCCCCGCCGCGCTGCGGATGGGCGGCGACCTCGACCTGCCGGCGCTGGAGTCGGCCCTGGGCGAGATCGTGCGCCGGCACGAGGCGCTGCGCACCGTGTTCGCGGAGGTGGACGGCGCCCCCGCGCAGGCCGTCGTCCCCTTCGGCGGCTTCGCGCTGGCCGTGGAGGACCTGTCGCGGCTGGGCGAGGGGGAGCGCGAGGCGGAGGCCGGGCGCCGGGCCGCGGCGGACGCGGCGCGCCCGTTCGACCTGGCGCGCGGCCCGCTCTTCCGCGCCGCGCTGCTGCGTCTGGCCGACGACGACCACGTGCTGCTGCTGTGCCTGCACCACGCGGTGAGCGACGCGTGGAGCCTGGACGTGCTCTTCCGCGAGCTTTCCGCGCTGTACGGGGCGTACCGGGAGGGCGGGGAATCGCCGCTGCCGGAGCTGCCGGTGCAGTACGCCGACTTCGCCGTGTGGCAGCGCGAGCAGCTGCGCGGCGAGGCGCTGGAGCGGCAGCTCGCCTGGTGGCGGGAGCGGCTGGCCGGCGCCCCCGCGCTGCTGGAGCTGCCCACGGACCGCCCGCGCCCGCCGGTGCAGACGTACCGCGGGGCGACCGAGCGCGTGGAGCTGTCGGCGGAGCTGCTGGACCGCCTCCAGGCGCTCGCCCGCGGCGAGGGCGCCACGCTGTTCATGACGCTGCTGGCCGCCTGGCAGGCGCTGCTCGCGAGGTACGCCGGCACGGAGGACGTGGTGGTGGGCAGCCCCATCGCGGGGCGCACGCGGCGCGAGACCGAGGGGCTGATCGGCTTCTTCCTGAACACGCTGGTGCTGCGGACGGACCTGGGCGGCGATCCCAGCTTCCGCGAGGTGCTGCGGCGCGTGCGGGAGGCGACGCTGGGCGCCTACGAGCACCAGGAGGTGCCCTTCGAGCGGCTGGTGGAGGAGCTGCAGCCGGAGCGCAGCCTCGGCCACGCGCCGCTCTTCCAGGTGATGCTCGTGCTCCAGGAGCCGGAGCGCGCGGGCGGCGGCCTCCCCGGGCTGGAGCTGAGCCGCGTGGGCGCCGCGGGCGGCACGGCCAAGTTCGACCTGACGCTGGCCCTCGCCCGCCACCCCGGCGGCCTCACCGGCACGCTGGAGTACGCCACCGACCTGTTCGAGCGCGCCACCGCGCGCCGGATGATCGCCCACCTGGGCCGCGTGCTGGAGCAGGCCACGGCCGACCCCGACGCGCGCCTCGCCGACCTGGACCTGCTGGGCGACGCCGAGCGGGCGCAGGTGATCGACGGGTGGAACCGGACGGAGGCCGAGTACCCCGCGGACCGCTGCATCCACCACCTGTTCGAGGAGCAGGCCGCGCGCACGCCGGACGCCGTCGCCGTGGTCTCCGCCGAGGGCACGCTCACCTACCGCGAGCTGGATGAGCGGGCCGACCGCCTGGCCCGCCACCTGGCCGGCCTCGGCGTCGTCCCGGACGCGCGCGCGGCGCTCTGCCTGGAGCGCGGCCACGCGACGATGGTCGCCCTGCTCGGCATCCTCAAGGCCGGCGGCGCCTGCGTCCCGCTGGACCCGTCGTACCCGTCCGAGCGCCTGGCCCACATGCTGGAGGACTCCGCCGCGCGCGTGCTGGTGACGCAGCGGAGCCTGGTCGATCGCCTGCCGGAGTTCGGGGGCGAGACCGTGCTGTTCGACGGGACCCCCGGGGAGCACGACACGGCGGCCCTCACCCCCCGGCCCCCTCTCCCAATGCTGGGAGAGGGGGAGCAAGACGGTGTGTCGGTCGAGCATTCTGCCGAGGGTCGGGAAACCCTCCCCCAGAATTGGGGGAGGGTGGCGAGCCTAAGCGAGCCGGGTGGGGGCGATCCGGCGGACGCCAGCCGGGTTTCCGTCTCCCCCGACTCCCTCGCCTACGTCGTCTTCACCTCCGGCTCCACCGGCCGGCCCAAGGGCGTGGCGATGCCGCACCGGCCGCTGGTCAGCCTGCTGGAGTGGCAGCGGCGCGACTGGCGCGCCCCGGGGGCCGCGACCACGCTGCAGTTCGCGCCCGTGAGCTTCGACGTGTCGTTCCAGGAGATTTTTTCCTGCTGGGCGTCCGGCGGGCGGGTGGTGCTGATCTCCGAAGAGCTGCGCTACGACCCGGCGGGGCTGCTGGAAGTGGTGGAGCGCGAGGGGGTGGAGCGGCTGTTCATGCCCTCGGTGGCGCTCCAGCACCTGGCGGAGGCCGCGGAGGCGCGCGGGCTGGTCCCCTCGCGGCTGCGCGAGGTGGTGACGGCGGGCGAGCAATTGCGGGTGACGGAGCCGCTGCGGCGCTGGCTGGCCGCGGTGGGGGCGCCGCTGCACAACCAGTACGGCCCCTCGGAGACGCACGTCGCCACGGCGCTGGCGCTGGAGGGCGACCCGGCCGCGTGGCCGCTGCTGCCGGCCATCGGCGCGCCGGTCGCCAACGCGCGCTGCTACGTGCTGGACGGCGGGCTGCGGCCCGCGCCCGTGGGCGTGCCGGGCGAGCTGTACCTGGGCGGAGCGTGCGTGGCGCGCGGCTACCTTGGGCGGCCGGACCTCACCGCCGAGCGCTTCCTCCCCGACCCGTTCGCGGCGGAGCCGGGGGCGCGGGTCTACCGCACCGGCGACCGCGCGCGCTGGCTGGCGGACGGGAACCTGGAGTTCCTGGGCCGCGCCGACGAGCAGGTGAAGCTGCGCGGCTTCCGCATCGAGCCCGGCGAGGTGGAGGCGGCGCTGGAGGCGCAGCCGGGGGTGCGCGAGGCCGTGGTGGTGGTGCGGGAGGACGTGCCGGGCGAGCGGCGGCTGGTGGCGTACGTCGTCGCCGACGAGGGGGCGGAGGCCGACGCCGCCGCGCTGAAGGCGGGGCTCGCGGGGCGGCTGCCGGAGTACATGGTGCCCTCGGCGTTCGTGGCGCTGGAGAGGCTTCCTTTGACTCCCAGCGGCAAGGTGGCGCGGCGGGCGCTCCCCGCGCCGGAGCCGGCCGTGGCGGAGGAAGCGTACGTCGCGCCGCGGCTGCCGCTGGAGCAGACGGTGGCGGCGATCTGGGTATCGGTGCTGGGGCTGGAGCGGGTGGGCGTCAACCTCAACTTCTTCGACCTGGGCGGGCACTCGCTGCTGCTGGCGCGGGTTCAGGCGAAGCTCCGCGACGCGCTGGGGCGCGAGGTGCCCATCGTGGACCTGTTCCGCTTCCCCACGGTCGCCAGCCTGGCCGCGCACCTGGGCGGCGAGACGGCGGCCGAGGAGCCGCGGCCGCTGCCGCGCCGCGCCGAGCGGGACGGGCGGGGGGATGCGCTGGACGGGGCGGTCGCGGTGATCGGGCTGGCGGGGAGGTTCCCGGGCGCGCCGGACGTGGAGACGTTCTGGAGCAACCTGCGCGGCGGCGTCCACTCCATCACCTTCTTCAAGCCGGAGGAGCTGGAGGCGGCGGGGCTGGACCCGGCGCTGCTCCGCGACCCCTCGTTCGTCCCGGCGGCGGGGGTGATGGAGGGGATGGACCTCTTCGACGCCGGTTTCTTCGGCTTCAACCCGCGCGAGGCGGAGATCATCGACCCGCAGCAGCGCGTCTTTTTGGAGACCGCCTGGGAGGCGCTGGAGAACGCGGGGTACGCGCCGGGGGAGACGCGGGAGGCGGTGGGCGTGTACGCCGGCTCGTCGGCGAGCGACTACCTGCACCGGCACGTCCTCACCCGGCCGGACGTCGCCGGCGCGGTGGGCTCGCTCCAGGTGGAGATGGGGAACGGCAAGGACTTCCTCGCCTCCCGCGTGGCCTACAAGCTCAACCTGCGCGGCCCCGCGCTCGCCGTGCAGACGGCGTGCTCCACCGGGCTGGTCGCGGTACACGTGGCCTGCCGGGCGCTGCTGGCCGGCGAGTGCGACATGGCGCTGGCGGGCGGCGTGGGCGCGCGGCGGCGCGGCGGCTACATGTACTCGCCCGGCGGGATCATGTCGCCCGACGGGCACTGCCGCGCCTTCGACGCCCGCTCGGGCGGCACGGTGACCGGGAGCGGGGTCGGCATCGTGGTGCTCAAGCGCCTCGCCGACGCCCTCGCCGACGGCGACACCGTCCACGCCGTGATCCGCGGCACCGCCATCAACAACGACGGCTCCGGCAAGGTGGGGTACACCGCGCCCAGCGTGGACGGGCAGGCCGCCGTGATCCGCGAGGCGCTGGCCCGCGCCGGGGTGGACCCGCGCACCGTGGGCTACGTGGAGGCGCACGGCACCGGCACCGAGCTGGGCGACCCGGTGGAGGTCGCCGCGCTCACCCAGGCGTTCGGGAGCGGGCCGCGCCGCCGGTCGGTCGCGCTGGGCGCGGTCAAGAGCAACGTGGGGCACCTGGACTCGGCGGCCGGGATCACCGGCTTCATCAAGACGGTGCTCGCCCTGGAGCACGGCGAGATCCCGCCCTCGCTGCACTTCGAGGAGCCCAACCCCAGGATCGACTTCGCGGGCTCGCCGTTCTTCGTCAACACCGAGCTGCGCCCCTGGCCCACGGACGGCGGTCCGCGGCGCGCCGGGGTGTCGTCGTTCGGGATCGGCGGGACCAACGCGCACGTGGTGCTGGAGGAGCCGCCGCGGCCGGCGCCCTCGCGGCCCGCGCGCGACTGGCAGCTGCTGGTCCTGTCGGCGCGGACGCCCACGGCGCTGGAGGCGGCGACGGACCGGCTGGCGGCGCACCTGCGCGCCCACCCGGAGCTGCCGCTGGCGGACGTGGCGTGGACGCTCCAGGCGGGGCGCAGGGCGTGGGAGCACCGCCGCGCCGTGGTCGCGCGCGACGCCGAGGAGGCCGCGCGCGCGCTGGATCCGCGCGCGCCCGACCGGGTATCCGCGGGGGCGGCGCCGGAGACGGCGCGCCGGGCCGCCTTCCTGTTCCCCGGGCTGGGAAGCCACTACGCGGGGATGGGCCGCGGGCTGTACGAGTCGGAGCCGGTCTTCCGCGACGCGGTGGACCGCTGCGCGGAGATCCTGCGCCCGCACCTGGGGCTGGACCTGCGCGAGGTGCTGTACCCGGCGGACGCGCCGGCCGCGGACGGGGCCGGCTTCGGCGGCATCGACCTGCGCGCCATGCTGGGCCGCGCCGCCGCCGAGCAGGACGACGACGCGCAGGAACGGTTGAACCGCACGCAGCTGGCGCAGCCGGCGCTGTTCGTCACCGAGTACGCCCTCCACCGGCTCTGGGCGGCGTGGGGCGTGCGGCCCGCGGCCATGTTGGGCCACTCGCTGGGAGAGTGGGTGGCGGCCACGGTCGCCGGCGTGTGGTCGCTGGAGGACGCGCTGATGCTGGTGGCCGAGCGCGCGCGGCTCATCGAATCGCTCCCCGAGGGCGGGATGATGGGGATCAGCCTCCCCGAGGAGCAGGCGCGCCCGCTGCTCACCGGCAACCTGTACGTGGGCGCGCTCCACGGGCCCTCCATCACCGTGGTCTCCGGGCCCGGCGAGGAGCTGGACGCGCTGCGCGGCGAGGTGGAGGCGCGCGGGCTGGTGTGGCGGCGGCTGCCGATGAAGCACGCCTTCCACACGCCGCTGATGGAGCCGGTGGCGGAGCGGCTGATGGCGCTGCTGCGCGGGGTGGAGCTGAATGCGCCGCGCATCCCCTTCGTCTCCAACGTCACCGGCACCTGGATCCGCGCCTCCGAGGCCACCGACCCGGCGTACTGGGCGCGCCACCTGTGCGAGCCGGTGCGCTTCTCGGACGGGGTGGAGACGCTGGCGCGCGACGGGTTCCGCCTCTTCCTGGAGAACGGGCCCGGGCTGGCGCTGCGCATGCTCGCCGGGCAGCTGGACGTGTGGGGCGGCGAGGCGCCCGCCTTCGTCGCGTCCATGCGCCACGCCTACGAGCGCCACCCGGACGCGGCGCACGTGCTGGGCGCGGCCGGGCGCCTGTGGACGGCCGGCGCGGCGGTGGACTGGCGGGCGCTGCACGCGGGCGAGCGGCCGCGGCGCGTCCCGCTCCCCACCTACCCGTTCGAGCGCAGCCGCTTCTGGCTGGAGCCCGGGACGATGGCGCTGCTCCCGGCCGGGCGCGGCGGCGACCCGCTCGCCCGCCTGCCCGACCCGGCGGACTGGCTGTACCTCCCCGCCTGGTCGCGCGCGCCGCTCCCCGCGCAACGCGCCGCGGAGCCCGCGGAGTGGCTGGTGCTCGCCGACGCGGCCGGCCTCGGCGCCCGGCTCGCCGCGCGGCTGGAGCGGCAGGGCCACACCGTCGTCCTCGCGGAAGTCGGAGGCGAGTTTTCGCGAAGCGGAGACCGGTCCTGGACGCTTCGTCCGGGGTCGGCCGACGACCTTGCATCGCTGCGGGACGAGCTGCACGAGGAGGGGATCCGTCCGCGCCGCGTCGTCCACCTGTGGGGGATTGACCCCGAGGGCGGCGACGGCGAGGACGCGTTCGTGCGGGCGCAGGCGCGCGGCTACGCCACCGTGGCGGCGCTGGCCGCCACGTTCGTCCCCGGCGACGACGGAGCGCCGTTCCGGCTCGTCGTGGTCACCGAGGGCGTGCGCGACGTGTTCGGCGGGGAGGCCGTGCGCCCCGAGCGGGCGACGGTGCTGGGCGCGTGCCTGTCGCTCCCGCAGGAGCACTCGCACGCCGTCTGCCGCACGGTGGACGTGCGCTCCGCGGGCGCCGGCGAGCACCTGCTGGACCAGCTCGCCGCCGAGGTCGCGGCCGACACGGCGGACGACACGCCCGTGGCGCTGCGCGGCCCCTGGCGCTGGACGCTGGGCTACGAGCCGGTGCAGCCGCGCGAGGGGCGCGCCGGGCTCCGGGAGGGCGGCGCGTACCTGTTCACCGGCGGCATGGCCGGCGGCGCCGACGTGCTGGCCGGGCGCCTGGCCGCGTCGCCGGGCGCCCGCATCGCCCTGGTGGCCGATCCTGACTTCCCCGAGCCCGCGGAGTGGGACCTGCGCCTCGCGACCGCTCCGGCGGGCAGCGCCCAGGCGGCGGCCATCCGCGGCATCCGCGCAGCCGAGTCGCGCGGCGCGCGCACGCTCGTGCTCCGCGCCGACCCGCGGGACCCCGCGGAGGTGCGGGCCGCGGTGGAGGCCGTGCTCGCGGAGTTCGGCGAGCTGCACGGCGTGGTGCACACCGCCGGGCCGGGCGCGGGCGCCGCGCACGGCCCGCTGGCGGAGTCGCAGCCCGCCGCCGTCGCGGAGGCGATGGGCCGCGTGGCGCGCGGGCTGGACGCGATCGACGCGGCCACGGCGGGGCTCGCGCTGGACTTCCGCCTCCTCCAGAACTCCGTGTTCACGGTGTTCGGCGGGGCGGGGCTGGGCGCGGCCACGGCGGCGTTCGCGCTGCTGGACGCATGGGCGCAGCGGCGCCTGGCCCGGGGCGGCGCCGGCTGGACCAGCGTGGGGTGGGACCGCTGGCACCTGGAGGGCGACGACGCGGCCGCGGGGGGCGCCATCCTGCGCGGCGACGGCCCGGCCGCCTTCGCGGCGCTCGCCACGCTGGCGGAGGAGCCGCGGGTTGTGGTCTCCACGCAGGACCTAGGCGCGCGGCTGGAGCGCTTCCGCGCCCCGCGCGCCGCCGCCCGCCCGGCCGGGGGCGGCGAGCCCGCCCCCGGCCTGCACGCGCGCCCCTCGCTGGGGAGCGAGTTCCTGGCGCCCGCCAGCGACGCGGAGAAGCGGCTCGCCGCCATCTGGGGCGGGCTGCTGGGGATCCGCGACGTGGGCGCGCGCGACAACTTCTTCGACCTGGGCGGGCACTCGCTGCTGGGGCTGCAGCTCCTGGCCCGGGTGCGCGAGGCGTTCCGGGTGGAGCTGCCGCTGCGCGCCGTGTTCGAGGCGCCCACCATCGCCGAGCTGGCCGCGCTGCTGGAGGAGGCGGCCGGACAGGAGCTGGGCCAGGTCGGCGAGGCCGCCCCGTCCAACTGGCGCGCGGCCGGCGTGCAGCCCCTCGTCCGCCGCGAGCGGCAGGGCGACCCGCCGCTCTCCTTCGCGCAGGAGCGGCTCTGGTTCGTGGACCGGCTCCAGCCCGGCTCCACCGCCTACAACCTCAACGTCGGCCTGCGGCTCCCCGGCGACACCGACGCCGCGGCGCTGGGCCGCGCCCTGGGCGAGATCGTGCGGCGGCACGAATCGCTGCGCACCACGTTCCGCGAGGAGGGCGGCGTCCCGCTCCAGGTGATCGCCCCCTTCGCCGGCTTCGCGCTCCCTGTGGAGGACCTGTCCGGCCTGCCGGAGGACGAGCGCGAGGCCGAGGTGCGGCGCCGCGCCGCCCGCGACGCCGCGCACGTCTTCGACCTGGCGGCGGGCCCGCTCTTCCGGGCCACGCTGCTGCGCGTGGGCGAGGCGGAGCAGGTGCTGCTCCTCTGCACGCACCACATCGTCAGCGACGGGTGGAGCCACAAGGTGCTCCTGCAGGAGATCTCCGTGCTGTACGACGCCTTCGGGCGGGGCGCGGAGTCGCCGCTGCCGGAGCTGCCGGTGCAGTACGCCGACTTCGCCGTGTGGCAGCGCGAGCAGGCGGAGGGGATGGACGGCGGGCAGCTGGCGTACTGGAAGCGCCGGCTCGCCGGGGCGCCGGAGCTGCTGGAGCTGCCCACGGACCGCCCGCGCCCGCCGGTGCCCTCGCTGCGGGGCGCGCGGGTGCCCGTTGCGGTCCCGGCCTCCGTGCTGGACCGGCTGCGCGAGGTCGCCCGCCGCGAGGGCGCCACGCTGCACATGGTGGTGCTCGCCTCGTTCGGGGCGCTGCTGGGCCGCTGGGCCGGCAGCGACGACGTGGTGGTGGGGACCCCGGTGGCGGGGCGGTCGCACCGGGAGCTGGAGGGGATGATCGGCCTGTTCGTGAACACCCTGGTGCTGCGCACGGACCTGTCCGGCGACCCCGGCTTCCGCGAGGCCGTGCGCCGGGCGCGGGAGACCGCGCTGGGCGCCTACCAGCACCAGGACGTCCCCTTCGAGCGCATCGTCGCCGAGCTCCACCCGCGCCGCAGCCTCAGCCACGCCGCGCTCTTCCAGGTGTCGTACGCGCTGGACGACCTCGGCGCGGGCCAGGCCGCCCCGGGCGGACCTCCGTCCAAGGGAGGAGTGACCGCCGAGCCGGAGACGGCGCAGTTCGACCTCACCCTCTCCCTCACGGCGCGCCCCGGCGGCCTGGGCGGCACGCTGGAGTACGCCACGGACCTGTTCGACGCCGGCACCGCCCGGCGCATGGCGGACCACCTGGAGCGTCTGCTGGAACAGGTCGCCGCCGACCCGGAGCTGCGCCTGTCCGACGTGGAGCTGCTGGACCAGGCGGAGCGCCGCCGGATCGTGGAGGAGTGGAACGCCACCGCGGCGCCGCTCCCCGCCGAGCCGCTCGTCCACCGCCTGTTCGAGGCGCAGGCGGCGCGCACGCCGGACGCCGTGGCCCTGGTCGCCGCCGACGGCACGCTCACCTACCGCGAGCTGGACGCCCGCGCCGACGGGCTGGCCCGCCGCCTCGCGGAGCTGGGCGCCGGCCCCGACGTGCTCGTCGGCATCTGCCTGGAGCGCGGGGCCGGGATGGTGGCCGCGCTGCTCGCCGTCCTCAAGGCGGGCGCCGCGTACCTCCCGCTGGATCCCGGCTACCCCGCCGACCGCCTGGCGTACATGCTGGAGGATTCGGGCGCGGCGCTGCTGCTCACGCAGGCGTCGCTGCGCGGCCTGGTGCCGGCCGGGGGCGTGCGCACGCTGCTGCTGGACGAGGACGGCGACGGCGGCTCGTCGTCCGCAGTTTCGCACTCCCGCACTTTCGCACTCCCGCACTCGCCGTCCCCCGACAACACGGCCTACGTCATCTACACGTCGGGGTCCACGGGGCGTCCCAAGGGCGTGGTCGTCACCCACCGCAACGCGGTGAACTTCCTCGCCGGGATGGACGGGCGCGTCGGCGGGACCGTGCCCGGCACCTGGCTGGCGGTGACGCGCATCTCGTTCGACATCCACGTGCTGGAGCTGTTCTGGACGCTCGCCCGCGGCTTCCGGGTGGTGGTGCACCCGGGGCTGGAGCAGGGCGGCAGGGACGGCGGGCCGGCGCCGTGGATCGCCCGGCACGGGGTCACCCACCTCCAGTGTACGCCCTCGCTCGCGGCGATGATGATCGCCGAGTGCGGCGCGGAGGCGCTGTCCGGGCTGGAGCGCGTCATCCTGGGCGGCGAGGCGATGCCGCCCGCGCTGGCCGCGCAGATCGACGCGGTGGTCCCGGGCGGGCTGGTGAACATGTATGGGCCCACGGAGACCACCGTCTGGTCCGTGACGCACGAGGTCGCCCGCGCGGAGGGGACCCTCCCCATCGGCACGCCCATCGCCAACCTGCGCACGTACGTGCTGGACGGCGCCCTCCGCCCGCAGCCCGTGGGGGTGCCGGGCGAGCTGTTCATCGGCGGGGCGGGGGTGGCGCGCGGCTACCTGGGGCGGCCGGGGCTCACGGCGGAGCGGTTCGTCCCGGACCCGTTCTCCGCCGAGCCGGGGGCGCGGGTGTACCGCACCGGGGACCGGGCGCGGTGGCGCGAGGACGGGGCGCTGGAGTACCTGGGCCGGCTGGACGAGCAGGTCAAGGTGCGCGGGTTCCGCATCGAGCCGGGGGAGATCGAGGCGGCCCTGGCGTCGCACCCGGCGGTGCGCGAGGCCGCGGTGGTGGCGCGCGAGGACGTGCCCGGCGACCGGCGGCTGGTGGCCTACGTGGCCGCCGCGGACGGCGCCCCGCTGGTCCCCGCCGAGCTCAAGGCGCACCTGGGGGCGCGGCTGCCGGAGTACATGGTGCCCGGCGCGTTCGTGGTGCTGGACGCGCTTCCGCTCACGCCCAGCGGCAAAGTGGCGCGGCGGGCGCTCCCCGCGCCCGAGCTCACCTCCGCCGGCGCGGGCTACGTGGCGCCGCGCACGCCCACCGAGGAGCTGCTCGCGTCGGTCTACGCCGAGGTGCTCCGGGTGGAGCGGGTGGGCGTGGCGGAGAGCTTCTTCGACCTGGGCGGGCACTCGCTGCTGGCCGTGCGCGTGGCCTCGCGGGTGCGGGACGCGCTGGGCGTGGAGCTGACGGTGCGGGCGCTGTTCGAGGCGCCCGGCGTGGCGGAGCTGGCCGAGCGGGTGGACGCGCTGCGGCGGACCGGGGCGCCGGAGCAGACGCGCGTGGTGCCGGTGGAGCGCTCGGCGCGGCGCAGGGTGCGGGAGCGCCCGCGGACGTAGCGGCGGGGCGGGGGCGTACGGCCGGAACGACACGCGGCGCCGGGACCTTCCCGGCGCCGCGTCGCTTCGTTTCCGGGCGCCGCGGGCCGCGCCGCCATCCCGCCTCCTACGGAACCCGCTTCGCCGGGGGCATGCTCCTGCCCGCGTGCTCGATCGCCAGCTCCCGCGCGACCCCGCCCTCGGAGCGGAAGCGGAGGTACAGCGACGGGTCGTGCTCGGCGCGGAAGACCCCGTCGCCCTGGTGCAGGAGGCGGGTCGCGATCTGCCCGGTAGGCTGGGCCCGGAGGTGGTCCCCGTGCTCGAACACCTCCACCTTCGCCGGCCCCAGGTCGTACGTGCCGACGAAGCGGGCCCGCTCCTCGCGGCCGAGCGGCAGGTCCGCGACGGCGGCCCGGGGGAGCCCCAGCGCCTCGCGCGCGACCGCCTCGGAGAGCTGCCGGACGATCTGCCCCGCGTACACCCCGTTGGTCAGCACCACCACGGTCAGGCTGTCCCCCGGCAGGTAGCTCGCCTCGGTGACGAACCCGGGGAGGCCGCCGCCGTGCCCCACCAGGGCGCGCCCGTCCAGCTCCGACACCTGCATCCCCATCCCGTACCCCGCGGTCCTCCCCGACTCGAGGACGGTGCGGGCCGTCATCAGGTCCCGGCTCTCCGGGCGCACCACCCGCCCCGCCGCGAGGGCCCGCTCCCAGCGGAGCAGGTCCCCCGCGGTCGCGCACAGGACCCCGGCGGACGAGGTGACGCCGGGGTGGTGCGTGGCCGCCGCGGCCGGCTCCGTGGAGCCGCGCGTGGGGTGCTGGTATCCCTTGGCCCTGCGCCCGGCGGGGACGCGGTCGCAGGGCGCGATGGAGGCGAGCCGGAGCGGGGCGAGCAGGCGGGTCCGCAGGAAATCCGCGTACGGCATCCCGCTCGCCCTCTCCACCACGCGCCCCAGCAGGATGTAGCCGTTGTTGTTGTAGACGAACCGCTCCCCCGGCGCGAACTCGGTCGGCCGCGCGGCCAGGCTGTCCACCACCGCCTGCGGCGAGGAGGGCGCCGACAGGTCCGCCACCGCCCACGCCGAGGACAGCCCGGAGGTGTGGCTCAGCAGGTGCCGGAGCGTGATCCCGGCCCCGCGCCCCCGCAGCTCCGGCAGGTGGATTCCGATCTCGTCGTCCAGCCCCAGCTTCCCCTCCTCCGCCAGGCGCAGCACCGCGGCCGCGGTGAACTGCTTGGTGATGGAGCCGATCTCGTAGACCGTCTCGCGGGTCGCCGCCCGCCCGGTCTCCCGGTCCGCCAGGCCGTAGCCCTTTTCCAGGAGGACCCGGTCGCCCCGGGCCACCGCGACCGTGACCCCCACGATGGGAGCCCCCATCGCGCGGGCGACGGCGGCGTCCACGCCCTGCTCCAGGGCGGCGGGAGTGGCGGGGGAGGGGGCGGGGAGCGGGGCCTGCGGCCGGAGGGGCGCGGCCAGGAGGAGGCTCGCCGCGAGGGCGGCGGGCGTGCATGTACGGCGCATGATCGTCCGGGAGTCGAAGAGGGAGGTCCGCAGCAGGTGGACAGGCGGGCCCTACGGCTTCCCGGACCGGCCGGTTTCAGTCCGGGCGCGCGGAGGCCGTGGGGGGCTGGCGGAGGGGCGTCGTCGGAACCCAGTTTGCCGAGACGCCGCCGAGGCCCCCGTCCGCGCCGGACGGGCGCAGCCTCCACCGGGACGCTGAACAGGAGGGATCGGATGCCACCCCGTTCCGGACTCCGCCGCGGCAGGTGGGGAGCCGCGGCTGCGCTTGCCACCGCGTGCCTGGCGCTCGTGCTCGGGTACCGGGTCCTCGTGAGGGAGACAGAGGTGGTCTTCGAGGGTGAATCGGCGTTCGGCCGGGTCCGGGTGGTGGAGCGCGCGGACGGGCTCCGCTCGCTGTACACGGGCGACGGCGAAGCCCGGCAGAGCGCGCTGTACCCGGGGCGGCCCCGGCACCTGGAGCTGGCCTACACCCGCGTCGCGGTCGTCGGGCTGGCGCTCGTCCCGGCCGACGGGCGCATCCTGTACGTGGGGCTGGGAGGCGGCGCCATGCCGATGTACGCCCGCGCGATCCTCCCCGACGCCCGCATCGACGTGGTGGAGATCGATCCGCTGGTGGTGGAGGTGGCCCGGAGCCACTTCGGCTTCCGCCCCGACGCACGCATGGCCGTGCACACCGGCGACGGCCGCGCGTTCGTCGAGAATGCCCCGCCCGCGTCGTACGACCTGGTCGTGCTCGACGCCTTCTCCGACGACGACATCCCCTTCGCGCTGACCACCTGGCAGTTCCTCCGGGCGGTCCGCGCGCGGCTCGCCCCGGGCGGCGTGGTGGTGAGCAACCTGTGGAGCTCCGGCCGCGAGTACGAGCCGATGCTCGCCACCTACGACTCCGTCTTCGGCGGCGTCCACCTGGTCCGCGTGGGCCATCGCTCGCAGCGGATCGTGGTCGCCGCCCCGGACCGCGGGCGGCTCGGCCGGGCCTCGCTGATCCGGGCGTCCCGGGAGCTGGCGGAGCGGGAGGAGCTGGGGTTCGACCTTCCCGCGCTGGTGGCCGAGGGGTACGAGCGGCCGCCGGAGCGCAGGGTGCCCGTGCTGGACGACGCGCAGGGCGGGCGGCCCGCGGGCTCCCGCTGACCGGCGGAGCCGGGGTCCGGCACTCCTCCGACCGAAGGCGAAGAGGGGGGCGAGCCGCCCGCTCACTCCGGGGACGGGCCGGCATGGCCGCCAGCGCGAACACCCCGGCCGAGCCCGGGGTGCGGGCGGCCTTTCGTGCGGTCGTGGGCGATCGTGGCCAGCTTCCTGCGCCGCAGGCAGACCTCTCGATCTGTCGCGGACTACGTGCCGCCCGACAAGCGGCGGTTGGGCGACACGAGTTCTGTCGCTCGGGCAACATGCAATTTGCCGCCGTAGCAGCCGGGAATCGCGAAGGCCCGCCCGCGGGGCGGCTAGCGGAAGGCCGCCACCGTGGCCGCGGTGGTGTTGAGCATCCGCGCGTTGTTCTCGTACAGGGTCGTCCCCATGGGCTGGCCCGTCGGCGGGTAGATCACGTTGGGGTTGGACCAGTAGTTCACGCGCGTGCAGTTGTTGCAGGCGTTGCCGTACGCCATGATGGTGCGCCACTGCCCGTTCGGGTCCACGTAGCCGTGCGCGTAGGACAGTGTGGAATCCACCGCCCGGTCGTGCCGGGCGCCCTGCAGGTGCCCGATCTCGTGGGCGAACGAGTAGTAGCCCGTGATGCAGCTGTAGTGCGCGACCGCGAAGGCCGTGGTCGCCGTCGCCTGGATGGCCGCCGCCTGCCCGCACGCCTCGCTGTCGTTCACCACCAGCACCACCACGTCGGCCGCGTAGGTGTTGCGCAGGGTGTGGACGTTGTCCATGATGCCGTCCGTGCTGCTCCGCAGCGCCGTGGTGTGCTGGGAGAAGCTGCGGTTGGCCTCGTTGTAGGTCACCTGCGCCGTGTGCACCAGCAGGCTGTTGATGCCCACGAGGCTGTTCAGGTAGCCGGTGTTGGTCTCGGCGACGGCGAGGTTGATCAGGTTGCCGATGTTGCCGGATGCGGCCGCGGCGGCGGCGGTGTAGACCACCAGCACCGTCTGGGTGCTGGCCGCCAGGCTGGCCTGGAAGGGGCCGTCGGCCTGGAACGGGCTCTCCGGGAGCCGGGGGCCGGCGAACATCTCCGCGCCCGCCGGGTCGGCGTCCGCGGGGTGGTCCGGCGGGAGGTTCGCCACGTCCACCCGGGAGATGGCGTGCAGCCCGTTCCCCAGCGGCTCCACGTGGTACAGCGTCCCGTCGCCGTGGATGCTCGCGGTCACTCCCGCGTCGCTCATCACCAGGCTCACCGAGCCATTCCCGCCCGGCACGCCGCCGGACCAGAACACGTCGCCCGGGCCGCCCTGCTCCACGCGGTCGCCGACGGCGACCACCGGCCGCCCGGGCGCCACCAGGAAGCGGACCGCCCGGCCGTGCCGCAGCATGCGGGCGGCCTGGCCCGACAGGCGGGCCAGGTTCACCTCGCCGGTGGACTGGCGGCCGCGGATGGTGGCGAGCAGGTTGCGCTGCGCGCTGTTCAGCGCCGCGTCGGGCGCCAGGGTGAAGAGGTCGTCCTGAATCGAGGCCGCGCTCATCGGCGACGACCCGGTGGGGAGGGGGCCGTCGCCCTGGCAGGCGGCGAGTCCGAGGGAGGCAGCCAGCGCCAGCGCGATCCGTGCTTTCATACCACGTCCTCCAGGGGAAGGGTAACCGACGGCCGCCGCGTATATCCAGACACAATGTGGGTAGAAGCCGCCCGCGTCAAGAGTCTCGTTCAGGGGCCCCCCGGGTGGGGGAAGGGAGCCGTCCCCACGCCACCTCACGCGGTCGTCCGTGCGGTACAGCCGCGCTCCCCTCTCGCCCGGGAACGGGTCGGGGAGAGAGCGCTCCGCCGTCTGTGCGGGCCGCTCCAGGTAGCCGCGGGCCACCCCCGCCCCGCCCGGCGCACACTCGTGCGCCGTGGTGTAGATGGTCGTCTCACCAGCCGCCGCCCGCGCGACCACCGCGCCGCGGTCTCCGCCGGGCAGCGCGCTCGGTCGCCACCACCGGCGGCAGCACGGGCGCCCCCGCGCGCCGGACCTCCTCCACCCGCTCCGCCAGCGCCGCCACCGTGGGCGCCTCGAAGAGCGCCCGCAGCGGCACCTCCACCCCGAACACCTGGCGCACCCGCGAGACCACGCGCGTGGCCAGCAGAGAGTGCCCGCCCAGCTCGAAGAAGCTCTCCGTCACACCCACCCGCTCCAGACGCAGCACCTCCGCCCAGATCTCCGCCAGCACCTCCTCCATCGGCGTGCGCGGCGCCGCGTACCGCTCGCCGGCCGTCCCGAACTCCGGCGCCGGCAGCGCCTTGCGGTCCAGCTTGCCGCTCGGGGTCAGCGGAAGCCGCTCCAGCGCCACGATGGCGCTCGGCACCATGTACTCCGGCAGGCTCGCCCTCAGGTACGCGCGCACCTCCTCCGCCCCCGCCTCCCCCACCACGTACGCCACCAGCCGCTTCTCCCCGGGCACGTCCTCGCGGGCCACGACCACACAGTCGGCGACTGCCTCGCTCCGCCGCAGGGCGCCCTCGATCTCGCCCAGCTCGATGCGGAAGCCGCGGATCTTGACCTGCTCGTCCAGGCGGCCCAGGTACTCCAGCGTGCCGTCCCCACGCCACTTCACCCGGTCGCCCGTGCGGTACATGCGCGCCCCCCCCTCGCCCGGGAACGGGTCCGGGAGAAAGCGCTCCGCCGTCAGTGCGGGCCGCTCCAGGTAGCCGCGGGCCACCCCCGCCCCGCCCACGTACAGCTCGCCCGGCACGCCGACCGGCGCGGGCTCGCCCCACGCGTCCAGCACGTAGGCGCGCGCACCCTCCACCGGCCGGCCGATGGGCGGCGCCTCCGCCATGCCCGGCGCGCACTCGTGCGCCGTGGTGTAGATGGTCGTCTCCGTCGGCCCGTACATGTTCACCAGCCGCCGCCCGCGCGACCACCGCCCCGCGGTCTCCGCCGGGCAGCGCTCCCCGCCCGTGCTGATCGTGCGCAGCGCCGGGAAGTCGGACTCCGGCAGGGTGTCCAGCAGCGCGGGGGTGCTCACCCACACCCCGATCTCCCTCTCCCGCAGCAGAGCGGCCAGCCGCTCCGGCGCGAGCACGGTCTCGCGATCGGCCATGTGCAGCGCCGCCCCGGAGAGCAGCGCCACGAAGACCTCCAGCAGCGAAGCGTCGAAGCTCGTGGACGCCGTCTGGAGCACGGCGCTCCCCGGCTCCGCGCCGAAGGTCCTCACCGCGCGTGGCAGCAGGTTCGCCGCGTTCGCGTGCGTGACCACCACGCCCTTGGGACGGCCGGTCGAGCCGGAGGTGTAGATGACGTACGCCGCGTTCTCCGGGGCGACCGCCGTCCGCGGCGCCCGGTCCGGCTCCGCCGCGACCTCCGCCGCGTCCGCGTCCAGCAGCACGGTCCGCACGCCCTCCGCCGGGAGCAGGCCGCGCATCGAGGCCAGCGTCACCAGGACACGCGCGCCGGAGTCGGCCAGCATGTAGGCCAGCCGGTCGGCCGGATAGGCGGGATCCAGGGGGAGGTACGCGGCGCCCGCCTTGAGCACGGCCAGCATCGCCACCACCATCCCGGCCGAGCGCTCCAGGCAGATGCCGACGCGGACCTCCGGCCCGGCGCCCAGCCCGGCGAGGCGGCGCGCCAGCCGGTCGGCGCGCGCGTCCAGCTCGCCGTAGGTGAGCGCGTCCGCCCCGCAGACCACGGCCGGGGCTTCCGGCGTGCGCTCCGCCTGTGCCGCGACCAGCTCGTGGATGCAGGCGCCCGTGGAGCACGTGGGGGGCTCCACGGGCGTCCGGTTCCACTCCTCCACGACCTGCCGGCGCTCCGCCTCGTCCAGCAGCGTCACCCGCGAGATGCGCACGTCCGGGTCGGCGGCCGCCTGCTCCACCAGGCGCGTGAAGTGGCCCACGAGCCGCTGCATGGTCGCGGCCTCCCACAGCTCCGTGCTGTAGGTCAGGCCGCCGCGCAGCCCGTCGGAGCCCGCAGCCAGCCCCAGCGACAGGTCGAGTTTGGCGACCTCGAGCTCCGTTGCGACTTCCTGCACGCCGAGCCCCGCGAGCCCGCCGCCCGTGTCCTGGGCGTTGTCCAGAGTGAACGCCACCTGGAAGAGCGGCGAGTGGCTCAGGGACCGCTCCGGGCTCAGCTCCGCCACGAGCCTCTCGAAGGGCACCTCCTGGTGCTCGTACGCGCCCAGCGTCACCTCGCGCACCCGCCGCAGCAGCTCGCGGAAGCTCGGATCTCCGGACACGTCGGTGCGCAGGACCAGCGTGTTGACGAAGAAGCCGATCAGCTCCTCCACCTCGCCGCGCCCGCGCCCCGCGACGGGGCTGCCCACCACCACGTCCTCGCTCCCGCTGTACCTGGACAGCAGCGCCTGGAAGGCGCCCAGCGCGACCATGTACAGCGTCGCGCCCTCCTGCCGGCCCAGCGCGCGCAGCCTCTCCAGCACCTCCGGCGGGAGCTGGACGCGCTCGCTCGCCCCCCGGAAGCTCTGCGCCGCGGGTCGGGGATGGTCCGTGGGCAGCTCCAGCAGCGCGGGTGCGTCCGCGAGCCGCTCCCGCCAGTACGCCAGCTCCCCCTCCAGGACGCCGTCCCGCAGGTGCTCGCGCTGCCAGGCGGCATAGTCGGCGTACTGCACCGCCAGCTCCGGCAGCGGCGACTCCCGCCCTTGCCGGTACGCCGCGTACAGCGCCGACAGCTCGCGGTGGAGCACCCCCATGCTCCAGCCGTCGCTGACGACGTGGTGCATCGAGAGCAGCAGCACGTGATCCTCGGCGCCCAGCCGCAGCAGCGCCGCACGGAAGAGCGGGCCCGCCGAGAGGTCGAAGGGCCGTGCCGCCTCCTCGCGAGCACGCCGTCTGAGCGCCGCCTCGCGATCCGCCTCGCTCAGGTCCGACAGGTCCTCCACCGGCAGGGCGAAGGCGCCGAAGGGCGCGATCACCTGCGCCGGAGATCCGTCCCACTCGGCGAAGACCGTCCGCAGCGCCTCGTGACGCCGGACGATCTCGCCCAGCGCGCGCTCCAGCGCCGCCTCGTCCAGCGCACCGCCCAGGCGCCATGCCACGGGGATGTTGTAGGCGGCGCTTCCCGGCTCCAGCCGATCGATGAACCAGAGCCGCTCCTGCGCGAACGACAGCGGCAGCGCCCCCGTGCGCTCGGTCGGCACCACCGGCGGCAGCGCGGGAGCCCCCGCGCGCCGGATCTCCTCCACCCGCCCCGCCAGCTTCGCCACGGTGGGCGCCTCGAAGAGCGCCCGCAGCGGCACCTCCACCCCGAACACCTGCCGCACCCGCGAGACCACGCGCGTGGCCAGCAGCGAGTGCCCGCCCAGCGCGAAGAAGTCGTCCTCCACGCCCACCCGCTCCAGGCGCAGCACCTCCGCCCAGATCCCCGCCAGCACCTCCTCCACGGGGGTGCGCGGCGCGGCGTACCGCCCCCACGCCGGCGCGCCGTCCGGCGCCGGCAGCGCCCGCCGATCCACCTTGCCATTCGGGGTCAGCGGCAGAGCCTCCAGCCGCACGTACACCGCCGGCACCATGTACTCCGGCAGCCGCTCCGACAGGTGCGCACGCAGCGCCTCCGCCTCGGCCCCTTCCGCCCCCACGTAGTACGCCACCAGCCGCTTGTCCCCCGGCGCATCCTCCCGCGCCAGCACGACGGCCTCCCGCACCTCCGGGTGCGCCAGGAGCCGCGCCTCGATCTCCCCCGGCTCGATGCGGAAGCCGCGCACCTTCACCTGGTGATCGTTGCGCCCCAGGAACTCGATCGTCCCGTCCGGCAGCCACCGCCCCAGGTCTCCCGTCCGGTACATCCGTGCCCCTGGCTCCCCTCCGAAGGGATCGGGAACGAAGCGCTCCGCGGTCAGCCCGGGCCGCTCCTGGTATCCCAGCGCCACGCCCGCCCCCCCGATGTACAGCTCCCCCCCCACCCCCACCGGCACCGGCTCCCCGTGCGCGTCCAGGACGTAGATGCGCGTGTTCGCGACCGGACGCCCCAGCGGGATGCTCCGCGCGCCCTCCTCCACGTCCGTCACTTCGTGCGTGACGGCGAACGTGGTCGTCTCGGTGGGACCGTATCCGTTGAGCAGGTGCCGCGGCGCACAGCCCTGCCGCACGCGCGCGATGGTCTGCGGGTCGAGCGCGTCGCCCCCGACGATCAGGTAGCGCAGGCGCGGGATCTCGGCCTTCAGCTCCTCCGCGTACTGGTTGAACAGCCCCACCGACATCCACAGCACGTCCACCCCGTGCCGCGCCAGTGCCGCCGCGAAGCGCCGCG
>JBFMFL010000250.1:0-10583 GCA_040752145.1 Gemmatimonadota bacterium
CCCGCGCCTCGGCATCGAGGCGCGGGCGCCGTCCACTTTCGCACTCCCGCACTCGCCGTCAGATTGTCCCCACCCATGACACCCGACCCCGACCCCGCCTCCCGCACCGCCCCCGGGCGCGTCCTGCTCGTCTTCCTGGACGGCGTCGGCATCGGCGCGGAGGACCCGGCGGCGAACCCGTTCGCGGCGGCGCGGCTGCCGCGGCTGCGGGAATTGCTCGGCGGGCGGCTGCCGCTGCGCGGGCACCTGGACGGCGCGGGGAGGATCGAGGGCGCGCGGGCGGTCCTGGTCGCGGCGGACGCCACGCTGGGGGTGCCGGGGCGGCCGCAGAGCGGCACGGGGCAGACGGCGCTGCTCACCGGCGTCAACGCGCCGCGGGAGTTCGGGCGGCACTTCGGGTCGTGGGTGCCCACGCCGCTGCGGCCGGTGCTCGCGGCGGAGAGCCTGCTGGCCCGCGCGCTGCGCGCGGGGCGGAGCGCGGCGTTCGCCAACGCGCACCCCATCGCGCGCTTCGGGCTGGAGGCGTTCGTGGGGCGGCGGCCGGCGGCGCCCCCGTGGGCGGCGCACGCGGTGGGGCTGATGAACCGCGACCGCGACGAGCTGCGCGCCGGGCGGGCGGTGGCGTCGTCCATCACCAACGAGCGCTGGCGCTCCGACCTGCGCGCCGACGTCCCCGAGGTCTCCGCCGAGCAGGCCGGCCGCAACCTGGCGGCCCTGGCCGCGGAGCACGACGTGACGCTCTTCGCCCACTACGACACCGACGCCGTGGGCCACACCGGCGACCTCCCCGCGGCGGTGGCCGCGCTGGAGCGGGTGGACGCCTTCCTGGGCGGCGTCGCCGACGCCCTCCCGGCCGACGCGCTGCTGGTGGTCGCCAGCGACCACGGCAACGTGGAGGACGTCACGGGAGGCCACACCCTCAACCCGGTGCCCGTGATCGCCGCGGGGCGGGGCAGGGAGCTGCTCGCCGCCCGGGTGCGCGACCTCACCCACGTCACCCCCGCGATCCTCGGCCTGCTGGGCATCCCCTGAGCCGTTCGCCGTGTCGTTCGCAGTTGCAGGCTGTCCCCTGTTCCCTGTCCCCTACAATGCAGTTCAAAGCAGTCCTCTACGACTTCGACGGCACCCTGGCCGACAGCACCGAGCTGATCATGCGCTCGTACCGGCACACCATGGCCGCCCACCTGGGGCAGGCGCCGCCGGACGAGGAGTGGCTGAGCGGCTTCGGGATGACGCTGGAGGTGCAGATCGCCCGCTTCGCGCGCTCCACCGCGGAGGCCGAGGCGATGCTGGACACCTACCGCGCCTACCAGCGCGAGCACCACGACGGCATGGTGGCGCCGTTCCCGGGCACCCTGGAGACGCTGGACGAGCTGCAGCGGCGCGGGGTGGGGCTCGCCATCGTCACCAGCAAGCACCGCGAGGCGGCGCTGCGGGGGATGGACCTGTGCGGCATCGTGGACCACTTCCCGGTGATCGTCACCCCGGAGGACGTCGCCAGCCCCAAGCCGCACCCGGAGCCGGTGCGGTTCGCGCTGGAGCGGCTGGGCGTGCGCCCGGAGGAGGCGGTGTTCGTGGGCGACTCGCCGCACGACGTGGCCGCCGGCCGGGCCGCGGGCACCCGCACCGCCGGCGCGCTGTGGGGCCCGTTCCCGCGCGCCGCGCTGGAGCGCGAGCGCCCCGACTGGCTGCTGGCCGAGCCGCGCGACGTGCTGCGCCTGTTGGACGGGCCGGACGGCGGCCGGCCCTGAGATGCGCGTGCGCGCCGTGCTCTTGGTGGAGCAGTTCCTGAGGAAACCTCGCTCTCCGCGGCCGAGGTGCGCGAGCCGGTCGCACAGTTCCGCTAATATGAGGATGGAGGGGGGAGCGCCGGTTCCCGCCGGTGGCGCTCTGGGCGGCGATGGTGCAGATGATCTACGGGGGCAATGCCGCGCAGGTGCCGGGGTTCGTGACTGCGCGTGGCGGAGGGACGAGACAGGGAAGACCATCTTCCTCCACTACTTCCACGACAGCTCATGCCGTCACTGTGCTACGCCGAGTTGGACGCGTTGATCGGGGGCGGGTTGTACGACGCACTTCGGGGCAACGGCTCCGGCTGCGGTGCGGCGACCTGACATTTGGGGCCGGCTACGGTGTCGGAGAGCGGGCGGCTGCTGAAGATGGGAAGGGGCTCTGCATGATCGCAGGGGCTCTTCGTGGTTGCCTGGATTTTTTCGGGTCGTGGGTGGCCGCAGCGAGGCAGCACTTACCTCTCCCAGAAGCGCCACCACGAAGCCTTCGGCTGCTGCTGTTTCCCCCACTTCTCCTCGGTTTCAGCCAGGACTGCCCGGTCGCGCTCGAGATCCCGATGCTGAACCAGCGCGTCGAGCTCCACCACGCGCCGGAGTTCCTTAACTGCCCCTTCCAGATCTCCTCGCCTCCGAAGGATCATGGCGGTGCTGAAGCGTGTGACGGCTTCGCCGGAGCGGTCTCCGCTTTGCTGGTGAATGGGGAGTGCGCGGTCGTAGTACTGGAGCGCCTTCGCCCACTGGCCAGATTTGTCGTAGGTTTGGCCGATGTTGCTGAGCGCAATAGCTTCTCCTCGGCAGTTCCCGACTTCTTGCATGATGGGCAGAGCGCGTTCGTAGTATTGTAGTGCCGTCTCCCGCTGGCCCAGGTCGTCGTAGATCCCACCGAGGTTGTTGAGCGTGGCGGCTTCCGCTGATCGGTCACCAACCTCCTGCATGATCGGGAGGGCGCGTTCGAGGTACTGGAGCGCCTTTGTCAACTGTCCGATCTTGTGATAAGCGCCACCGATGTTGCAGAGCAAGAGGGCTTCCCCCGAACGGTTGCCGATCTCCACCTGGATAGGGAGAGCACTCTCGAAGTATTGGAGCGCCTTGTCATGCCGACCAAGTTGGAGATGGGCGAGACCGATGTTGTTGAGCGTGGTAGCCTCCTCCGCGCGATCCCCTACCTCCTGTGTGATGGAGAGGGCGCGCTCGTAATACGAAAAGGATTGCTCACTCTGGCCCAGGCTGTCATAGACCAAGCCGATACCGCTGAGGTTAATGGCTTCGCCCGGACGGATGCCGGCTTCCTGATGGATCGGGAGAGCGCGCTCAAAATATTGCAGCGCCCTCTCCGGCTGGCTCATGTGGTGGTAAACCCGGCCGATGTTGGTGAGCGTACCAGCCTCACCTGAGCGGTCCCCTGCCTCCTGCCTGATCGGGAGAGCGCGCTCGTAGTACTGTAGTGCCTTCTCCCGCTGGCCCAGGCTGTCGAAGACAGAGCCGATGTTGTTGAGTGTGACGCCCACCCCATAGCTGTACCCGTCCTCCTGCATGAGAGCGAGGGCGCGCTCGAAGTACTGGAGTGCCTTCTCTCGTTGACCGACGTGGTGATAAACCAGGCCGATGTTGTTAAGCACGTTGGCCTCCCCCAAACCGTCACCGACCTCCTGCATCATGGGGAGGGCTCGTTCGAAGAGTTGGAGCGCCTTTTCCCGCTGCCCCACGCTGACACAGTTTAAGCCGTTGGTATTGAGAAGCGCTGCAATTCTGCTCGTATGCTGCTGTTTCTCGGCGGCAGCGAGGCCACGCTCATTCCAGTGGAGCGAATCGGCCCACAAGCCACGCAACTGCTGGTATTCTGCTAGGCTGTTAATGAAGAGGAAGGAGGTCTCATCGTCGTCCATCACAGAATCGAATGCCCATTTGATTTGGCCGTAAACCTCCTCAATCTTGCGCCAGTCGTCAGCGGCGGCTTCAGCGCGGGCGAGATAATGACGGGCGTGCCGGCTCTGTGCCTCCTTTGGCATGTCGTGGCAGGCTAACTCCCGGATCGTCTGGTGCAGGGCGAGCTTCCGACCGTCGTGCTCAACGAGGTTCTTCTCGACGAGCACCGCGATTGTCTCCGGGTCATTCTCCGCGACCGCCACAGCGGCGTCGAGATCGAAGGATTCGGGCTTGGGTGCGAACGCGCCCAGGGCATAGAAAGCGGTGACAGCTTGGGCCGGGAGCGCCTCCAAGCTCAGGAGAATCGTCTCGCGGAGGGTGACTTCCTCGCCTCTCAGGTCGCCCAGCCGTCTGGTGGCAAGCTCACGTCGGCGGTTCGGGTCGGCCAGCTCCGCAAAGGCGGCGTCGCTCAGTTCCGGGAACTGGCTGCGCGTGGGGGGCGCCAGGTACGCGCCCAGCAGTTCCAGCGCGAGCGGCAGCCCGTCCACGGTCCTCGCAAGCTCGCGCGCCGCCTCGGGATTCGCAGCACAAGCCCTTGGCGCGATTCGCCGGAGTAGATCAAAGGCTGGTTCTTCTTCGAGGACCGGCACTTTTGCTTTCCCCGCCTCACCAGCGAAGGCTTGCGCGATCCAATCGTCCCGTGTGGTGAGCAGGTGACAGCAGTTTGGTCCACCACACCGGAGGAGCAACGCCGCATCCTCGTGCCACGCGTCATCAATGACGAGGAGGAACCGGCGCTGGCTGATAGCGTCCTTGACGGCCTGGGCGCGCTGTAACGGCTCCGCATAACGCGTAACATCAACCCCCAGCGCGTCCCCCCACGCAGCCAGCGTGCCCATCGCATCTGGCTGCCGACCCAGACCTGCCCAGAGCACGCCGTCCGTGAAGTGAGCAAGTACCTCGTGCCGGTTGGCGAGTGCAACCGCGAGGGTTGTCTTACCAACACCAGGCAGCCCTTCGGCTGAAAGGGCAACGCTCCCGCCGCTAATGAGTCGGCGCACCAACCGCTCGACTAGGTCCTCTCGGCCCACAAAGTGAACCGGCATGGACGGCACGTTGACGTGTAGCCCGGGCTTGAGGGCGCCACCAGCGTAGTAGTGGACGCCAATATGAATGTCTCCTCCGGCCGAGACGTTTCTGAGGACCGCGGCGACGAACGCCGAGCCGAACTCCGTCGCCGCGGTTAAGGGTTTGGCAGATTCCCCGGATTGCCGGCCTTCACCGAACCGATGTGGATGCCGCCGCTGAACTCGCTGTCCCGGACCTTGATACCGGTTCCCGCCGACTCGACTGAACCCACACGGAGGAACGCAGCCTTTACCTCCTTCAAGTCCACGCCGATCGCGGGAGCCGCTTCAGGGGCATCACGCTCGAGCGCCGCAACGAGTGCTCGGGCCAGCTCCTTCAACTCGGTGTCGTTCTCCGCGCCCGCGTCCGCCAGGTCTTCGGCAACCGATTGCCGCTTCGCCTCCGAATCCGGCTTCTTCTCGACCGGCGTAACGTCCACGCCGGAGTACTTGCGCTGGATCAGCACCTTGAGACCCGCGTAGGCGTCCTTTACCGCTGTTGCGGCGGTATCCTTGGCGGCGGCTGCCGCCCCTGTCGCGAGCGCGGTTACGACTGCGGTCGTGGTGATTGGCTCCATGGGATACCGACTCGATAAGGTGGTGAAATCAGGAAGCGCGTCCGAGCGGAACCGGCGGAATAGCTGACCTCCCGTGGAGCAAGGTGCAGGCCAGATGGGGAGCTTGCCAAGAACGGAAAAACACCACATCCCGCCCCGGCGGTCATCGCCCGAGCGGCGGTCGCAGAATCAGACAGCGGGCGGTTTTCCATGGCGCGACGGCGGAGTCCGGGGGAGGACTCGTCGGCCCCGGCAGCGGCGGGCGGAGCGCCCGCGGGGCTACTTGAACCGGTAGGTGATGCGCCCGCGCCGCAGATCGTAGGGGGACAGCTCGATGGTCACGCGGTCGCCCTCCAGGATGCGGATGTAGTTCTTGCGCATCCGCCCGGAGATGTACGCCAGCACCCTGTGCCCGTTCTCCAGCTCCACCCGGAAGTTGGTGTCCGGGAGCACCTCCGTGACGGTGCCCTGCATCTCGATGCCTTCCTTCGCCAAAGTGCCTCCTTCCGCGGCGACGGGGTGGAACGCGCGCGGGCCGGCGACGGCGGCCCGCTCCGGGGTCTCTTCGTCGCCAATATAGTGAGCATCCGCAAAGGGTAAAGAACTTTCGAGCGCCGTCCGGCGCTCCTGTGCAGCCGCTCCTTGCGCCCCTCGCCGGCCTCCCGCCGCCCTCCGCTTTGCGCTCCGCCGTACCAGGCCGTATCTTCCCGCGCGCGCGGCCCCCGGCTGGCCCGCGCGGTCTCACGGAAGCCTCTCCGGCGCCTCGCGGGGCGCCGGGTCTCATTTCAGCGAAGGAGCGACTGGTATGCGGATGCTCGTGCTCGGTGCGGGGCTGCAGGGCTCTGCGTGTGCTTACGACCTGCTCGCGCACACCGACTACGACGTGGTCGTCGCGGACATCAACGTGGACAACGTCGCCCCGTTCCTCCAGCCGTACGTGGGCGGCCGGCTCACCCTGCGGAAGGTGGACGCCAACGACCGCGCCTCCGTCCGCGCGGCCATGGAGGGCGTCACCGCCACCATGAGCGCCTTCCCCTACTACTTCAACCTGGGGATGGCCGTCGCCGCGGTCGACGCCGGCTCCCACTTCTGCGACCTGGGCGGCAACACCGAGATCGTGCTCCAGCAGAAGGCGCTGGCCGACCGCGCGCGGGAAAAGGGCGTCAGCATCATCCCCGACTGCGGACTGGCGCCGGGGATGGTCAACATCCTGGCGCAGTACGGCATCAGCCGGCTGGACCGCGTGGACGCCGTCCGCATCAAGGTGGGCGGGCTCCCGCAGAACCCGGAGCCCCCGCTCAACTACCAGCTGGTGTACTCGCTGGAGGGCGCGCTCGACTACTACACGACGCTCTCCTGGGTGCTGCGCGACGGCAGGCCCACCCAGGTCAAGGCGCTCTCCGAGATCGAGGAGCTGGAGTTCCCCGGCGTCGGCACGCTGGAGGCGTTCCACACCGCGGGCGGCCTGTCCACCATGGCGCAGAGCTACGAGGGGCGGGTCCCCACCATGGAGTACAAGACGCTGCGCTTCCCCGGCCACGCCAAGCTCATGGAGGCCGTCCGCGACCTTGGGCTGCTGGACCTGGAGCCGGTGGACGTCAAGGGCACCCGCGTGGTCCCGCGCGACGTGTTCATCTCCATCGTGGGCCCGCGGCTGCGCAAGGACTACCGCGTGAGCCCCGACATGGTGGTGCTGCGCGTGGAGGCCGAGGGCGAAAAGGACGGCCGTCCCACGCTCTTCCGCTGGGACCTGCTGGACCGGTTCGACGCCGCCACCGGGATCACCGCCATGATGCGGACCACCGGCTACTCGCTCGCCATCACCGGCGCCTTCCAGGCGGAGGGCCGGATCGAGCCCGGCGTCTGGACCCCGGACGAGGCGATGCCGGCGCCGGCCTACATCGACGCGCTCGCCAACCGCGGCGTGGTCATCCACGAGCACCGTCTGTCGCCGCAGGCGGTGTAGTTCGAGCTTCTTTGCGTTGAGGCGGGCCGCTACGGAGCCCGGCGGAAACTGCCCCGCCGGTCTCCTCCGCGGGCTCGGCGAGCCTCACGCGATACTGCCTGCGTGAGTCTCACCTCGCCGGAGTGAGCCAGCCGAAACTGCCCGGCTGTCTCCCTCCGTGACAGAATGTGGGAACTGTGGGAACTACAACGGCGCCCCTACCGCGATCTCGCGGTGGGGGCGCCGTTCACGTACTGCCGATACTCAGATGTGGCTCACGCAGCTGTTGCTGGTTATACAAAGTTCAGTATATTGCCGATGTACGAGAAACCACTCGCGTGGCTTGGTTCTTCACTCCGCGACCTGCGCGCCTTCCCCGAAGCCGCGCGCCGGCGTGCGGGGTTCGAGCTGAGCCTGGTGCAGCAGGGGCTGCCGCCGGCCGACTGGAAGCCGATGCCGGAGGTGGGTCGCGGAGTCGTGGAGATCCGCATCCACACCGGAACCGAGCACCGCGTGTTCTACCTGGCGCGCTTCGAGGAAGCCGTCTACGTGCTGCACGCCTTCGAAAAGAAGACGCAGAAGACGGCCAGGCGTGAAATCGAGCTGGCGAGCACCCGCCTCGCCGAGCTGATCCGGGTCCGGAAAGACAAGCGGAAGCGAGACAGAGGATGAGCGAGATCACGTGGTCCAGCGGCAACGTCTTCCAGGATCTCGGCTTTTCTCCCGAGGAGGCGGCGAACCTCAAGGTCCGCTCCTCGCTGATGGGCAGCATCCGCAGGATCACCGACGAGCGTGGTCTGAAGCAGGCCGAGGCGGCCGAGCTGTTCGGCGTGACGCAGCCCCGGATCAGCGACCTGATGCGCGGCAAGATCGAGCTGTTCAGCATCGACGCGCTGATCAACATGCTCGCCCACGCCGGACACGACGTGGAGGTCTCCGTGGAGCCCCGCGCAGCCTGATCCGCGCCGTCCCGGGAAACGAAAGAGCGCCCCCGCCGGGATTTCCCGACGGGGGCGCCGTTGTAGTTGCAGGCTGTCCCCTGTAACCTGTCCCCTGTTCCCTGCCGTCCTCAGATGTGGATCGCCCTTCCGCCGGCGGCCAGCGCGGCCTCCTTGACCGCCTCTGGCAGCGTCGGGTGCGCGTGCACCGAGCGGGCGATGTCCTCCGCCGAGCCGTGGAACTCCATGGCGAGCGCGGCCTCCGCGATCAGGTCCGAGGCGCGCGGCCCCAGGATGTGCAGGCCCAGCAGGCGGTCCGTCTTCGCGTCCGTGAGCACCTTGACCATCCCGTCCGTCTCGGCCATGGCGCGGGCGCGGCCGTTGGCCGAGAAGGGGAACTTGCCCACCCGGTACTCCCGCCCGTCCGCCTTGGCCTCCTCCTCCGTCATCCCCACCGAGGCGATCTCCGGCCAGGTGTAGACCACGTTGGCGACCGCGTCGTAGTTCACGTGGCCGTGCTTGCCGGCGATGTTCTCCACCGCGGCCACCCCCTCCTCCTCCGCCTTGTGCGCCAGCATCCGCCCGCCGATGGCGTCGCCGATGGCGTACACGCTCCCCACGCCGGTGTGGTAGCGGGCGTCCACCTGGATCACCCCGCGGTCCATGGGGATCCCCGCCTCCTCGAGGCCCATCCCCTGGGTGTAGGCGCGCCGCCCCACCGACACCAGCACGTAGTCCGCCTCGATGGGGTCCGAGCCCTCCACCGAGACGACCACCTTGTCCCCCTTCCGCTCGGCGCCGGTGACGCGCGTGCCGGTGCGGACCTCGAAGCCCTGCTTGCGGAAGACGCGGTCCGCCTGGCGGACGATCTCCGCGTCCATCCCGGGGAGGATGGTGGGCGCCATCTCCAGCACCGTGACCTTGGCGCCCAGGCGGAGCCACACGCTCCCCAGCTCCAGCCCGATCACCCCGCCGCCCACCACCACCAGGTGCCCCGGCACCTCGGGGAGGGCGAGCGCGCCGGTGGAGTCCACGATGCGCTCGTGGTCGTACTTGAGGAACGGCAGCTCCACGGGGACGGAGCCGGTCGCCAGCACCACGTGCTTCGTGCGGACCGTGCGCTTCCCCTCCGCCGTCTCCACCTCCAGCGTCTCCGGCGAGGTGAGCCGCCCGAAGCCGCGGATCCACTCCACCTTGTTCTTGCGGAACAGGAAGGCCACGCCGTCGGTGTTCGCCTTCACCACGGCCTGCTTGCGCGCGTGCATGGCCGCCACGTCGATCTCCGGCGCCCCCACGCGGATCCCGTGCGCCTCCGACTTGTGGCGGATCTGGTCGAAGAGCTCCGTGCTGTCCAGGAGCGCCTTGGAGGGGATGCACCCCACCCGCACGCACGTCCCGCCCAGCGCGTCCTCCTTCTCGATGCACGCCGTCCTGAGCCCCAGCTGCGCCGCGCGGATGGCGGCCACGTAGCCCCCGGGCCCGCCGCCGAGCACCACCAGGTCGAATACCAGTTCTTCAGCCATGTCCCGAGTTCTTGTTAGAGGGAACAGGTTACAGGGGACAGGGGACAGCCTGCAACGACCCGGGGACGGAGCCCTCGTGAAGCTGCAGGCTGTAACCTGTAACCTGTCCCCTGTAACCTGCCGTCAGCCTTCCAGCAGCAGCGTCTCCGGGTCCTCCAGCATCTGCTTGACGGTCACCAGGAACCTCACCGCCTCGCTGCCGTCCACGATGCGGTGGTCGTAGGTGAGCGCCACGAACATGATGGGGCGGATGGCGATCTCGCCGTTCACCACCACCGGGCGCTCCACGATGTTGTGCATCCCCAGGATCCCCACCTGCGGCGGGTTGAGGATGGGCGTGGAGAGCATGGAGCCGAAGGTGCCGCCGTTGGTGATGGTGAAGGTGCCGCCCTGCAGCTCCTCCAGCGACAGCTTCCCCTCGCGGGCGCGCGTCCCCAGCTCGCCGATCGCCTTTTCCAGGTCGGCGAAGCCGCGCTTGTCGGCGTCGCGCACCACCGGCACCACCAGCCCCTCCTCGGCGCCCACCGCGATGCCGATGTCGTAGTGGTGCTTGAGGACGATCTCGTCGCCCTGGATCTCGGCGTTGAGCCGCGGGAACTGCTTGAGCGCGCCGATGACCGCCTTGGTGAAGAACGACATGAAGCCCAGCTTCACCCCGTGCTTCTTGACGAAGGCGTCCTGCCGGCGCTTGCGCAGCTCCATCACCGCCCCCAGGTCCACCTCGTTGAAGGTGGTGAGGCTGGCCGTGGTCTGCTGCGCCTCCACCAGCCGCCGGGCGATGGTCTGCCGGCGGCGCGACATGCGCTCGCGCGTCTCGCGGCCCGGCTGCGCGGCCGC
>JBFMFL010000251.1:0-10582 GCA_040752145.1 Gemmatimonadota bacterium
CGCGTGAGGGATGCGAGCGCGAAGCGGCGAGACCCGCGGCAGTTTGCGGGGCTCGCCTCCGTTACGCACGGTCGTATCGTGCGTTACGGAGCCGCAGCCCGACCCCGCGCCAGCGGGGGCACGCCCGAACCCGCAGTCCAAAGAGGCTACGCCGGAGGAATCTCCCGCCGCCCCCGCTTGACCGTGTACAGCTCCCGGTCCGCCTGCTCGATCAGGTCGTCCGCGGACTTCATGCTCGGATGGTACTCGGCCGCCCCCGCGCTCACCCGCGCCCGCCCGTCCAGCCGCTCCTTGACGCGCCGGATCAGCGAGCGCGCCCCGGTGAGGTCGGTGCCGGGGAGGATGATCAGGAACTCGTCCCCGCCGAAGCGCACCGCCAGGTCGGCGCCGCGGATCTCCTCGCGCAGGCAGTCCGCCACCAGCCGCAGCACCCGGTCGCCTTCCAGGTGCCCGTACTCGTCGTTGATCTGCTTGAAGCCGTCCAGGTCCACCATCACCAGCGACAGCGCGTCGCCCCGCTGCGCGGCGGCCAGGCTGTGCTTGAGCACCACCTGCATGTGCCGGCGGTTGGCGAGCCCGGTGAGCGGGTCGGTGAGCGACAGGTCGCGCACCCGCTCGAACAGCTGCACCCGCTCGATGGCGATCTCGGCCTGGGAGACCAGCACGCTGAGCAGGCTCCAGTCCTCCGGCTCGAACATCCGCTCGCCCCGGCGCTCCACCAGGAACAGCACGCCGCCCCCGCTCACCGGCACGTGGGCCAGCACCGCCGCGCCCGTCCCCTCGAAGAGCGGCGCCAGGGCGGCCAGCGGCGAGCCGGTGTCGCCCTGCGCCTCGGCGGCGTGGATCAGCCCGGGGCGCCGCATCCGCGGGTGCGCGCTGAGCGGGAAGGGGCGCGCCTGGCAGGGCTTGGACGGGTGGTCCACGGCGGCGAAGCGCCCGTCCTCCTCGGGGACCACCAGGAAGCTGGTGTACGCGCCCACGGTGCCCACCGCGTGCTGGAGCAGCGCCTCGTGCACCTCTTGCAGCGTCCGCGCGGAGTTGAGCCGCTCCGAGAAGTTGATCAGCTGCTCCGCCAGGCGGAACTGGCGCCACTCGCGCAGCCGCTCCCGGCGCCAGGCCGCGGCGCCGCTGGCCGCGCGCATCAGCAGGTCCTCGCCCCCCTCGCCGCGGGGGATGCGGCGGATGGCCGCGCCCGCCACCAGGATGGCGTCGCCGGTGCCCAGCTCCAGCAGCACGGCGGCGTCGTCGGCCTCCAGCTGCGGCTCGTCGCACGGGGTGACGCGCATCCCCGGCTCGGCCCCGATCTCGTAGCCCAGCAGCGCCGTCCCCGCCCCGCCCGCCGCCGGGAGGCGCGCCTCTCCGCCGCCCTGCCGCCCCGCGAGGAGCAGGGGCAGGACGCGGTCCTCCGCGCGGCGGAGGAGCCGGTTCGATTCCCGGCCCGCTCCCCAGGACGGGTTTCCACGGTTCGGCGCGTCTGTGCCGGTCAAGGTCACGAGCGGGATCGTTTGCGTGGACACGGTCGGGGGCCCGGGACGGATCATGGCGCGCAGCGTCCGGCTCCCTTGCGGAAACGGGCCCCCGGAGGCTGCTCGCGCGGGGGCCGGGGCACCGTCGCCCCGGCCTGACGTGACGCGCCCCGGGCGACCAACCGACCGACCGGGGCTGCGCAGCCGTTCCACAGCGGCTCAAGCATTACACGTGCCCCGTCCGGGGAGGCCGGGGCCGCCGGGGAAGCGCGTGGCGCGCCGCGGTTTATGCGTGGGGGGCGGGGTGGGGGGGCGGCGCCGGGCGGGGCGGACTGTTGCAACCGCACAGCAGGCGGCGGACAGATCCCCCACGCGCGGCGGCGGGGTCCGGCGGGGCGGGGGAGGACTCCGGGAACGCGCGAGGCCCGGCAGCCGAACCGGCTACCGGGCCTCGCTTCGCAGCGCCCACTCCAGGACTCGAACCTGGGACCCTCTGATTAACAGTCGGAGGCGCGGCAGACCGAAGCACGGCAAACCGTTGGTATTCCTTGATGTTCCGGAAGAGCCTGCCGGACTTCGACGGTCAAAATGCCGGCTTCTGCCGGTGAACCTATCCCAGAAGTTATCCCACCCAAGCCCCAGCCCATCCGTTTATCTGAATAAAGAGGAACACGGCAGGGTTATCACCGTTGTGGCGCCAGCCCTATTGTTGGGACAGGGCTCGCCTACCACGTGGGGCGGGTCGTGGCCGAAACGCTCACGGAGGTCCACCCAGAGCGAGGACGTCCGCTTCTTTGCCGGCTCATGCGGGACCTTCGAGAGATTCTGCAGCATGCGGTCGCGCACCCCTGTATAGAGGTGGTTGTGACCGAACTGCTGCTGTCGGCGAGGCGGGACACGCTCCATGTCGCGGTGTGAAGGCTTGGCATGTAGATGGACGATGACGCTGAGGTCACCTACAGCTACTCCAAGGTCCCAGTTGGCCGACGCACTACCTCGGTCAGAAATGCCACCGTCGCCTCCAACTCGGAGCGGACCTGGTGCTCCCAAACGCGAATGACTATCCAGCCTTCCCTCTGGAGCTGGGCATCAACACTGGCGTCACGCTGTAGGTTTCTCTCAACCTTTGCGCGCCAGAACTCAGGGTTGGCCTTTGGTGCAACGTAGTGCTCTGGACACCCATGCCAGAAGCACCCATCGACAAAAACCGCAACCCGCTTGCCTGGAAACGCGAAATCTGGACTGCCAAGAAGATTTGTGTGGATCCGGTACCGCAACCCTCGTCTCCACAGTGCGCGTCGAAGGAGCATCTCTGGCTTGGTATTCTTGCTACGGATCCGGGTCATCTGCTCGGATCGCGACATCGGGCCGTGACGCTTCTTCCGAGTACCCACGACGCTTACCTTCCAGTCGTCAGGAGCGAGGTAATCCGGGTCCAGTCAAATACAAATCCCTGCCTCGGGTGGTATGCGTTGCCACCGGCTGGTCCGTAGGGAACTAGAAGCCCGAGTTCCCTCCAAAGCTGCTTCTCGGCCTTGAAGAAACCGCGTGGCGCGTGATGAACGGCGGCGCCGTGGCGCCCAGGATTCCGCTTCACGAACCCCCGGTCCTCAAGGTGGACCTCTACCTCGTCGAGATGGGTTGAGCCACGATCTTCCGGAAACGGTCCCTCCGTTCGAATACGATGGTTTTGGAACTCAACGAGTGAGTTGATCAGCACCAGGTGCTTTCCAGCGAGCAGAACCTCTCGTGTCAGGAAGTCCAAGAATATCTGCGAATCCGCACCGTACTGGTGGACAAGGCGGAACGCCTCCAAGCCCGTTTCAGTCAAGCGGCCATCGCCCAGGGTCCACCCAATGTGGAATAAGAAATTTCGGAAGTTCTTGCCCCAAGCGGTCCGCTGGGCAGCCGTGTTGCTGACCGCGCGCGGATTCCCACGCCAATTCCGGACAGCACCCCCAACAATGTCGGTCCACAGTCGGGCAAACGCGCGATCTCGGATGGTTCCCGCTCCCCCGCGATGTCCTTCTTCAAAAAGGTAGGTGACAAATCGGCCAAGCTCCTCCGGCGAAACCTCCCTCCACTTTGCCCAAAAGCTCTCCTCGACCGATGCTGGCCGCGTGAGTGCGCCGACACGGGGGCGGAGCGGATATCTTACGTCAAAAGCGGGATTGGTCTGGCTGAACGTACGCGGATCGTAAACGAGTAGACCGAGGGGAACTGAGGTAACCACGTCTTGGCTGACAACATTCAGCACGTGATCAGCGATCCGGTAGCCATCATCTGCAACTTCTGGCAGGATGAGGAGCCCGTGGTGGAAATCGCGGGTGTACGCCGTCGCCTGACCAAGTCCCGTCAAATACTCTCGCTTTGACTGGTTAGGCGGCTTGAATTCACCGGCAGCCTTGATCCCGTTCGCGTTGTCCACGATCACGAAGTCAGGAACTGGCCAATTCCGCGAGGTGGTAAAATGCGCGTCTACTGAAAAGACGGCATCCCAGGGTGGCCTCCCAGTTCGGATCTGACGTACAGCTTCTTCCGCAATTGCAAACGCGAGATCATCGTGCGTCTCACCAACCATCATCACCGCGCCGCCTTAAGCTCGTAGTGATCTGCCTTGTAACCCGGCTGACTTGCGTTCCCGGCGATAGCCTTGGCGATAGCCTGGCCGAAAACCTCGGCCAGCAGGGGCGGAACAGCGTTGCCCACGAGCAAACACTGCTGCTGGCGTGTGCCGACAAATCGCATAGAATCCGGAAACGTCTGGATCCGCGCTGCCTCGCGGACCGTAAGTGTCCGCGGAAGCGTCGGATGGACAGGGAAGGCATTGTGTCCAGGAACCATGGTCGTAGCTGGCTGATCTCGGGACAGCCTGCGATACACGTGGCTGAAGTTCTTGACGTTGTCTGTTCGATACCCGCTCCGCAGATGGTCTGGCAAGTCCCCTTCAGGCAGGCGTCCGCCCTCCGGAATCAGTTTATAGCGCTCCACCACCAGTTCTCGGTGGGACATCGGCACGTGGCTGAACTCCACATCATGCGTTGCATCATCCACAAGGTCACTTATCACATCGCCTACAGTTGCATAACGCCTCTGCCAAGGCGCCGGCTTTTGGAAATACTTCGGCTGTGGCCACTCGAACGTGATTCCACGTTCGGTAGCGACTAGCAGCACGCGCTCCCTTAACTGAGGAACCCCGTAATCGGCAGCATTGACCAGCCGGCAGTGCACAGTGTACCCGTGCGCCTCCAATCGAGCCGTGACTTCCTGTAGGTATGTGGAGTCCCCACGCGGTGTCGACAGGAACCCCTTTACATTCTCCATGAGGATCACGCGGGGATTCAGGGCTACCGCGAGATCGACAAAGTGCAGCACCAAGTCGTTGCGGTCGTCCCCGTCTGGCTGATGTCCCCGCGTATTGACGAACCGGCGGCGGCCGAAGATTGAGAAACCCTGGCAGGGCGGTCCACCGAAGATTAGGTCAGGGCGCGCGAACCCGACATGTTGGCGAACTTGCTCGGCTGTCAGTTCAGTAACATCGGCGTGCAAATGCGGAATGTCAGGAAAATTGATACTGTGGTTTCGAGCGACTACGGCCTTACGGTCTACTGATAGGACCACTCGGAACCCGGCGCGTAGCATTCCCAGTGTCAGCCCTCCGGCTCCGGTGAACAGGCTTATGGCAGTTCCGGTAGATCGCCCAGCCGGATGCGCCACTGCCGCCTGCTGGTCACCTATAGCCAACCTCAACTGCACTCCGGCAGGGTCGGGTTCGGCAGCCCGCTCGGCTGCTACACTGCCAGCGAGATGATCAAGTATTGCGGCCGCCAGCCCGTACGAGAGCTGTACAGGTACTGCATTCCCGACGAGCTTACACTGCTCCAAGCGAGAGCCCCAAAACCGATAGTCGTCTGGAAACCCCTGCAAACGCGCCGCTTCCCGAGGTGTCAGACTGCGATCCTCGACCGGGTGAATGGGGAACGCGTTATTGCCAGGGACGAGGGTAAGCGATGGCTTGCCTCGGTGCAGGCGCTTGTACGTGTTTCCAAAATTCCGCCGACGAATCTCTGGTGGGAGTTCCTGGGGTGGCGGGAGCCGACCGCCCTCAGGAATGAGGCGATATCGCGCCAGCACCGTCTCGCTATGGTTCAGGGCAGTGTGGTTAGGAAGGTCGGCGGACGCGGACACATCCGCGATATCCATGATGGTTTCGCCGACCGTACGATACTGTTCCAGCCCCGGGTCGCTTCCATGGGTTGGAGCCGGCCAGGCGAATGCCGTCTCCAGCCTAGAAGCAAAGAAGAACGCGCGCTTCCGTACTTGCGGTGCCCCGTAATCGGCGGCATTGAGAGTATTTACGAATACATGATAGCCCAGGGCACCGAGTGCGGCGCAGACCTCTCGCTCGTACACGCCGGCATACTGCGAGCGGATATAGCTGGTGTTCTCAACCAGTACGCACTTTGGCTCCAGCCATCTCACCACACGTGCGAAGGCAGAGAACAGCGCGTTACGAGGGTCACCTTGGATCTGGTCGCCGAGCGTTGAGAACCCTTGGCAAGGGGGGCCGCCTACCACCACATCAACTCGGCGCCCGCCTGTAAGCTCTTCAAGGAGCGTGGGAGTGAAGGTACGGGCGTCGCCCAAATGGAATCGCACATGTGGCGAATTCTCCGCGAACGTCTCAGCTGCAGGTGCCCAGATGTCCGAGGCGAACACAGGCTGATACCCGGCCGATGCAAAGCCGAGGTAAAGTCCACCACCACCGGCGAAGAGGAAAACGGCTGTTGGCTGGTCCAAAACGGCTGTTGGCTGGTCCATTGATAACGGGGCTGACGGGTTCACGGAAGAGGAACCAAAGTTGGCTATGAGCCCCCCGGTCGGCAAGTGCCGCCACCCCAGCCTGAGACACCCGTCACCTCGGGGTGCCCGATCCGTCGTCGCTGTGGGGTCACGTGAGCAACCTACCCTACCAGGCGGCAGGGCACGAAGAGCCCCGGCAACCTGAATGGCTGCCGGGGCTCGACTTGGAAAGCGCCCACTCCAGGACTCGAACCTGGGACCCTCTGATTAACAGTCAGATGCTCTAACCAACTGAGCTAAGTGGGCGGGTCTCCCGCGCGGGGAGACGACAACGATAACGACCGCCGCCCGGTGCGTCAATCCCCGGCGGGGGGCGCAATCTTTGCCGGACCCGGAACCCCGTGACCGGGTGGAACCTCATGCGGCCCATGGGGTTCATGCAGGACGCCCCCACGCCGTCCCGGGTTCCGCGCCGCCTGTCGTGCGCGGCGCCGGCCGGGAACGGAATGTGCCTCGCCGGGTGGGCGGAGGGGGGGCTCGCCCCCGTTCCCGTCGTGCCGGCCGGGACCATCCCGGCCATCGTGGTGCCCGCTGTACCCCCGAAGTCGCCCATGAAGCTACACCCGTCCACCCCCGCCGCTGCCGGCCTGGCGGGGCTCGCGCTGGGCCTCGCCCTGAGCACCTCGTGGTCCGCGGCCGAGGTGCGGCAGGCCGCGTCCGGGCTGACCTCCGTCCCCGGGATCGAGGCGCTGGACCCGGTCGCCGTCCTCCCCCGCACCCGCCTGGTGGTGGCGATGGAGGAGGCCCGCTCCGCGCTGGCCGCCAACCGCCCGTGGAGCGCGTGGAAGGAATTGGCCGACCACGTGGACGAGCCGGCGACGGCGCCCGCCTCCGCGGTGCTGCTGGCCGCGCGGGCGGCCGCGGGGTGGGGCGGCTGGGGCGACGTCCGCCGGCTGCTGGAGGGCCGCGAGTGGCTGGGCCGGGCCGAGGCGGGCGAGGGATGGCTGCTGCTGGGGCGGGGATACGAGGCGGCGGAGCGCTGGGGCGACGCCGCGGACGCGTACCGCCGCTACGCCGCGGTGCCGGGCGCCCGCTCGCGCGCGGAGGCGCTCGCCCGCAGGGGCAACGTGCTGCGGGCGGCCGGGCGGCACGCCGAGTCCGCGGCGGCGTTCGCCGCCGCGGCGGAGCAGGCGCCGGCGCTCCGCGACTGGCTGCGCGCCCTCCAGGCCGAGGCGCTGGCCCGGGTCCGCAGCCCGCAGGTCGTGGCCGTGGCCTCCGCCGCCACGGGGAGCTCCGGCGCGGTGCGCGCCCGCCTGGCCCGCGCCGAGGCGTCGTACTGGACCGCCGCGGGCGACCCCGCCCGCGCCGCGGAGCGGCTGGAGCGCGAGGCGCAGGCGCTCGCCGCGCTGGGCGAGCGCGCGGACGCGGCCTCGCTGTCGCTGGACCGCGCCCGCCTCCTGGCCCCGCTGGGCCGCGCCGCCGAGGCCCGCGAGCTGCTCCGCGCCGTCGCCGCAGACTCCGCCGCCGCCGCGGAGGTGCGGCTCCAGGCCGCGCGCCTCCTGGGCGAGGTGGCCGGCTCGCCCACCGCCGCCGAGGAGACCGCCCGCGCCGCCGCCTTCGAGGCGGCCAGGAAGCCGGGGCTCGCCGCCCGCTCCATCCGCCTGTCCATCGCCGCCGGCGCGCCGGACGACCCCGAGCTGCGGCTCCGCCAGGGCCGGCTGCTCCTGGAGGAGCGCGACTTCGGCCCCGCGCGCGCCGTGCTCCAGGATGCCGCCGCGCGCCTGGCCGACCCCGCCCGCGCCGCCGAGGCGGAGGTGGGCGCCGCCCGCGCGCTGCTGCGCATCGACCCCGGCGCCGGGATGGCCGCGCTGCGCCGCGTCGCCGAGACCCGCGCCGGCACCCCCGCCGCCGGCGTCGCCCTGTTCGTGCTGGGCGACCAGACCGGCAACCGCGCGCAGGCCATCGCCTACTACCGCCAGTCGGCCGCCGTGGGCGGCTCGCCCGAGGCGCGGGAGGCGCTGTTCCGCGTGGGCGACCGCAGCCAGAAGGCGGGCGACCCCGCCGCCGCGGCGCGCGCCTGGGAGGAGTTCGTGGCGCGCTACCCGCACGGCGACGACGCGGCCCGCGCCGCCTACGCCGCCGGGGTGATCCACGAGCGGGCCGGGCGCGAGGCGGCGGCGCGCGCCATGTACACCGCCGCCATGGCCGCCGAGCCGGCCTCGTACCACGCGGTGCGCGCCGGGGAGCGCCTGGGCGCCGACCCGCTGGCGCGCACCCTGGCCAGCCCGCAGCCCTGGGTGGGGCTGGCCTCCGACGCCTCGGACGCCGCGGCCGTGCTGCTGCGCCTCGGCTGGCTGGAGGACGCCGGGCTGCAGGCGGAGTGGCGCGACGAGCTGGACGCCGCGCAGCGCCGCTACGAGCGCCGTCCCGTTGCGCTCCTGGCGCTGGCCGAGGGGGTGCGCGACCGGGGCCACACGGTGGAGGCCATCCGCATGGGGCGGCGGCTGCTGGAGGCGCGCGGCGGGCGCTGGGACCGGCGGCTGCTGCGGGTGGTGTTCCCCTTCCCCTACCGCGAGATCGTGGAGGACGAGGCGGAGGACGCCGGGATCGACCCCGCGCTCCTGGCCGGGCTGGTGCGGCAGGAGTCGTCGTGGGACCCGGAGGCGCGCTCCCGCGTGGGCGCCCGGGGGCTGGGGCAGATCATGCCCTCCACCGGCCGCTGGCTGGCCCCCGGCGCCGGGGTGCGCGTCTTCCGCGAGTCGCTGCTGGACGTCCCCGAGGTCAACCTGGCGATGGGCGCGCGCTACCTGCGCGACCAGCTGCGCCGGTACGACGGCGCCGAGGACCTGGCGCTCGCCGCCTACAACGCCGGCCCCTCGCGCGCCGACCGCTGGAGGCGCGAGCTGGGCTACGGCGGCGACGTGGACCGCTTCCGCGAGCGCATCCCCTTCGACGAGACCCGCGGGTACGTGCAGGTGGTGCTCCGCAACGCCGCGGTGTACCGCCGCCTCTACGGCGCGGAGCGCTCCGCCGGCCTGGTGGGCGGCGACTGATTCCGCCCGTCCGAAGTGGCGCGGCCCGTGTCGGTTGACCGGGCCGCCCCGCGGTTGTAAACTGGCCTTTCACCCTTCCGCTCCAGCGACGCACCGGCCCCGGGAGGGTCGGACCGGAGCGCTCCCCCGCGGGCGCCCGGACCACGCACGCGGCACCGTCCCATCATGCGACTCCACCCCGTCCTCATCGCTCTCCCGCTCGCCCTGGGCGCGGCGCTCCACGCCCTCCCCGCGGACGCGCAGACGCTGCGCGGCTCCCGCGCCGCCGTGGACCGCGCCTACCGCAAGGCCCACGACCACGACCTCACCTTCTTCCGCAACGGCTCCAGCGTGCGGTCGGCGGCGGACCGCGGTGACCTGGTGAAGCTGCGCGGCAACGCGGACTTCCGGATCCACCAGGTCACCTACCCGTACGTCCTCCCCACCACCGTCACCTTCGTGCGGCGGCTGGCGGAGCAGTACCGCGGCCACTGCGGCGAGAAGATGGTGGTGACCAGCGCCGTGCGCCCGCGCTCGTTCCGGCTCGTCAACAGCGTGGACAAGTCGGTGCACCCCACCGGCATGGCCATCGACATCCGCAAGCCCGCGCGGGCGCGGTGCGCGAGCTGGCTGCGCGAGACGCTGCTGGCGCTGGAGGGGAACGGCGTGCTGGACGCCACCGAGGAGCGCAACCCGCCGCACTTCCACGTGGCGGTGTTCCCGGAGCCGTACCGGGCCTACGTCGGGCGCCAGGGGGATTCCTCCCCCTCCCGGTCCGCGTCGGCGAAGAAGGCGGTGTCCGGCCGGTCCTCCGCGTCCCGCGGCGAGACGGCGGAGCGGAGGACCCACCGCGTCAAGCGCGGCGAGACGCTGTCCCACATCTCGCTGCGCTACGGGACCAGCGTGGCGCGGATCAAGTCGGCCAACTCCATGCGGTCGTCCCGCATCGTTCCCGGACAGGTGCTGCGCATTCCCGGTTCGAGTCGGTAGACGAACCGCAACGGCTTTGAACTGCGGGTTTGGGCGTGCCCCCGCTGGCGCGGGGTCGGGCTGCGGCTCCGTAGCAGACGAAACGACCGTCTGCAACGGAGTCGAGACCCGGCGGAAACTGCCCCGCCGGGTCTCGCCCCTTCGGGCCGAAATCCCTCACGCGGGGCTCGCGCTGGCGTCCGCGGGGGCCCCCCTCCCCAACCCCTCCCCCGCAAGCGGGGGAGGGGCTTTTCTCGTGCATCAACGGGTGATGGGCTGCGTCCGCGGGTCCCCACCCGGCTCGCTTGAGGC
>JBFMFL010000252.1:0-10573 GCA_040752145.1 Gemmatimonadota bacterium
CTCCCAGAATTGGGAGAGGGTGGCGAGCCTCAAGCGAGCCGGGTGAGGGCAAGACGCCCCCGCCGGGATCTCCCGGCGGGGGCGCTTCTTCGCACTCCCGCACTCACGCACTTTCGTACTTCCGTTTCGTCACGCCGACATCCGCAGCCTCGCGGCGCCTGGCGTGCCCGTCTCGGCGGCCAGCGCGCGCAGGCGGGCGACGCGCTCCTGCGTGGCGGGGTGGGTGGAGAACAGCTTCATCATGCCGCCGCCGTACGCGGCCAGCGGGTTGACCTGGGCCAGCGGGGCGGCGGCCGGCGCCACGTGCATGGGGATGCGGTGGGCGTAGGCCTCCAGCTTCTCCAGGGCGCCGGCCAGCGCCAGGGGGCGGCCGCAGATCTCGGCGCCCACGGCGTCCGCCTTGAACTCGCGCTGCCGCGAGATGGCGAACTGGATGATCATCGCCGCGATGGGCGCCAGGATCGCCATGGCGATGGCCGCCACGGGGTTCATCCCGCCCTCCTCGTCGTCCGAGGCGGCGAAGAAGATCCCGAAGTTGGCCAGGTTGGAGATGGCGCCGGCCATGGTGGCGGTCACCGTCTGCAGGAGCATGTCGCGGTTCTTGATGTGCGCCAGCTCGTGCGCGATCACCCCCTCCAGCTCGTCCCGGTCCACCAGCTCCATCAGCCCCGCCGTGACGCACACCACCGCGTTCTCCGGGTTGCGCCCGGTGGCGAAGGCGTTGGGCTGCTGGTGCGGCGCGACCGCCACCGTGGGCATGGGGAGCCCGGCGCGGTTGCGCAGCCGGTCCACCATCCGGTACAGCTCCGGCGCCTCCCGCTCGGTGACGACCTGCGCGCGGTACATCTTCAGCACCATCCTGGACGACGCCCAGTACATCACCACGTTCATGATTCCCGCGAAGGCCAGGGCGGCCGCCATGCCGGCGGTGCCGCCCAGCGCGCTCCCCAGCGCCCCGAAGAGCGCCGTGAGCCCGGCCATGAGCAGGAAGACCCTGAGGTTGTTCATCGCTCCTCCTTTCTCTTCCAGGGTGCAAGGGTCTCAGAACACCGGGCGCCCGGCCCGGCCCGCCGCGGCCCGCGCGGGCGCCGGGAGCGGCGTCCCCCGCGCGAACCGCCAGAGCGACGCGGGGAGGCCGGACGCCGGCAGGGGGCCGTAGCGCCCGTCCGGCCGCCGCTCGTAGAGCCGCAGCTCCGCCCCGGCGCCGCGCAGCACCAGCAGGTGCTCGCCGCTCACCGCCCGGACCAGGAGCCCGGCCGCGCCCGCGGCGGCGGCCGTCGCCAGAACCAGCATCATCATACCGATCATTCAGGCCTCCGTGGTTGTCCCTCCCCGTCCGCAGGGAAACGCGAAAAGGCGAGACCCTACGACACGGAGCGTCGTAGTGGTCTCGCCCTGGTTTCCCCCGGCCAGCCGGGGACCGTCTTGGGGTCCCGTGGTGACGACTGGTCGGTCCGGGATCGGCGGGCGCCGCTGCGCGCCCCCGTCCGGCAGGCTACTCCCCACGGCGACGAATATGCGTGGTCGGGCCCGGCCGATCAAGGGGCTTCTCATTCAGGAAGCTGCGGGGATCGGTGGGGCGTGCGCTGCGCGTTTGCCGGCTCGCGAGGCGAAAAGCGAGGCGTGGCAAGGGTTTCTGCCGGGAGCGTGCGCCGGGGGTATAGGTTCCATCTATGCGCAGGTTAAGAAAGTTTAATCGCCCCTCTCTTTCAACATATAGATTTTGTGTATGGTATGGGGCGGATAATTGCATTTGTGTGATGGGTTAAGCGCGGTTATCGTCCTCCCCGTGAGCATTCCCGTGAGAGCCACCGAGCGGCGTGCCGCTCCCGAGGCAGGAGGACTTCCATGACGCACGTTCCTACCCGGTCCATCCTGGCCGCGTCCGACCTCACCCCCGCGTCCGATGGGGCGGTACGGGCCGCGGCCGCCCTGGCGGAGCGCACCGGGGCCGTGCTCCACCTGCTGCACGCCTGCGACTTCGCGGTGGTGGACGGCCACGGCACCGGGGTCGTCCCGACGTTCGAGGGGCACCTGCGCGCGGCGGGCGCGGCGCTGGAGTCGCAGGCCGCGCGGGCGGTGCCGCCGGGGGTGCGGGTGGCGAGCCGCGACGTCACCGTGTACGCCACCCACCGCGCCATCCTGGACCAGGCCGAGGGGGTGGGGGCGGAGCTGATGGTGATGGGCCCGCACCGCTCCCGCGGCCGGATGGACGCGCTCTGGGCCTCCACCGCCGAGCGGGTGGTGCGCGCCGCCGGGGTCCCCTGCCTGGTGGCCCGGGGGAGGCTGCAGCTCCCCTTCCGGCGGGTGGTGGTCGCCATGGACCTGTCCCGCCCGGCGCGCGCGGCGCTGGAGCTGGCGCTGGGGTGGTGCGGCGCGCTCGGCACCTGGGAGGGCGAGATCGCCATCGGCGGGGCGGAGGTGCGGGTGCTGCACGTCCTGCCGCACGTCTTCGAGCTGGGGAGCCCGTCCTTCGACCGGGCCGTGGTGGGGCCGAAGCTGCACGAGGAGGTGGAGGCGGCGGCGCGGGCGGTGCGCGGCGCGGCCGGGGTGCACGTCACGGAGGAGGTGCTCTGGGACGGCGACCCGGCGCTCGCCATCGTCCGCTACGCGCGGCAGGAGCGGGCGGACCTGCTGGTGGTGGCCGCCAGCGGGGCCGGCGTGCTGCGCCGCGCCCTGCAGGGGAGCGTGTCGGCGGAGGTGTCGCGCGCGGCGCCCTGCCCGGTGCTGCTCGTCCCGCCGGCGCTGTGGCGGGCGGAGGCGCGGGCCGCGCCCGCCACGGACTCCGCGCGGCCCGCGGAGCGGGTCCCGGTGTTCAGCTGAGGGCCGGCCGTGCGGCAAGACCACGGGCGGGGCCACGGCGGCGCCCCGGGGGAGCTGCTGCGCCGGGCGCTCGCCGAGGTGGAGCGGAAGCACCACGAGGGCGACCCGGCCGGCTGGGGGACCTGCTCCGCCCGCTGGGCCCGGGCGGGGCGGCGCTGGGGGCGGCGCTCCTGGCGCTCCCCTTCCTGTCGCCGGTGAGCCTGGGGCCGGTCACCACCCCGGCCAGCGCCGCCATCGCGCTGCTGGGGTGGCGGCTGGCGCGCGGGGGGCGCGCCGCGCTCCCCGACCGGCTGCTCCACGTGCGCCTGCCGGAGCCGGTGCACCGGGCCATGGGCCGGGTGCTGGAGGCGGTGCTCGCCCGGGCGGCGCGCTTCGCGCGGGCGCGCCACGCGCGCCTGGTGGAGGGCGCGCGCGGGCGCCGCCTGTGCGGGGGCGGCATCGTGCTGGGCGCGCTGCTCCTGGCGGTTCCCGTCCCGCTCCTCCCGCTGACCAACACCTTCCCCGCGCTGGCGATCCTCTGCTTCGCCCTGGCCTGGACCCACCGCGACGGGCTGCTCGCCGCCTGGGGGGGCGCGGCGCTCGCGGTCTCCGCGGCGGTGTTCGCCGCGCTGGGGACGGGGGCGGCGGTGCTCGGGACGGAGGCGGTGCGGCGGCTGGCCCCCTGGGCATAGAGGCGGCCTCCCGGGTGTGAATCATAGATGAAAGTGATGTGTCATTCCCGGGGCATCGCTTGAAATCCCGAAGCCTTATCCTGCATCTATAAATAGCATCTATTTTTTGAGTTTGACCGCCGGCCGCATCCGAAGCAGATTGGTAGCCGTGGGGAGTAGCCCGCTGGCCGGCCCGCGGCGGATCCGGGACGCCAGGAGAGCCGATCGTCATTTCGGGGCGCCGGGAGTGCCCCCGGTCGGCTCGGTGGAACGGGGCGAGACCACTACGACACGACACGTGCCGTAGGGTCTCGCTTTTTTGCGTGGCCCGCGGCCAACCGGGAGAGAACGACCATGAACGATCGGATCGGTGTGGCGGCGCTCGTCGGGGCGGCCGCCGGGTTCTGGGCGGTGGGCGTGCTGGTGGACGTCACCGCCGGCCTGGTGGTCCTCGTGGCGGGCGTCGTCTGCGGAGTGGCGCTGCTCATCCGGGCGCACGACGACGAGCGCCGCCGGCGGCTCTGCCGGGGGGCCGGGGCGGGACTGCTGCTGCTCCCGCTCGCTCCCGGGACCCTCGCGGCGGAGACGCCCGGGGGAGTCCTGGCCCCTCACCTCGGCCTGGCCGCCTGGACGGTGGTCTCCTTCGTGGCGGCGTTCGCACTGCTGCGCCGCTACGCCTGGCCGCGGCTGCTCGCGGTGGTGGAAGCGCGCGAGCGGCACCTGCGCGAGCTCGCCGCCGCGGCGGAGGAGGAGCGAGCCCGGGCGGTGGCGATGCGGCGGGAGGCGGCGCGCGAGCTGGAGGAGGCGCGCGCGCGGATCCGGAGGGACTTCCGGGAGGCGCGCGAGGTGGCCGAGCGGATGCGCGAGGCGATCCTCGCCGAGGCGAGGGAGGAGCGGGCGGAGATCGTGGCCCGCGACCACCGCGAGGCGGAGCAGATCGCCGCGGCGGCGCGGGACCCGGAGCCGAGGGCCGCCTGAACGGCCGCGGACGGGGGCGGGAGGCGCGGCGGTCCGCCGCGCCTCGTGAGCTGAAACCGACGCCGGGCTCGTGCCCGGCCGACCGACATGGAGGAAACCGATGATCTCGACTCTTTTCCCGGCGGCCGTCCTCCTGGCGTGCTTCGCGACCGGAGCCGCGGCGCAGGGGAGCGTGGACCCGCTCCGCTACGCCACGGACGCGCGCTACTTCGGCACGCCGTTCGGCACGGTCGTGCTCCCCCCGGCCGGGTCCTGGATGGTGGGCCCGGTGGACCTGACCCCCACCAAGCACACCGTGTTCACGTGGGCGGCGGCGCTTCTCACCGTGGGGGTGCTGGTCCCCGTTTCCCGGCTGCGGGCGCGGGCTGCCGCCGGCCGGGGGGGCTCCCGGGTGGCGGCCGGCGCGCTGGAGATGCTCGCCGTGGCCCTCCGCGACAGGGTGGTGGTGCCGGCGATCGGCCCCGGGGGCGAGCGGTACGTGCCCTTCGTGCTGACGCTGTTCTTCTTCATCCTGTTCGCCAACCTGCTCGGGCTGGTCCCGTTCGGGGTGGCGGCGACCGCCAACTTCTCGGTCACCGCGGCGCTGGCGCTCACGGTCTTCGTGGTCTGCGAGCTGGCGGGGCTGCGGAGGAACGGGGTGAGGGGGTACCTGGGCACGATCTTTCACCGGCCGGCGGGAATGGGCCCGGTGGGCGGCTGGGCGATGGCCGTCGCGCTGGCGCCGCTGGAGCTGCTGGGCAGGGTGATGCGGCCCTTCGCGCTGGCGCTGCGGCTCATGGCGAACATGCTGGCCGGCAAGATCCTCATCTACACCGTGCTCGGGATGGTGGCGGCCGCCGGGTCGTACCTGCTGGCGCCCGCGCCGCTGCTGATGGCGGTGGCGATGACGCTGCTCAAGGTGTTCGTGGCCGTCCTGCAGGCCTACGTCTTCGCCCTGCTCACCAGCGTCTTCATCGGCCGGGTCACCAGGGCCCACTGAGCCGGACCGCGGAAGGGGACGGGGTGTCCCGCCCCCCTCCGCCCCCCATATCCATAGAGATGGGTTATGCATCGTCAAACAGATATGCATTTGTCGTGATCCATGGGGACCCCTAGCTTGGAAATGGTTGGGGAGTAGCCGCCCGCGACGATCGCGGGGGTGGATCGTCGTCAGCACGGAGCCCCGCGGCTCCCGGCGGACCACCGGCGTCGCACGACGCATTGCGCGAGACCACCACGACGCACGCACGCCGTGGTGGCTTTTCGTTTTGCCACGGCCCATCCGCACACACGGAGGGACGACGATGCCGGAGACCAGGGAGATGGAGGCGAAGACGGCGGGTACGCGGGGGGAGGCCCCGGTCCGCGCCTGGCACGCCGCGCCGCCCGAGGCGGTGCTGCGCGAGCTGGACGCCCCCGCCGGGGGGCTGAGCCCGGTGGAGGCGAAGCGGCGCCTGGAGGTTCTGGGCCCCAACGCGCTGCCGCGCGCGGCCCGCGAGAGCCCGTGGGCGCTGGTGCTGCGCCAGGTGAACACGCCGCTGATCTACGTGCTGCTCGCCGCGGCCGGCGTGGCGCTGGCGATGGGGAAGACCGTGGACGGCATCGTGGTGCTGGGGGTGGTGGTGCTCAACACGCTCATCGGCTTCGTCCAGGAGATGCGGGCGGGGCGGGCCATCGAGGCGCTGATCGACATGGTGCCGGAGACGGCCACGGTGCTGCGCATGGGCGAGCGCTCGGTCGTCCCCGCGACGCAGCTGGTCCCCGGCGACGTGGTGGAGCTGAAGTCGGGCGACAAGGTGCCGGCGGACGTCCGCCTGCTCGCGGTGCGCTCGCTGCGGGTGGAGGAGGCCGCGCTGACCGGCGAGTCGGTGCCGACCGCCAAGTCGGTGGAGGCGCTCGCGGAGGGGGCCCCGCTGGGCGACCGCGTCAACATGGCGTACGGCGGCACGCTGGTGACGTACGGCACCGGCACCGGCGTGGTGGTGGCCACCGGCGCGGGCACCGAGCTGGGGCGGATCTCAGCCATGCTGCGCGAGACCACCCACCTGGAGACGCCGCTCACCCGGCAGCTGGCGGTGGTGGGGAAGTGGCTCACCGTGGGCATCCTGGCGACCGCGGCGCTGCTCATGGCGGTGGGGATGTGGCGCGGCTACCCGCTGATGGACGCGCTGCTGGCGGCCATCACCATGGCCGTGGGCGCGATCCCCGAGGGGCTGCCGGCCATCGTCACCATCGCGCTGGCGATCGGGGTGCAGCGCATGGCCAGGCGGCGCGCGGTGATCCGCCGGCTCCCCGCCTGCGAGACGCTGGGGAGCACCACGGTGATCTGCTCGGACAAGACGGGGACGCTGACCCGCAACGAGATGACCGTGAAGGAGGCGTGGACGCCGCGCGGCGCCTTCCGGGTGAGCGGCGTGGGGTACGCCCCGCACGGCGAGTTCACCCGCGCGGACGGCGGCGGCGCCGCGTGGAAGCTCCCGGGCGACGCGCAGGAGCTGATGCGGGCCGGCGCGCTGTGCAGCGACGCCGCGCTGCACGAGGAGGACGGGACGTGGCGGGTGGACGGCGACCCCACCGAGGGGGCGCTGGTGGTGGCCGCGCGCAAGGCCGGGCTGGACGTGGAGGCGCTGCGCCGCGAGTGGCCGCGGCTGGACGCGGTCCCCTTCGAGTCCGAGCGGCAGTTCATGGCGACGCTGCACGCGGGGCCGGACGGGAGCCGGGTCGTGTACCTCAAGGGCGCGCCCGAGGTGGTGGTGGCCCGCTGCGCCTTCCCCGGCGGCGAGGAGGACGCCCGCGCCGTGCTGCGCGAGGTGGAGCGCATGGCCTCCGCGGGGATGCGGGTGCTGGCCTTCGCCGCCGGTCCGGCGGCCGGGCGGGACGAGCTCGACGAGGCGGACGTGGAGGACGGCTTCGTCTTCCTGGGCCTGCAGGGGATGATCGACCCGCCGCGGCCGGAGGCGATGCGCGCCATCGCCGCCTGCCACCGCGCGGGGATCACGGTGAAGATGATCACCGGCGACCACCGCACCACCGCCGCGGCCATCGGGCGGGAGCTGGGGCTGCTCTCCCCCGTGGGCGAGGCGATGGCCGGCGAGGAGCTGGCCGCCCTGTCCGACGCGGAGCTGGCGGAGGTGGTGCGCCGGGTGAACGTGTTCGCGCGGGTGGCGCCGGAGCACAAGCTGCGGCTGGTGCGGGCGCTCCAGGCGCAGGGCGAGGTGGTGGCGATGACCGGCGACGGCGTCAACGACGCCCCGGCGCTGCGCCAGGCCGACATCGGGGTGGCGATGGGGATCACCGGCACCGCGGTGTCCAAGGAGTCGGCCGACATGGTGCTGGTGGACGACAACTTCGCCAGCATCGCCGCGGCGGTGGAGGAGGGGCGGCGCGTCTACGACAACCTGATCAAGTCGCTGGCGTTCGTGCTCCCCACCAACCTGGGGCTGGCGGTGATCCTGCTGGCGGCGGTGGCGTTCTTTCCCATGGCCGGAGGGGACCCGCTCCTCCCCATGACGCCCACGCAGATCCTGTGGATCAACCTGGTGGCGACGGTGGCGCTGGCGCTCCCCCTGGCCCTGGAGGCGATGGAGCCCGACGTGATGCGGCGCGCCCCGCGGCGGCCGGACGCGCCGGTGCTGGGCGGGTTCGTGGTGGCGCGCACGGTGGCGGTGGCGCTGCTCATGGCGGCCGGGGCGCTGGGGCTGTTCCTGTACGAGTACGGGCTGGAGACCGGGCGCGGGGTGCCGGCGGAGGTGGCGCTGCGCGAGGCGCAGACCATGGCGGTGACCACGGTGATCCTGTTCCAGGTGTTCTACCTGCTCAACTGCCGCTCGCTGCGCGACTCGGTGCTGCGCATCGGGCTGTGGAGCAACCCGGCGGTGTACCTGGGGATCGCGGCGCTGCTGGCGCTCCAGGCCGCGTTCGTGTACCTGCCGTTCATGAACGCGGTGTTCGGGACGGCGCCGCTGAACGCGGACGCGCTGCTCAAGTCGGTGGCGGTCGCCTCCACGGTGCTGTTCGCCATCAGCCTGGAGAAGTGGTGGCGCTCGGCGACGGCGACCGCGCCGCGCGGCCGGGGGATGGCGCGGCTGGGGAGGTGAGCACCCGCGCCACGCGCGCGGGGCGGCGGGGTAGCGCAGGCGGCGGGGGGCGGGCGGTACGCCCCCCGCCGCCGTCGCACCCGAGCCCGCCCCGCGCCCCGGAGAGACCGATGCCCGACCGTTCCGCAATGAGCCCCGCGCGCCGCGACTTCGTGGACGGCTGGGGCGCCATCGCCCCCCTGGTGGGGGTGGTGCTCTGCCTGCTCGCCATGGTCGTGCTCCTGGTGCGGGTGGAGCACCGCACCGCGGCGCTGTACCGGGAGCTGGCGGAGCGGGTGGAGCCCGCCGAGGCCCACGTCCACGACCAGCAGCGGCTGCTCGCGCTGCAGGTCTCCGCCCGCCGCTCGTTCCTGCTCACCGGCGACTCCGCCTGGCTGGACCGCCTCCGCGAGCGCGTGGCCGAGGAGCGGCCCGTCCGCGCCGCGCTGGAGCCGCTGCTCCCCGGGCTCGGCCCGGAGGTGGGAGCCCGCGCCGGGGAGCTGCGGGGGCTGCTCTCCCTGTGGTACGCCGACCTCCCGGAGTCGGGCGAGGAGCTGGAGGCGCAGGAGGAGCTGTACGGGGCCACCCTCGCCGCGTCGGCGCGGCTGGACGCGGCGATCGAGGCCCGCGCCCGCGAGCTCCACGCGGTCATCCGCGCGGTGCAGCGCACGGAGCGCTGGCTGATCGTCGGCCTGGCCGCGCTGGCGCTGCTGTGGGGGGGCGTGGCGCTGGCGCTGGGGCGGCGGATGCGGAGGCTGGTGACCGCCTCGCGCCGCCACGCCGAGGAGGCGGAGCGCCGCCGGCTGGAGGCGGAGCGGAGCATGGAGGACAAGGTGGCCTTCGTGCGCGGGGTGACCCACGACCTCAAGAACCCCCTGGGGGTGGTGGACGGCTACGCCTACCTGCTGGAGAACGGGATCAAGGGCCCGCTCACCCCGGAGCAGCTGCACGTGGTGGGGAGGATCCGCAGGGCGACGCAGGAGACCATCGGGGTGATCCAGGACCTGCTGGCGCTGGCCCGGGTGGAGAGCGCGGTGGAGGTGGAGCGCCGCGCCGCCGACGCGGCCCGCCTGGTGCGCGAGACCGCGGAGGACTACCGCGCGGCCGCCGCGGCCGCCGGGCTCGCCCTGTCCATCGACGTCCCGGCGGATCCGCTCGCCGTCCGCGCCGACGAGAGCCGGGTGCGCCAGGTGCTGGGCAACCTGCTCTCCAACGCCGTCAAGTACACCCCCGCCGGCGGGGTGGAGGTGCGCGCCCGCGTGCGCGAAGGGGGACGCGCCCCCGGCCCCGGGCCCTGGGTGGCCGTGGAGGTGGCCGACACCGGGGTGGGGATCCCCGCGGAGGAGCGGGAGCGCGTGTTCGAGGAGTTCCACCGCGCGCACCCCGGGCAGGCGCAGGGCGCCGGGATCGGCCTGTCCATCGCCCGGCGGATCGCGCGCATGCTGGGCGGCGAGCTGACGGTGGAGAGCGAGGTGGGGCGCGGCTCCACCTTCACCCTGTGGCTCCCCGCGGAGGGGGACGGCGCGCCCGCCGCCCCGCCCCCCGCGCCGCGCCGCGAGCCGTCCCCGGCCCCGTCCTGATTCCACCGACCCTCCGACCCGGAGCGAACGCAGATGCGCCGACTTTCACGCTGGGCCTTCGTGGCGCTGGTGCTGGTGCTGGACGTGGTCACCGTCTTCTTCGACCTGCTGGGCCCGGAGCTGCGCGTGGCCACGGCGACGGTGCTCACCGGCATCCTCGCCGCCGTCGCCCTGGGCTGGCTCCTGGAGCGCCGCCAGCACCGCGAGCAGGAGCGCGCCGCCTACGCCTCGCTCGCCCGCGCCAACGCCGCCCGAGCAGCCGGAAATGCATAAGCGGAATGAATGCGCGAGCAAGGAATAATGAATTTGTTGAATGGGTCGCGCGCGGCTAGATTCTTTCGTGCCGGGCGGACGGAGCGAACGGGGAGCGCCACCGTCCGCAGGCGCGGCCCGCACTCACGGGAACCGAACGGGAGGAAGCCATGCAACCGATCCGGAGGACACAGCGCCGGCACCTGCCCGCCCACCCCAGGCCGCCCCCGGCGCC
>JBFMFL010000253.1:0-10556 GCA_040752145.1 Gemmatimonadota bacterium
ATCCCGCGGACCCGACGACGTTCGTTTGCCAGCCCTGATTCCTTCCCGGGAGACCAAGATGCGGTTCCTTCCCAGGCTCGCCCTACTGTGCGGCGCGCTCCTCTTCCTGTTCGGCGCCTCCGCGCGCCCGGCCGCCGCCCAGTCGGGCGCGATCGGGATCCGCGGCGACGTCACCGCCGACGGCAACCTCACCGCCTCCGACGCGCTGGCGGTGCTCTCCCACGTGGTGGGCAAGCCCCTCCCCGCGGGATACTCCGCCGAGCTCGACGGCGACGCGGACGGCAACGGCCAGGTGACGGCGCTGGACGCGCTGGTCATCCTGGCCCGCGTCGTCGGCAAGGACGTGGCGCGCTACCCCGTGGGCCGGCGGCTCCTGTCCGGCACGGTGGGAGCCGCGGGGGGAGCGGTGGTCTCCCGGGCCGACTCCATCCGGGTGGAGTTCCCGGACGGGGCCCTGGCCGAGGCCGTGTACGTGACGGTGGAGCCCGCGGCGGTGCCGGCGGCGCCGGGGCTGCTCCCCGGCTCGGCGCTGGCGGTCGGGCCGGACGGGCAGCGCTTCGTGAAGCCCGTGCGGCTGGTGCTGCGCTACGACCCGGGCGCGGTGCCCGGGGGCGCGGCCGCGGAGGAGCTGCGCATCCACCGGCGCGCGGGCGACGCGTGGGAAGAGGTCCCGGGCGGGACGGTCGACGTCCGGGCCGGGGTGGCGAGCGCGATGCTGGCCGGGGGCGGGACGTACGCGATCCTGCCGCGCGCCGCGACCGGCCTGACGCTGGTCAAGGCGGCCGGCGACAACCAGACGGGCACGGTGGGGCAGCCCCCCGCCGACTTCCTGGTGGCGCAGCTGGTGAACGCGGCCGGGCGCGGAGTCGCCAACCGGGTGCTCACCTGGACGGTGATCCAGGGCGGCGGGACGATCCGCCCGCTGGAGGAGCGGACCGACAGCGCCGGCCGGGTGCGCGCGGTGTTCACCCTGGGGCCGGACGCCGGCCTGAACCGGGTGAGCGTCAGGGCCGCGGGCGCCGACTCGGTGGTGTTCACGGCGACGGGCGTCTCCGCGGCGCCCAGCAGCATCGTGGTCGTGGCGGGCGACGGGCAGACGGCCGTGGCCGGGAGCGCGGTGGCGACGCCGCCCTCGGTGCGGGTGACGGACGCCCGCGGCAACCCGGTGGTGGACGCGACGGTGACCTTCGCGGTCGCGACGGGCGGCGGGACCGTCACCGGCGCCACCCCCAAGACGGACGGCAACGGCATCGCCACGGTGGGGAGCTGGACGCTGGGTACCACGGCCGGGCCCAACTCGCTGACGGCGACGCTCGAGGGCGGGCTGAGCGCGACGGTCAACGCCACGGGGATCCCGGGCGCGGCGGCCACCATCTCCATCCAGTCGGGTGACGGCGGCACCGCCGTGGTGGCGACCACGCGCGCCCTGGAGGCCAGGGTGGTGGACGCCAACGGCAACGGCGTCGCCGGCGTGACGGTCTCCTGGGCGGTCGCCACGGGCGGCGGCTCGCTCTCGGCGCCCAGCTCCGCGACGGACGGCTCGGGCGTCGCCTCGGTGGTCTGGACCTTCGGCGGCACCGTGGGGACGCAGAGCGTCACCGCGACGGCCGCCGGGCTCACGGGCTCGCCGCTGACCTTCTCGGCCGCCACCACCCCGGCCGCGGCCTCGCAGCTGGCGATCGCCACGCAGCCCTCGGCGGCGGCGCAGAGCGGGATCGCCCTGCCGCAGCAGCCCGTGGTGCAGCTCCGCGACGCGTTCGGCAACGCGGTCGCGCAGAGCGGCGTGGCCGTGACGGCGGCGCTCGCCTCCGGCACCGGCACGCTGGGCGGCACGGCCACGGTGAACACGGACGCGGCCGGCGCGGCGACGTTCACGGACCTCGCCGTCGGCGGGCCGGTGGGCGCGTACACGCTGGGCTTCTCGGCCACGGGGCTGACGGGCGCCACCTCCGGCACCATCAACCTGGCGGCGGGCGCCCCGGCGAGCATGGCCGTCAACGCGGGCGACGCGCAGACGGCGGTCGCCGGCTCCGCGGTCGCCACGGCGCCCTCGGTCCGGGTGACGGACGGCAGCGGCAACCCGGTCTCCGGCGTCAGCGTCACCTTCGCGGTCGCCACGGGCGGCGGGAGCGTGACGGGCGCGACGCAGACCACAGACGCGGGCGGGATCGCGACCGTGGGGAGCTGGACGCTGGGCACCACCGCCGGGGCGAACACCCTGACGGCCACCGCCGGCAGCCTGTCCGCCACCTTCTCGGCGACGGGCACGGCGGGCGCGGCGGCGAACATCGCCAAGACGGCCGGCGACGGGCAGAGCGCCGCGGTGGGCTCGGCGGTCCCGACCGCCCCCTCGGTCACCATCACGGACCAGTACGGCAACCCCGTCGCGGGCGTCGCCGTGACCTTCGCGGCGTCCGGCAACGGCAGCGTCGCCGGCAGCCCCGCAACGACGGATGCGAGCGGCGTGGCGACGGTGGGCAGCTGGACGCTGGCGACCACGGTCGGCGGCAACACGCTGACGGCGACGGCGGGCGCGCTTTCGACCTCGTTCTCGGCCACCGGGACGGTCGGCGCGGCGGCCAACCTTGCCAAGACGGCCGGCGACGCGCAGACGGCGACCGTCGGCTCGGCGGTGGCGACTGCCCCGTCGGTCACCATCACCGACCAGTACGGCAACCCGGTCCCCGGCATCTCCGTGACCTTCGCGGCGTCGGGGAACGGCAGCGTCACCGGCAGCCCGGCGACGACGGACGCCAGCGGCGTGGCGACGGTCGGCAGCTGGACGCTGGCGACCGCGGTCGGCGCCAACACGCTGACGGCGACTGCGGGCGCGCTTTCGACCTCGTTCTCGGCCACCGGGACGGTCGGCGCGGCGGCCAACCTTGCCAAGACGGCCGGCGACGGGCAGACGGCGACCGCTGGCTCGGCGGTGGCGACGGCTCCGTCGGTCACCATCACCGACCAGTACGGCAACCCGGTCGCGGGCGTCTCCGTCACCTTCGCGGCGTCGGGGAACGGCAGCGTCACCGGCAGCCCGGCGACGACCGACGCGAGCGGCGTGGCGACGGTGGGCAGCTGGACGCTGGCGACCACGGTCGGCGGCAACACGCTGACGGCGACAGCGGGCGCGCTGAGCACGAGCTTCGGCGCCACCGGCACGGCCGGCGCGGCGGCCAGCATCACCAGGACGGCCGGCGACGGGCAGACTGCCGCCGTCGGCACCGCGGTGGCGACCGCACCCGCGGTCACGATCACGGACCAGTACGGCAACCCGGTCGCGGGTGTCTCCGTCACCTTCGCGGCGTCGGGGAACGGCAGCGTCACCGGCAGCCCGGCGACGACGGACGCCAGCGGCGTGGCGACGGTGGGCAGCTGGACGCTGGCGACCGCGGTCGGCGGCAACACGCTGACGGCGACCGCGGGCGCGCTGAGCACGAGCTTCTCGGCCACGGGCACCGTCGGCGCGGCGGCCAACATCACCAGGACGGCGGGCGACGGGCAGACGGCGACCGCCGGCTCGGCGGTGGCGACTGCCCCGTCGGTCACCATCACCGACCAGTACGGGAACCCGGTCGCGGGCGTCTCCGTCACCTTCGCGGCGTCCGGCAACGGCAGCGTGACCGGCAGCCCGGCCACCACCGACGCGAGCGGCGTGGCGACGGTGGGGAGCTGGACGCTCGCCACCGCGGCCGGCGCCAACACGCTGACCGCGACGGCGGGTGCCCTGAGCACCACGTTCTCGGCCACGGGCACCGTCGGTGCCGCGGCCAACATCGCCAGGACGGCGGGCGACGGGCAGAGCGCCGCGGTCGGCACCGCGGTGGCGACGGCCCCGTCGGTGACGATCACCGACCAGTACGGGAACCCGGTCGCCGGCGTCTCCGTCACCTTCGCGGCGTCGGGGAACGGCAGCGTGAGCGGCAGCCCGGCGACCACCGACGCGAGCGGCGTGGCGACGGCGGGCAGCTGGACGCTGGCGACCACGGCCGGCGCCAACACGCTGACCGCGACGGCGGGTGCCCTGAGCACCACGTTCTCGGCCAGCGGCACCGTCGGCGCGGCGGCCAACCTCACCAAGACGGCGGGCGACGGGCAGACGGCGACCGTCGGCTCGGCGGTGGCGACCGCCCCCTCCGTGACCGTCACGGACCAGTACGGCAACCCGGTCGCGGGGGTGAGCGTCACCTTCGCGGCGTCGGGCAACGGCAGCGTGACCGGGAGCCCGGCGACGACCGACGCGAGCGGCGTGGCGACGGTGGGCAGCTGGACGCTGGCGACCACGGCCGGCGCCAACACGCTGACGGCCAGCGCCGGCGCGCTCTCGACCTCGTTCACCGCCACCGGCACGGTCGGCGCGGCGGCGAACATCGCCAGGACCGCGGGCGACGGGCAGACGGCGGGCGTCGGGACCGCGGTGGCGACGGCCCCGTCGGTCACGATCACGGACCAGTACGGCAACCCGGTCGCGGGGGTGAGCGTCACCTTCGCGGCGTCGGGCAACGGCAGCGTGACCGGGAGCCCGGCGACGACCGACGCCAGCGGCGTGGCGACGGCGGGCAGCTGGACGCTGGCGACCACGGCCGGCGCCAACACGCTGACCGCGACCGCGGGCGCCCTGAGCACCACCTTCACCGCCACCGGCACGGTGGGCGCGGCGGCCAACATCGCCAAGACGGCCGGCGACGGGCAGACGGCCGGCGTCGGCGCTGCGGTGGCGACGGCTCCCTCGGTCACGATCACGGACCAGTACGGCAACCCGGTCGCGGGCGTCTCCGTCACCTTCGCCGCGTCCGGGAACGGCAGCGTGACCGGGAGCCCGGCGACGACCGACGCGAGCGGCGTGGCGACGGTCGGCAGCTGGACCCTCGGCACGACCGTGGGCGCCAACACGCTGACGGCGACGGCGGGCGCGCTGAGCACGACCTTCTCCGCCACGGCCACGGTGGGCGCGGCGGCGAACATCGCCAAGACAGCGGGTGACGGCCAGACGGCCAGCGTCGGCACCGCGGTCGCGACCGCCCCGTCGGTGACGATCACCGACCAGTACGGCAACCCGGTCCCCGGCGTCAGCGTCACCTTCGCCGCGTCCGGCAACGGCAGCGTGACCGGCAGCCCGGCGACGACCGACGCGAGCGGCGTGGCGACCGTGGGCAGCTGGACGCTGGCGACCACGGCCGGCGCCAATACGCTGACCGTGACGGCCGGCGCGCTGAGCACCACCTTCTCGGCTACGGGCACCGGCGGTGCGGCGGCCAACATCGCCAAGACGGCGGGCGACGCGCAGACGGCGACCGTCGGCTCGGCGGTCGCGACGGCCCCGTCGGTCACCATCACCGACCAGTACGGCAACCCGGTCGCCGGGGTGAGCGTCACGTTCGCGGTCGCCTCGGGCGGCGGGAGCGTGACGGGCGCGACGCAGACCACGGACGCCACGGGCGTCGCGACGGTGGGGAGCTGGACGCTGGGCACCACCGCCGGGGCGAACACCCTGACGGCCACGGCCAGCAGCCTGTCCGCCACGTTCACGGCGACGGGCACGGCGGCGGCCGCCGCGCAGCTCGGCATCACCACGCAGCCGTCCGACTCGGTGCAGAGCGGCGTGGCCTTCCCGCGGCAGCCGGTGGTCCAGCTGCGCGACCAGTACGGCAACGCGGTTGCCCAGGCGGGCGTTTCCGTGGCGGCGGCCATCGCATCGGGCGGCGGCACGCTGGGCGGCACGCTCACGGCGACCACCGACGCCGGGGGCGTGGCGACCTTCACCGACCTGACCATCACCGGCACGGTCGGCGACCGCACGCTCTCCTTCTCGGCGGCGGGCCTGACCGCTGCCACCTCCGACCCGGTCCACGTCCGGGCCGGTGCGGCGTCGCAGCTGACGATCACCACCGAGCCGTCCGACAGCGTGCAGGGCGGGACCGCGTTCCCGCGGCAGCCGACGGTCCAGCTGCGCGACGCTTCGGGCAACCCGGTGAGCCAGGCGGGCGTGACCGTGACGGCGGCGATCGCCTCGGGCGGGGGCACGCTGGGCGGCACCACGACGGCGACCACGGATGCCGGCGGCGCGGCGACCTTCACGGACCTGTCCATCACCGGGACGGCGGGTGCCCGCACGCTTTCGTTCTCGGCGACCGGGCTGACGCCGGCGACCTCCGCGGTCGTGTACGTCAAGTCGGGCCCGCCGGCGCAGCTGGCGATCACCACGCAGCCCTCTGCGACGGCGCAGGCGGGCGTCGCCTTCGCGCAGCAGCCGGCGGTCCAGCTCCAGGACGCCTCCGGCAACCCGGTGGGTCAGGCGGGCGTGACGGTGACCGCGGAGGTCCTGGCGGGCAGCGGGACGCTCGGAGGGACCCTGACGGCCACGACGGACGCCTCCGGCGTGGCGACCTTCACGAACCTCTTCATCGGAGGCACGGCCGGGGGGTACACCCTGCGCTTCACCGCGCCCCCGCTCACGTCCGTCAACTCGATCCCGCTGGCGCTGTCCGCGGGAACGCCGGCCTCGCTGGCCTTCTCGGTGCAGCCGAGCACGACGGTCGCCAGCGCCGCCATCTCGCCCGCGGTCCGGGTCTCGGTGGTGGACGCGTACGGGAACGTGAACCCGAACGCGTCGGACAACGTGACGGTGGCGATCGGGACCAACCCGAGCGGCGGCACGCTTTCCGGCACGACCACGGTGGCGGCGACGGGCGGGGTGGCGACCTTCTCCGACCTGAGCATCAACCTGGTGGGAGCGGGCTACGACCTGACGGCGAACTCCGGTTCGCTGGCGGGCGCCACCAGCGCCCCCTTCAGCGTCACGCACGGCCCGCTGGACCACTTCCTGGTGGAGGCGGCCGGCGGCGGACCCATCGGCAGCCAGCTGGCCGGCACGCCGTTCAACGTCCGGGTCACCGCCCAGGACGCGTACAACAACACCGTGACCAGCTTCACCGGCACGACGGGCTTCACCAGCACGCCCACCGGCGGGATCTCGGGCGGGCACACCTCCGCGGCGTTCACCGCGGGCGTGCTGAGCTCGCACGCCGTCACCTTCGGCACGCCGGGCAGCTTCACGCTGACGGCGACCCGCACCGGCGGGACGGAGAGCGGCACCAGCAACTCCTTCGACGTGCAGGCCCCGCCGGTGGCGGTGAACGAGGGCCCGGCCGCCGGCAGCGCGCCGGGGCAGCCGTTCCACGCCTTCTACAGCACCAGCGGCAGCCCGCAGACGTTCACGCTCTCGGCGCCCGGGGTGCTGTCCAACGACAACCTGGGCTTCCCGGCGGCGACCATCACCTCCTTCGGGGCGGACTCGCTGGGCGGCAGCGTGACCACCTACGCGGCCGGCAGCACCGTTTCGCCGCTGCCGGGCACCGACCGCACCACCGGGTCGCTCTCGGTGGCCGCGGACGGCACCGTCACCTTCACGCCGCCGGACGGCTTCACGGGCAACTACGTCTTCCGCTATCGCCTGACCAACGTCCGCGGCACCTCGGACGGGCAGGTGACCATCGCGGTGGGCGTGCGCCCGGCGGCGGTCAGCGACACGTACTCGCCGGTGCTGGTCGGCAACGTACCGATCAACACGGCCACCAGCACGCAGTTCCGGGTGACGACCAACGACGCCGGCGACGGCAAGAAGCTGGCGATCACCGGCGCAACCGGCGGCACGGCCACGCTCAACGCCGACAGCACCTTCACCTTCCGTCCGACGGCGGGCTACAACGGGGCGGCGAGCTTCACCTACACGATCACCAACGGCTTCGGGACCACCACGCCTGCGACGGTGTCGATGACGGTGGGGACGCCGATCTGGTTCGTGAACTCCTCGGCCGCCGCGGGCGGGGACGGGCGCTACGACGCGCCGTTCAACAGCCTGGGCAGCCTGGCGGCGATCAACACCGGCACCGGGAACAATCCGGCCGACAACGACGGGATCTTCCTCTACACCGGCACCTACACGGGCACGCTCTCGCTCCGGAACGGTCAGCGCCTCATCGGGCAGGGGGCCACGGCCTCGCTCAGCTCCATCGCCGGGGTGACCTGGCCGGCGGACGCCGGGAGCGAGCCGGCCATGAACGGCACGGCGCCCACGCTGACGGCGTCCGCTACGAACGCACTGACGCTGAACGCCGACAACGGGAGCAACCTGCTCCGCGGCTTCAACTTCGGGAGCGTCGGCGCCACCGGGACGGCGCTCAACGGGTCCAATTTCGGGACGCTGACGGTGTCGGAGGTGGGGATCAACACCAACGGACGCGCGTTCTCCCTGACCAACGGGACGATCTCGGGGAGCTTCCCGGCCGTGACGTCCACGGGCGGCAACGCCAACGTCTACCTCGTGAACGTGGGCACCAGCGCGCCGGTCACGTTCGGCACCGGCGCCGACGTCCTGTCCGGGGCGTCCGGGGCCGGGCCGATCTACGTGGACGGCGGGAACGGCTCCTTCACCTTCCCGGGCACGATGTCCGCCACCGGCGGCGAGGTGCAGATCCGGAACAAGAACGGTGGGACGGTCACCGTGTCCGGGAGCATCAACCCGGTGACGCCCGCTCTCGGCATCAGCATCAACGGCAACTCCGCCGGCTCGATCGTCTTCTCCGGACCGCAGGTCCGGATCAGCTCGGCCACGCAACGCGGGGTGTACCTCCTCAACAACGACGGCGCGACGATCTCCTTCACCGGCGGCGGGCTCGCGATCACCACCACCACCGGCAACGGTTTCGAGGCCATCGGAGGGGGACGGGTGAGCGTCACGGGCACAGGGAACACCATCAACTCGGCGGGTGGTGTCGCGCTCAGTGTGGTCAACGACACCATCGAGAGCGGCGGGTTGAACTTCCGGAGCATCTCCGCCAACGGCGGGGCCAACGGGATCGTGCTGAACAACACCGGCTCCGTGGGCCGCCTGCTGGTGACGGGCACGGGCACGGCGGGCTCGGGCGGGACGATCCAGAACACCACCGGGCACGGCGTCTCGCTGACCAGCACGAGCAACCCGTCCTTCGACCGCATCAGCCTGCAGAGCAACGGCGGCAGCGGCATCTTCGGCACGGGCGTGGTCGGCTTCACGCTCACCAACAGCACCATCGCCACCTCGGGTACCGGCGGCGGCGCCAACGCCAGCAACATCGACTTCTTCGCCGACACGGCCCCCGGGACGGAGAACAACCTGTCGGGCGTGGTGACCATCACCGGGAACACGCTCTCGGCGCCCGCCTTCCACAACGTGGACATCCAGAACTGGAGCGGGACGATCAGCGACCTGAACCTCTCCAGCAACGTGCTCACCAACAGCTCCACCCAGGGCGGCGGGATCCGGGTGATCGCCTTCGGGGGAGCCGGAAACGTGGCGAAGATCACCAAGGCGACCATCGCCAACAACCAGATCACGGGCAGCATGCAGTCGCCCGGGCTCCAGGTGCAGTGCGGCAACGCCAGCGCGGGCGGTCCGCTGGGCGAGTGCGGCACGGTGGGCAGCGGCACCAACGTGGTGTCCATCACCAGCAACCAGGTCCGCGGCACCAGCGCCGCCGCGCGCATCGGCACGGAGGGGCTGCTGGCGCTGCTGAACGGCCGGGGGCAGGCGAACTTCGACGTCTCCAGCAACGACGTTCGGCACACCACCGGGCGGGCGATGGCGGTCTCCTCCTTCGGGCAGGGGACGATGACCTCCACGGTCAACGGCAACACCATCGTCGCCAACAACACCTTCGCCTCCGCCGGGCTGGAGATCGGCGCGGACAGCACGGCGAACATGGCGAGCAACGGCACCTACACGGCGACGGTGACCGGCAACAACGTCAGCCAGAGCGACGGGGTGGGGATCTGGGCCATCGCGCGCGGCTCCAGTCAGACGCTGCGCGTGAAGCTGCAGAACAACACGGTCGCCGCCCCGCTCTCGGGGGTTCGCCCGGGGCTGCGGATCGACTCCGGGAGCGCGGTGGGCAACACCACGGTCTGCGCCAACGTCTCCGGCAACACCAGCGCGGGGAGCGGCGGCCACCAGGGAATCGGGATTCGCAAGCAGGGCACCAACGCCGCCGTCAACACCTTCGGAGTACACGGCATGGCGGCGACCAGCTCACCGGGCGTGGAGACCTACATCGCCGGGCTCAACCCGGCCGGCGGCGGCGTGCTGCTGCTCTCGGCGACCAGCGGCTTCACCAACTGCTCGCTTCCGTGAGCCATTCACTCCTTCCCGGAGGCGGGCTCCCCGCCCGCCTCCGGCCCTAGAGCGAGCGCCCCTCCGGTTCCGGAGGGGCGCTCGTGCAGGACCGCGGGACCCCTGGCGTACCTCCCCCACCCTCCAGACCAGGAGACCTCGATGGCCGAACCGTTCCTATCCGAGATCCGGATCATGAGCTTCGTCTTTGCTCCCAAAGGATGGGCGCTCTGCAACGGACAGCTCCTCCCGATCAACCAGAACCAGGCGCTCTTCTCCCTCCTGGGCACCACCTTCGGCGGCGACGGCCGCGTCAACTTCGCGCTGCCCGACCTGCGCGGCCGCACCCCCATCCACGTGGGCAGCGGACACACGCTGGGTGAGCGCGCCGGCGAGCAGGCGCACACGCTCT
>JBFMFL010000254.1:0-10512 GCA_040752145.1 Gemmatimonadota bacterium
CACGGCGGGGCCTCGTCCCGCTTGCGGCCACGGCGTCCCTCCCTGATACTGAGCCCCGCCGCCCGTTTCACTCCCGGCCGCCCTCCCACTCCTCCCCCGGAGCCCCCATGCTGATCCCCCGCTACTGGTCGCGCGCGGACTCGCAGGCCACGACCCCCGCCGGCAAGCGCGTCCACTTCCACGTCTGGCGCGGGTCGCGGTCCGACCCCGCCGAGGCGGAGTCGCTGGCGCGCGAGGCGGTGGGGCGGATCGCCTCGCGCATCGAGCGGGGGGAGGGCTTCCCGGAGCGGTACGCGTACGGGGACCGGCCGCTCCGCGAGGAGGTGATCCGCGAGTTCCCGGGCGCCACGGACGCCGCCCCCGACGCGGCGCTCACCCGCAACTCCTACGGCGCGCTGGTGCTGAACGCCGCCCGCCTCTTCTTCATCGACGTGGACGTTCCCCGGCCGCGGCCCCGGCCCGCCGCCCAGCAGCCCTCGCCGGTCTGGGCGCTGCTGGACCGGCTCCTGGGCCGCCCCGCGGCGGAGGCGCTGCCGGCCCCCCTGCGGCCGGTGCTGGAGGGGATCCTCGGTCCCGCGTCGGCGCCCGCCTCGGCGGCCGCTCCGGCGGACCCGGCGGAGGCCGCGCTGGAGCGGCTGCGCAGCTGGATCGCGGGGCACCCGGACTGGCGGGTGCGCGTCTACCGCACGCACTCGGGGCTGCGCTACGCGGTCACGCACGCCCCGTTCGGCCCCACGGACGCGGAGGCCATCGCCGCGATGTCCGCGCTGGGGGCCGATCCCCAGTACGTCCGGCTCTGCCGGGCGCAGAAGAGCTTCCGGGCCCGCCTGACCCCGAAGCCCTGGCGCGTGGGGATGGAGACCCCCCCGGTGCGCTTTCCCTACGAGGGCGGGGAGGAGGGGGCGATGCGCGAGTGGGAGGCCAGGTACGCGCGCGCCTCCGAGGGGTTCGCGACCTGCGCGCTCCTGGAGGAGCTCGGGAGCGGTGCCGAGCACCCCGATGCCGGGCCGCTGCTCAGGCTCCACGACGAGCACGCCCGGGTGGGCTCGGGGCTCCCCCTGGCCTGATCCCGGAGAAACGCGAAGCGCCCCCCGACCTCTCGGCCGGGGGGCGCTTCGTTTATCTGCGCGGGACGGACTCGGGCCCGCGGGATCACATCCCGCTGAACGGGGTGAACAGCTTCACCATCAGGATGGGGACGCCGGGGATCGCGAGGATCCCGATGATCCAGAGGATGATCTCCCAGGTGGCGTACTCGTCCTGCGGCGGGTCCGCGTCCTGACGGATGTTGATGTCGGCCATGGTTGCTCTCGGGTGTCGCTTCTGCACGGTGGATCGCCCGCCGGCCGCGGGACCGACGCATATGATATCAGCCGCCCGCGGGCATGTCCAGCAGGACGGCCTCCGCCGGGGGCGCCGGCGCCTCCGCGGCGCCGTAGAACCCGCGCCCCTCCTCCGCCAGCCTGCGCAGGAGCGGCGCCGGCTCGAAGCGCTCCCCCAGCCGCGCGGCCAGGTCGTCCAGGGCGGCGCACACGGCCGCGAGGCCCAGGCGGTCGGCGTAAAAGAGCAGCCCCCCCTCCGCCGCGGGGAAGCCGAGGCCCAGCAGCGCCGCCAGGTCCACCGCCCCCGCCGAGTCCACCACGCCCTCCTCCAGCGCGCGCGCCGCCTCGGCGACCATCGCCAGCAGCATGCGCGAGCGCATCTCCGCCGGGTCGGGCTCCGCGCCGCCGGCCCGCACGGCGCCGCGCAGGGCCTCCGCCGCGCGCGGGGACACGCGCGGCTCCCCCCGGTCGTAGCGGTAGAAGGTGAACTCCTCCGCCGCCCGGCCTCCGGCGATCACGGCCAGCAGCGGGGCGGGCCGCATGCGCTCCCCCAGCTCCGCCGCCAAGTGGCGCGACAGCCGCGCGACCCGGGCGATCCCCAGTTCGTCGGCGAGGCGCAGCGGCCCCAGCGCCATCCCGAAGCCGGTCATCGCCCCGTCCACCCGCGCCACGGCGGCGCCCTCCTCCAGCAGGCGGAGCGCCTCGCCCACCAGGGGGATCCGCAGGCGCTCCACCAGGAGCCCCGGGGCGTCCCGCACCGCGAGCGGCGTCCTCCCGGCGCGGCGCACCAGGGCGAGGGCGGCGGCCGCGGCGGCGTCGGAGGTGGCCTCGCCGCGCGCCACCTCCGCCAGCCGGCCCCACGCGACGGGCGGGACCCAGTGGATCCCCACCACCCGCTCCGGGCGCGCGCAGGCCGCCTGCACCTCCGACACCCGCCCGGCGACTCCGGTGGTGACCAGCAGGCAGTCGTCGCGCACGTGCTCCTCCGCCTCGCGCAGGGCGGCGCGCCTGCGCTCCGCGTCGTCGGGCACCGCCTCCAGCACCGCGTCCACCGTCCCGAAGCCGCCGAAGCCCAGCGTCCCCACCACGGCAGGCGCGCGCTCCCCGGCCTCGTCGCGGGGGAGCCGCCGCTGGCGCACGCCCTCGCGGAACAGGGCGCGCAGGCGCTCCAGCCCGGCCAGCAGCGCGGCGTGGCGGGTCTCGCGCAGCCGCACCGGGATCCCCGCCGCGGCCAGCACGCAGGCGACGCCGGTCCCGGTCCGCCCCGCGCCGAGCACCGCCGCCCGCCCGATCCCCGCCGCCGCGGCGGCGCTGCCCGCGCGCGCCGCCTGCCGCAGCCCGAAGGCGTGCAGCAGCCCGCGGGCCTCCGGGCCCGCCAGCAGCTCGCCCAGCGCCTCCGCCTCGCGCTCGAAGGCGCGGTCCAGCGGGAGCGCGATCCCGTCCGCCACCGTTTCCAGCGCCCGCCGCGCGGCGGGGCCGCCCCCCTCCGCGCGCGCCAGCTCGCGCCGCAGCCGCGCGAACACCACCCTCCGCCCGGGGGCGGTGTCCTCCACCAGGCGGCGCGCCACGCCGCGGCGGGCGCCGGTGCGCATGCGTCCCCGCCGCAGCCGCTCGTCCACGAAGCGCCGCACCGCCGCGTCGAAGCCGTCCGCCGGGAACACGGCGTCCACCAGCCCCAGCCGCTCCGCCTCGCGGGCGTCCACGGCGCGGCCTGTGACCACCAGGTCCAGGGCGGCGCGCACGCCGATCAGGCGGGGGAGGCGGACCGTGCCGCCCAGCGCGGGGACCAGGCCCAGCTGCACCTCGGGGAGGCCGATGCGGGTGCGAGGGGAGTCGGAGGCGAGGCGGTACGAGCAGGCCAGCGCCAGCTCGGCGCCGGCGCCCAGGCACGCCCCGTCCACCGCGGCGAAGGTGGGGACGGGGAGCTGCTCCAGCCGGCGGAGGACGGCCTGGCCGCGGCGGGCGTGCTCCGCCCCCTCGGCCGCGTCGCGCACCCGCAGCAGCTCCTCCAGGTCCACCCCGGCCACGAACACGCCGGGCCGGGCGCTGCGCAGCACCAGCGCGCGCAGGCGCCCCTCGCCGGCCAGCCGCTCGGCCTCGGCGAGGAGCGCGTTCAGGGCCTCCAGGGTGGCGCGCGACAGGAAGTTGGCGCGGCTCTCCGGCCGGTCGAAGACCAGGGCGGCGACCCCGTCCTCCCCCGGCTCCAGCCGGAGCGCGTCGGCCCCGGCGGCGGCGGTGTGCATGGGGGCGGGGCTCAGCCGCGGGCCAGGCCGCGGAAGAAGTGACCGGCCACCTGGGGGGCGGTGGGGACGAGCGGGCGGGAGTGGTCACCCAGGAGCCACTCCAGCTCGATCTCCTCGATGGCGCCGATCAGCATGCGGCGGGCGAGGGGGACGTCCACGTCGTCGCGGATGGCGCCCTGGGCGCGGCCGCTCTCCAGCAGGTCGTCGATGGCCGCGGCGTAGGAGCGGAGCACGTCGCGCACGGCGCCGCCGTAGAACTTGCTGGACTGCCGCGACTCCAGCAGCAGCACCGTGGCCAGCGCCGGCTGCGCCTCGATGCTCTCGAACTGCAAGCGGATGAAGGAGGCGAGCCGCTCCGGAAATGGGGCGTCGGCGCGGAGCACGTCGCGCACCGACTCGCAGAACTCGTTGACCCGCTCGCGGAAAGCGGTGAGCAGCAGGTCGTCCTTGCCGCCGAAGTACAGGTAGATGGTGCCCTCCGCGACCCCCGCCCCCGCGGCGATGTCGCTGATGCGCGCCGCGAAGAAGCCGTGGTCCGCGAACTCCCGCACCGCCGACTCCAGGATCTCCCTGCGGCGGGCCTCGCGCTGTCCGGTGAGTGAGGGCTCATTCATACCCGAATCATACTCCCGGGCCGCCAGAAGCGGCAAGGCCGGACCGCGCATGCGGTCCGGCCTTGCCGTGGGTGTTTGAGCAGTTACGATCACCGAGGACGCCAGCACCACCCCGCGTGAGGGATTCGCGCCCGGAGGGCCGAGACCCCGGGGGCAGTTTCCCGGGGGCTCGGCGGAGTTACGCACGGTAGTTTCGTGCGTTACTCCGCGCGAAGCCCGACCCGAGCGCCAGCGAGGGGCACGCCCAAACCCGCCGTCAAAAATCGTCAGAACCCCGGCTGCACCCCGAACTGCCAGTGCCAGCCGCGGTCACGCTCGAACCCGTTCACGTAGTCGATCTCCAGGATCAGGTAGCCGAACACGTTGATCCGCCCGCCGACCCCCGCGCTGGTGAGGATCCCGCGCTTGCCCAGGTCGGCGAACAGCCCCCGCTCGAACACCACCTCGGAGTCCTGGTCCCACACGGTTCCCGCGTCGAGGAAGGCGATCCCCTCGATGGGCGGCAGCCCGAACGACGACCCGAGCACCACCTGGCGGATGAGCGGGAAGCGCAGCTCGGCGTTGACCACCGCCACCCGGCTGCCGAAGAGCCGCTGCGCCACGTCGCAGTCGGTGTTGCCGGCAAAGTTGCCGCTGGTGCACCGGCTGTATGCGTCGTAGTAGCCGCGCATCAGGTACGACTGGCCCAGGTACAGGTCGCGGAAGAGGGTGTTGCCCTCCTCGTCCTGCTCGGCATTCCTGCCGTACCGCCCGAAGTGGAGCCCGCGCACGGCCAGGGTGAAGGGACGCAGAAAGAAGTAGCGGCGGTAGTCGGCGAGCGCCTGGGTGAACTGCACCGTGCCGATGGTGGGGGTCACCTCGAAGCGGTAGCGCTGCCCCGCGAAGGGCGAGGTGTAGCCGGTGAGCGAGTTGTCGTACACCAGCGCGGCCGAGCCCTCCACCAGGTTGTAGGCGGCCGCGTAGCGGGGGTCATCGAATTCGCGGTACTCGGTGGGGCCGGTGATGACGGGCTGCCCGTTCTGCAGCTCGAACGGGGCGCTGATCTCCTGCACCTGCGCGTCCTGAGAGATGCGCCGCGCGCCCGCCGCGAACTCCACCCGCTGCACCGGCGAGAAGGGGTACTGCGCGAGCCCCTGGATGCTGGTGTCGAAGTAGCGGAAGCGGATCAGCTGCTCCTTCACCCGCATGTCGCTCTGGTCGTAGCCGCCCGCCCGCGCCAGGCCGATGTAGGGGAGCCGCTGCGCCGCGGCGCCGTAGTTCCAGCGGTGCTTGCGGTACAGGTACACGGTGCTGAAGCCGATCTCGTCCAGCTGCCCCTGCGCCTGCACCGCGCCGAACACGGTGTGGTAGCCCAGTACGTCGCTGAAGATGCCGGCGATGCCGCCGTACACGCCGCCGCGGGCGAAGGCGCTCCCAGTGGACACGCCCACCTGCGGCTGCCCCAGGTAGTCCAGCGACAGCCGCGCGCCGTACCCGCCCGTGGTCCACGCGGCGTTCTCCGGCGGGAGGCCGGTGGTCTCGTCGGTGAGCAGGGCGCTCACCCGGTTGAACGCGGACTCGCTGGGCCGGGGCACCGGCGGCAGGTACGCCGCCACGGGCGCCAGCGGCCGGGCCGTCGCCCCGGCCGAGTCGGCCACCGCCACGCCGGCCAGCTCGCGCGGCTCGGTGAGCGAGTAGATGTTGTAGCCGCCCCGCTCGAAGGCGGTGAACAGCAGGCGGTTGCCGGTCCGCGCGGTGGAGATGGCGGGGCTCAGGTCGGTGATCCCGCTGACCCCGGTGAACAGGTCGGTCACCCGGCTGAGCGCGCCGCTGGCCAGCTCCACCCGGTAGATGTTGGAGATGCCCGTGCGGTTGGAGATGAAGTACAGCGAGCGCCCGTCGCTGGACCACGACGGGTTGATGTTCTTGCCCCAGTTGCCGCCCGCCTGCTCGGCCTCGGTGGGCGACTGCATGGCCGGGATCGCGCGGATCTCGCCGCTCGCCAAGTCCATCAGCGCGACGCGGTAGGCGCCGTACACCAGCCGGTCGAGGTCGGTACCCTCGCCGCGGTCGGTCACGAAGGCCAGGGTGCGGCCGTCGGGCGAGTAGGCCGGCTGCATGTCCGCGTGGCGGTCGTTGGTGAGCTGCCGGGCCGTCCCGCTCCTCACGTCCACCGCGTACAGGTCGGTGATCCCGCCCCTGGTGCCGGAGAACACGATGGTGGACCCGTCCGGCGACCAGGTGGGGTTGGTGATCTCGCTCACCCCCGGGACGCTGTACTCGCGGACCCGGTCCGCCCCGGGGACGGTGATGATCACCAGCACGTCCGCGCCCTTGCGCAGCGCCGAGAAGGCGAAGCGGTCGCCGCCCGGCGCCCAGGTGCCGGCGGAGTTGATGTAGCGCAGGCTCCCGAAGTGCGGGTCGAAGGCGGTGCCGCGCTGCAGGCGCCGGATCACCTCGCCGGTCTCGGCGTCGGCCAGGTACAGCTCCACGTCCAGGAAGTCCAGCTCGGACAGGAAGGCCACGTAGCGCCCGTCGGGCGACACGGAGGGGGCCAGGTTGATCTGTCCGCCCTCCCGGCGCTGCGTGATCAGCGGCCGGGCGATCTCGCGGGCCTCCTTGCGCTCGTTGAGGAGCGGCAGGTAGGCGCGGCGGATGGAGGTGTGCCAGTCCTCGGAGATCTCCTCCAGGTCGGTGTTGAGGATGCGCTCGAAGGCCTCCTCGTAGGGCACGCCCTGGCCCACCTGCTTGAGGATCTGCCCGACCACGGCGTCGCCCCAGCGCCCGCCGATGTACGCCCACAGCGCCTGCCCCCAGCGGTAGGGGAAGTAGCGCGGGCTGTAGGTCATCTGCTCGATGGTGGGGATGTCGCCGGTGAGCGCGGCGTCGCGCACCCACATGGCGGTGTGCGGGTCCACGGGCCCCACCGACAGGTACTCGGCCATCCCCTCGGTGAACCAGAGCGGGACGCTGAGCCGCCGCGCCGCCGCCTCCAGCCCGCCCGCCCCGCCGCGCCCGAAGCCGGCGATGTCGTACTGGAAGGCGTGCACCATCTCGTGCCCCAGCACGTGGTCGGTCTCCTCGTACGAGCCGGCCAGCGGCATCACCACGCGGCGCTTGAACGCCTCGGTGAAGCCGCCGGTCCCCTCGCCGATCTCGCCGCCGGTGGTCACCGTCTGCTGGAACTCGGGGTGGCTGCCGTACAGCACCAGCGGCTGCTTGTTCTCGAAGCGGTGGTCGATGATGCGCGACAGCCGCGAGTACCAGCGCTCGGCCATGCGGGCGGCGTCGCGGGTGGCGACCTGCTCCGAGGGGTAGTAGTAGACGTCGAAGTTCTCGGTGCGCAGCACCTGGAAGTCGAAGGTCTCGTACTGGACCTTGTTCCGCCCGAAGTACTGGGCCGACAGGGAGGTGTCGTGGACCGCGGCCGCCGCCAGCGCGAGCACGAACGGGGTGACGAGGCGTAACGCCGGGGATCGGGGTGCGGTCATGGGTCCTCTGCCGTCCGGGATGGGGGTTCCTGGGGACTCGGTCCTTGGGTCCGTCCTGCAACATCCTGCGCGCGGTCCCTGCGCGCCAGGACCCTCCTGCACGTGCCCTGGGCGGCCGTGCTCCGGTCCGGGGGAAGACCAGGGCGACGGGGCTGCCGGAGAGGTGGAGACGAGCCGGCACGGCCCACGCGCGAGGCGGGGCCGGGGGTCCGGTGCGCCCTGTCGCTTGTTTCGGTGCCGGACGCGTGAAAACGCAAGGATCGCGCCGGGTCCGGGGCCCTCCGCGGGGGCCTTGCGCCGCACCGGTTTCGCCCCCCGCGCGCCGGGGTGGTCCGCGCCTTGCTCCGCTCCAGCCGGCCCCCGAAGTGTACCGGCGCGCTACAGCGCCGGACGGACCCCGGATCGTGGAGCGTGGTGGTGGAGCAGACGGACGAAGCACGGACCCCGGCCGACCGCGAGGAGAGCGCGAGCCACGCCCTGAACGCGTACCGCGAGCGCCGGCGCCGCCGCCGCGCCGAGGACACCTACTTCGGCAGCTCGGACTGCATGCTGTCCAAGACCGAGCGCGAGGGCGGCGAGGCGGACCTCACCAGCCGCCGCGTGGAGATCATGGAGGCGGCGCAGCAGAGCGGGATGCCCCCGGAGCTGGCGGAGCTGCTGTACGACGTGGCCCGGGACGAGGGGCTGGACCCGGCCCTGGGCTACGAGCTGGTGCGCTGCGGGCTGGGGGTGTGTCCCCCGGACGACGGGCTCTCCAACGCCCCCGCGCAGCCCACCACCGACAAGTACCGCCCCGAGTGGCTGGACCCGGCCGTCCCGCCGGACACGCTGCTGCGGGAGCGCATGCTCCGCCTGTCTTTCCGGCGGCTCCTGTCGCTGCTGGAGCGCCACCCGGAGGTGGACGACGCCTTCCGCGCCTTCGCGCGGGAGCCGGACGTGGGGTACCTGGGCTACTAGGCGCGGGCCCGGCCGCGTCCCTGGCGCCGCCGCGAGAGACTCGCAAGATTTGGTATACCGCGCGCGCCGCGCGCAGGATCCACCCGAGGAGAAAGCCTTGTCAGACGAAGCCGTCGACGTGCCGGACATGAACGAGAGCGACGCCCCCACCTTCGTGGGGCTCGGCCTGAGCGCGGAGGTGCTCGCCGCGCTGGACGCCCTGGGCTACGAGGAGCCCACCCCCATCCAGACGGAAGCCGTCCCGGTGCTCCTGGAGGGGCGCGACGTGATCGGCCGGGCGGCGACGGGGACGGGGAAGACCGCCGCCTTCGCGCTCCCCCTGGTGGAGAAGGTGCAGCCGGGGGTGCGCGGGGTGCAAGGGCTGGTGCTGGCGCCCACGCGCGAGCTGGCGGTGCAGGTGGCGGAGGCGGTGCACAAGTACGGCAGCCGCCGCGGGGTGAGCGTGCTGGCGGTGTACGGCGGGCAGCCCATCGACCGGCAGTTCCGCGAGCTGCGCCGCGGCGTCAGCGTGGTGGTGGGGACGCCGGGCCGCATCCTGGACCACATCCGCCGCGGCACGCTGGACCTCAGCGCGGTGCGCTACCTGGTGCTGGACGAGGCGGACGAGATGCTGGACATGGGGTTCATCGAGGACATCGACGCGATCCTCGAGGAGACCCCGCCCGAGCGGCAGACGGCGCTCTTCTCGGCCACCTTCCCGCCGCGGATCGCGGAGCTGGCGCAGCGCCACATGCGCGATCCGGCCCGCATCACCGTGCGGGCGCCGGAGCTGGAGACGCCGCTGGTGCGCCAGGTGGCGTACACGGTGGCGCGCCCCTACAAGCTGGAGGCGCTGGGGCGCATCCTGGACGTGGAGGCGCCCACCTCGGCGATCATCTTCTGCCGGACGCGCAACGAGGTGGACGAGCTGACGGAGGCGCTCACCGTGCGCGGCTACCACCCGGAGGCGCTGCACGGCGGCCTCAACCAGGCGCAGCGCGACCGGGTGATGAAGCGCTTCCGCGACGGCTCGGCGGACCTGCTGATCGCCACGGACGTGGCGGCGCGCGGGCTGGACGTGGAGCACGTGAGCCACGTGGTGAACTTCGACATCCCGCAGACGCCCGAGGTGTACGTGCACCGCATCGGGCGGACGGGGCGGGCCGGGCGCGAGGGGACCGCGGTCACGCTGGTGCAGCCGCGCGAGCACGGCCTGCTGCGCGCCATCGAGCGCCTGGTGCGGCAGCCCATCGAGCACGCCCGCATCCCCACCATCGCGGACCTGCGCACGCGCCGCCTGGAACTGCTGCGCAGCGCCATCCTGGAGACGCTGGAGGAGGACGAGTTCGACCGCTACCGCGAGGTGGTGCAGTCGCTTGCGGAGCAGCACGACCCGCTGGACGTGGCTGCGGCCGCCGCGAAGATGGCGGCGGACGCCACCCGGGGCGAGGAGCCGGAAGAAGGGGAGGACATCCCCCAGTTCGAGCCGCGCCGGGGCCGCGACGCCTTCGACGACCGGGACCGCCGCGGTCCCCGGGGCCAGCGGGACCGCGCGGAGGCCCCGCGCCGCGGCGGAGGCGGCCGGCGGCCCGGGGGCGAGATGACGCGCCTGTACCTGAGCGTGGGGCGCCGCCGCGGGATCAAGCCGGGCGACATCGTGGGCGCGATCACCGGCGAGGCCAAGATCCCCGGCGACGCCATCGGCGCCATCGAGATCGCGGACCAGTTCTCCCTGGTGGAGGTGGCGGAGCAGTTCGCGGAGCAGGTGATCCGGGCCATGAGCCGCGCCAACATCAAGGGCCGCCCCGTGGGGATCCGCCTGGCGCGCGACGACTGACGCCCGCCGGTTCCCGGACGCACGCAGCGGGGCCGCGGAACACGATCCGCGGCCCCCCGGGGGTTAAGTCGCGCGTCGACCCGGCGCCCG
>JBFMFL010000255.1:0-10504 GCA_040752145.1 Gemmatimonadota bacterium
GGCCCACCCCCCGGGGGCCCCCCGCCGACCCCCGGGCCCCCCCCCGCTGCTTTCTGCCCTCCGTCCCTCAGCGCGGCCGGCGCAACGCCCGGCCGGGCCGGGCGCCGGTCACGGCGCCGTCGCGCACCACGGGGGTGCCGTTGATCAGGACGTGCCGGATCCGCCTTGCAGGAGCGGTCCAGTATGCACAGATTGCGGCCTGGATGCAGTCCATCAAGCTTCAACAGCACAAACCCTTCACACCAAATAGGTTGGTCACTGGGAGGCCCCATTAATACCGTGGATTTGTGGGACTCTGGCCAGGTTTGCAGTTCTGCTATATTCCTAAATCTTAGCGGGCCGTGACTTTGGAAGAAGTTGGAGGCGGGAGAGTCGATGGTTTGGCTACAGGCCAAATTCGGTAGCAATCAGGCGCGATTGGACATCTGACCACTCACCAGCATAAGGTGAAATGCCGCGTTCCGCCGAAGAGCAGGCAATCGCGTCGCGTCGAGGCAAGTGGTTTGACGCGGGGGTGCCACACAGAGGATGGCATTGCGTCGAGATTGAGGATCTCGGTGCGCCGAACGCCACTTGCGAGATGTGTGAGGCCCAGTCAATCCGGTACGTGCACTACATGGAGCACGCCGACTACGCTGAGACACTTGCGTGCGGCTGCGTATGCGCAGGGCACATGGAGCAGGATCTCGCAGCCGCTCGTGAACGTGATGAGTCGATGCGAAGTCGTGCCGGGAAGCGGGCACGTTGGCTGACACGGCGCTGGAAGGTCTCTGCGAAGGGGAATGATTGGCTTGAGGCTGACGGGTTCCGGGTGACGATATTCGAGCGAAATGGTGGGTGGGCGGCCGCCGTGATCGCAACCGGGGGGACCTACAGGCACTTCAGCCGCCGCACGTACGTGACGGAGAACCAGGCAAAGCTCGCCGCATTCGATCTGATCACGCGGCTACTTCAGTCAGGGGCATTCGGCGGGGTTTAGCAGGCGACCGGTCCACGCCGCTGCCGAACCGAGTTGTAGCAGGCGACGTGGCGCCGCAGCGTTCCACGAACGTGATACCTCTAGCCGTGCAGCCACGCAACTAAACTCTGGCGCTAGGCAGCTTGACCTATGGATCAACTACGCGACCTTGCGGATGATCGCCTGATCAACGGCTGCATCTATTGCGGCGCGCCTGACGACACAGTGGACCACGTACCCTCGCGTGTTTTCCTGGATCAACCGTCTCCGGAGAATTTACCCGTAGTGCCTGCTTGCTTCTCCTGCAATAATGGCTTCTCACGCGACGAAGAGTACGTCGCGTGCGTTCTGGAATCGGTGGTCGCAGGCTCCACTGACCCTGACAGGATTAGGAGGGTTCGTGTGGCAAACACGTTGCGGCGCAGTCAGCGATTGCGCGCTCTGATTGACTCCAGTAGACGGGAAGAAGCTGGCGTCCTCACTTGGGACATAGACACCAAGCGCGTTGAGAATGTCATTTTGAAGTTGGCACGTGGTCACGCTGCGTACGAGTTAAGTACGATCTGTCGTGACCATCCGGATCATATCGCGTTTAAACCAATTAACACATTGACCGCAGAAGAGCGCGATACGTTTGAAGAACCCGACATTCCGCAGCTGTGGGGTGAGGTCGGCTCCCGGTCAATGCAGCGAATCGCGGTAGTTCAGGTTCAGCTACAAGGCCCAGATGGCGAAATCTCGTTTCTGAACTTTCCTCTTAACGACTGGATCGACGTTCAAGACGACCGTTATCGCTACTTTACAATGACAACTCATGACAGCATCAACGTGCGATTTGTGATCGCTGGATACTTAGCCTGTGAGGTGTCGTGGCTAGTCCCATGAAGTGGCTGCTGTACGGCCGTGAAAAGCTGGCGCGGACTCGTTCCGCTCGCTGTTGTGCTTCCTCACGTTGCTCGTTGGTGCACAGTCTACCCGATGTATGTAAGGCCACCATCCGATTCGCATTATGATGTCTTTCGTTTCTGTTGACGACCTCCTCCGCTACGCCTCCGATCTCCAGAACGAGCGTCTCACCACGGCGGGTGGCCGGGCATCGTTCACGGTTCGTGTGCTCCCGCGCGGCATCGAGATCACACCGGAGTCTTCTCGAAAGCCCCGCCTGGTCCAGCGGGACAAGATCCGAGCGGTCCTCGACCAGTACCAGGAGTCGCGGAACTTGCAGCCCGGCCAGTACCAGGCGATCTCCTTCGATGCTTCGTACGTGCTGGGAATCCTTGCACGCTACCTCAAGGAAGAGCGCCCGGCTTCACCCGGGCGTTAGACTGGCATTGCGCAGGACGTGATGCGTGCTGGAAGTCCGGAACCGCCCCTACATCGAGACAGAGGGGATGAAGCACTACGAGCCGGACCATTGTAGGTCCGGCCCGCAGCCGTCGTGGGCGATGTCGCGCCGAAGGCTCAGCGCGGCCGGCGCAGCGCCCGGCCGGGCCGGGCGCCGGTCACGGCGCCGTTCCTCACCACGGGGGTGCCGTTGACCAGCACGTGCTGGATCCCCACGGGGGTCTGCACCGGGTCCTCGAAGGTGCCGCGGTCGCAGACGGTGGCCGGGTCGAACAGGGTCAGGTCGGCGTACATCCCCTCCTTGACCACGCCGCGGTCGTCCAGCCCCACGCGGGCGGCGGGGAGGGCGGTGAACTTGCGCACGGCGTCCTCCAGCGGGATCACCCTGCGCTCGCGCACGTAGCGGCAGAGGATGCGCGGGAAGGAGCCGTAGGCGCGCGGGTGCGGCTTGCCGGTGACGGTGGAGTCGGCGGCGCGCGCCCCGGCGTCGATCCCCACGCTCACCCAGGGCTGCTTCATGGCGTACTCGATGTCCTCCTCGGACATGGAGAAGTAGATGGCCGAGGTGGAGGCGCGGTCGGCCAGGAGCACGTCGAAGAGCGCGTCCACCACCTCCTGCCCGCGCGCGCGGGCGACCTCGTCCAGCCGCATCCCCTGGTACTTCTTCAGCGAGTCGGCGCCCACCCCGGCGATCATCACCCCGTTGGGCCCGCCCGCGGAGGTGCCGATGCGCCAGTCCGAGCCGCCGCCGCCGTCGCCGGACAGCTCCGCGCGCAGCCGGGCGCGGGTGGCCGGGTCGCGCAGGCGCGCCAGCAGCGAGTCGGTGCCGCCGGCGTGCGCCCAGTTGGGGATGATGGCGTCCAGCCCGGTGCCGGAGGCGGGGTACGGGTACTGGTCGGCGCTCACGTCCACGCCGCGCGCCCGCGCCGCCTCGATGGCGGCCACGGCCTGCGGCATCTTCCCCCAGTTGGCGCGCCCGGAGGCCTTGAGGTGGTGCACCTGCACCCAGGTCCCCGCGCCCTCGCCGATGGCGATGGCCTCCTCGACGGCCTCCACCAGCCGGTCGCCCTCGGAGCGGATGTGCGAGGCGTAGCCGCCGCCGTGGCGCGCCGCCACCCGCGCCAGCTCGGTGATCTCCTCGCGCGAGGCGAAGGAGGCGGGCGCGTAGATGAGCCCGCTGGAGAGCCCCATCGCCCCCTGCCGCATGGCCTCGGCGACGTGCGCCTTCATCCGCTCCAGCTCCTCCGGCGCGGGCGCGCGGTCCGCGTCGCCCATGACGGCGCGGCGCACGGAGCCCACCGTGACGAAGGTGCCCAGGTTGATGGCCGGCCGCGCCGCCTCCAGCGCGCGGAAGTAGCCGTCCAGGTCGCGCCACGTGACCCGCTCGCGCGAGTCGCCCAGCTCGCGCAGGGTGTTCTCGTTCACCGGGACCACGCTGGTGACCTCGCCGGTGACCTCGGAGGTGATCCCCTGCGTGATCTTGGAGATCGCCCGCCCGTCGCGGAGCAGCGGGTACTCCGAGTGCCCCAGCATGTCGATGAACCCCGGGGCGACCACCAGCCCCGTGGCGTCGATGGTGTCCCGCGCCCGCGCCCCCGCCAGCAGCCCCACCGCCGCGATGCGGTCGCCGGAGACGGCGACGTCGCCGCGGTACCACGGGCTCCCCGTGCCGTCCACGATCCGCCCCCCGCGGATCAGCAGGTCGTAGGTGCGCGGCGGCCCGCCCGCGCGCGGGTTCGCGGCGCACGCCGCGAGCAGGGCGAGTACGAGAGCGGCGGCGGCGGAGCGGAGCCTGTGCATGGCGGACGGCGTGGAGGTCGGGAGGAAAAGGAACCGAAGCAGAGAAGAAGCGGCCGAAGCAGAACGAAGCCGACGACGCGGGCCGTTGCGGTTGCAGTTCCCCGCAGTACCCGCATGATGTTGCGGAGGGAGACCCGCCGGCAGTTTGGCGGGGCTCCCGCAGCCGGAGCGGAGACAGCGGGGCCGTTTCCGCTGGCTCCGCGACCCGCGTAGGAAACAGGCCGGCAGTTTGGCCTGGTTCCGGAGCGGCCCCTACGAAGAACCCTGCCGAAGACGAACCGGATCAGCCGGAAGCCAGCGCCGCGCGAGCCAGCCGGAGCGCCCCCGCGACCGCGTCCGCGACCGGCGGCACCACGCGCAGCACCGGGTCCGCGTCGGCGAGCGCCCGCTTCACCATCCCCGCGTAGAGCGCGGAGTTCAGCACGCCCCCGTGGAACACCACCGGCACCGGACCCGGCCAGGGATCCAGGTGGCAGCGCAGCGCCACCGCGTGCTCGGCGATCGCCCGCGCCTCCGCCTCCACGATCCCGCGCGCGACGGCGTCACCCTCGTCAGCCGCCCGCACCACGTGCTCGGCCAGCGCCGCGATCTCCGCCTTGGCCGCGCGCCCCGCCCAGGGCGGGATCCCCCGCACGTCCTCCACCCCCAGCAAGCCCAGGAAGAGCGGCAGCAACGAGGTCTGCCCGCCGCGCCCGTCCACCGCCCGGAGCGCGGCCACCAGCCCCCCCCGCCCGATGGCGAACCCGCTCCCCTCGTCCCCCACCACCATCCCCCACCCGCCGCAGCGCTCCACCCGCCCGTCCGGCCCCCGCCCGTACGCCACGGAGCCCGTCCCGGCGATAAGGAGGATCCCCGGCTCCCCGCCCAGCACCCCCTCCAGCGCCGTCTCGCCGTCGGTGACCACCTGCACCCGCCCGGCCACCCCGGCGGCCAGCAGCACCTCCCGCACCGCCTCGCGCTCCGCCCGGTTCCCCACCCCCGCCAGCCCGGCGCACAGCACCACGGGCGCGCCCGAGAGCCCGGCGTCGCGCACCGCGGCGCGGACCACGCCCGCGACCACCTCCGCCGCCGCGGTGGGGTGGCGGGGATCGACCAGGCCCGCCGGCCCGCTGCGGCGGATCAGCTCGTTGCCGTTCTCGTCGGCGAGGGCGACGAGGGTCTTGGTGCCCCCCCCGTCCACCCCCGCCAGGATCCGCTGCGTCAACTCAGCGCGCCCCCACCTCGAGCCCCGTCTTGCCGCCGGCCTCCCCCACCTCGTCCGGGGCGAAGGCGTGCGCCGGCGCGCCCGGGTGGTCGGTGGCGCGGCGCAGGCGCGGCGGCGCGGCGAGCTGGGCCGTGGAGATGGTCTCCGCGTCCAGCGGGCGCCCGTTCCGGCGCACCACGTACGCCTCCATGGCGTAGTACTCGGGGAGCCCCAGCCGGTCCACCATGCGGGCGGTGCTGGTGTTGCGCTCCTGCACCCGCTGCCAGAACTCGCGGTCGTCCTGCCCCGGGAAGGGGGCGCGGTCCTTCTGGCTCTGGTGCTTGAAGATGGCGAGCGTCTTGAGGGTCAGCTCCTCCTCGGACATGGGCACCAGCACGTCCGCCTCGGACACGGCCCACTCCTGCCAGGCGCCGCGGTAGTACCACACCTCGGGCTGCTCGCCGGAGTACTGCTGCAGCGCCAGCTCCACCGACTGCAGGCACATGCGGTGGGTGCCGTGCGGGTCGGACAGGTCGCCGGCCACGAACACGATCTCCGGGCGCTCCCGCTCCAGCAGATCGAGCGTGATCTCCACGTCGCGCGGGCCGATGGGGTCCTTGCGGACCTTGCCGGTCTGGTAGAAGGGGAGGTTGAGGAAGCACGCCTGCTCGCGCGTCATCCCGAAGGTCTCGATGCCGGAGACCGCCTCCGCCTCGCGGATGCGCTGCTTGATCTTGAGCACCTCGGCGGTATCCACCTGGCCGGGGCGCTTGCCGTTCAGGAACGCCTCCACCCGGTCGGTGAACTCGGTGACGGTGCCGCCGGCCACGTGGAAGTCGCGGTCGAAGCGGCGCAGGAAGTCCAGGTAGCGCCGCACCTCGTGGTCGAAGACGGCGATGTTCCCCGAGGTCTGGTAGGCGACGACGATGCGGTTGTCGTTCTGGTGCAGCTTGTTGAGGATGCCGCCCATGGAGATCACGTCGTCGTCCGGGTGCGGCGAGAAGACGATGATCTTTTTCCCCGAGGGGAGCCGGCTCTTGCCGCGCAGCTTGGAAAGGAGCGCGTTGAACACCTCGCCGTTGAGCGGCCCGGCCGAGCCGTAGCGCGCCACCAACGAGGAGAGGTGGTGCTCGCGGTAGTCGTTGGTGTCCAGCTTGAGGATGGACTTGTCGGTCATCTGGCTGAGCCAGATCACCGCCTCGATCTCCAGCTTGCGGTCCCAGCGCACCTCGCCCACCACCCACGGCGTCTTGATGCGGGTGAGCTCCGCGGAGGCCGCCGGGTCCAGGTAGAAGGTGGCGTCGGGGTGGTCCTGGAGGTAGGTGGCCGCCACGTCCGGGTCCGGCTCGCCCTCCACGGCGCGGCGCACGATGGCCGCCTTGTGCTCGCCGGTGGCGATCAGGGCGATCTCGCGGGCGTCCAGGATGCTGGCCACGCCCATGGTGATGGCCTCCATGGGGACGTTGTCCTCGCCGAAGAAGTCGGCGGCGGCGTCGCGGCGGGTCACCGTGTCCAGGGCCAGCAGCCGGGTGCGCGACTCCACGCCGGAGCCGGGCTCGTTGAAGCCCACGTGCCCGGTCTTGCCGATCCCCAGGATCTGGAAGTCGATGCCGCCGGCGTCGCGGATGGCCTGCTCGTACGCGGCGCAGTGCGCCTCCACCTCGGCGCGCGGCACGTCGCCGCGGGGGAGGTGCACGTTCTCGGGACGGATGTTGATGTGCTCGAAGAGGTTCTCCCACATGTACCGGTGGTACGAGTGGATGCTCTTCGGGTCCATCGGGTAGTACTCGTCCAGGTTGAACGTGACCACGTCGGAGAAGTCGAGGTCGTCCTCCCGGTGCATGCGGATCAGCTCGCGGTACACGCCGATGGGGGTGCTCCCGGTCGCCAGCCCCAGGACCGGCCTGCCGCCCGCGGCCCGCTTGGCCTGCATGACCTCGGCGATGCGCCGCGCGATGGTGCGGGCGATCTCGTCGTACTCCACGATGACTACGGGGACCCGTTCGCGTACCTGTGCCATGAGCCTCTTCGATCGATTCGGGTAAGTGGTTGGACCACAAACTCGCGGAGTGCCACCCGCCCCGCAAGATTCCGGGGGTCCGCCCGGTTGACAGCATCCGGGAGGTGTGCTTAACGTTCCCTTCGAGCCGTTTTCCGGAAAAGCCGTTTCCGGGGGAAGCGCTCCGATGTCCCACGATTCACGTGATCCTCGCTGCCGCGGCTCGCCGCCGCCCTCGCAGGTCTCCTCCACCGAAAAACCCGTTCCCGATCGTCGCCCGGCCGTGCGTGCGGACCGGTCCGTTCCCACCGCGAGCAAATCCCGTTCGATGAAGCTGCGCCACGTTTCGCGCCTCCTCCTGGCTCTCCCGGCCGCGCTGCTGATCGGCTGCCAGGACGTGAGCCGTCCCACCGCGCCCGAGCAGGCGCCGGCACCGGGGGCACCGTCGAGGAGCGCCCGCCCGGAAGCGCCGCGCCCGCCGAGGCTGGAGACCGCGGCGCCCCGGTACCCGGCCGTGGCCAGTACGTCGTCTACCGTGAGTTCGTCAACCGGCACCCGGACGCGGCGAAGCTGATCCGGCAGGGAGAGCCGTACTGGCAGTACGTGGAGAAGCGCCTGATGGAGCTGTACCCGGGGACGGGGTACCGCGGGATGGTGCGGGACGCACACCAGGACGTGCAGCGCTACCGGGCCGCATGGGCGGGGTACAGGGCCCGCCTGGAGGAGTTCAACGCCACGGTGGTCGAGCCCTGCACCAACATCGACGGCTCGTGCACCATCGAGGACCCGTACGTGAACCCGTACGGATACGAGGACGACCCGAGCTGGGAGGGGCAGACGGAGCCGGAGCCCGATCCCTACGCCACTCCGACGCTGGAAGAGGAGATCCAGACGCTCGGATGACGCAGCCGGAGACGAGCGAGATGTACTACTACGAGTCGCTGGCCTGGCAGACCGTGCACGGCTACCAGCCGCTGGCCGCCGCGAGCACGGACGACCTGATCCGGGCGGCCGGTGCCGGACGGCGGCCGGGGAGCGAGATGACCGTCCAGTCGGCGTGGCTTCTCGCGGGCGCCGCCGCGTCCCTGGGGTACATCGGGTACGTGTACTGGCGCGCCAAGGTCACCCAGGAACGCGCGGAGAACCGGTCCACGGCCCTGTTTCCAGTTCTGGGACGGGACAACACCCAGCGGGATGCCCACCGCCACATCTTCGGGAGCGTCATGCTGCGCGCGTACGTCGGCGAGGCCGTCGCCCACGCAATCACGGACCATCACGAGCGCACCAACCCCAACCTTCCGGTCGGGCACGTGATGGACTACCACAACAACGACCTCGGCCGTTCCGTGAAGTACAAGCACTTCCGCGGCAACTTCTTCACGGACTTCCTCCAGTGGGAGAACTGGTCGGGGCGGGTCTACCACTACGTGACGGACACCCGTAACGGGGAGTACATTTCGGGGTGGGAGGCGAATCCCGCAGCAACGGCTTGGAGCGATGCATGGAACCGCGAGGCCAGCGTACCTCGCTGGAAGTACATCTACTTCAGCAATCAACCCGCGCAGTAGGAGATTGGACGTGAGACCCTGGTTCCACCAGCCGCGCCTGTTGCTGTTCGGGCTCGCTCTGCTCGTGCTCCCCGCGTGCGACGCGTTGTTCGACAGTGTCTACAAAGTCTACAGGGGTCCGCAACCCGCCACCGAAGATCTCGTCGAGGAGCGGATGATCCTGCGGGCCTTCCAGAGCTACATCGGCGACAAGCCGCAGCATTACTACCTTGATCGGCTGCAGATACTGGATCGAGGCGACTCGCTCCACATCGACCGCGTGGTGATCGGCACCCCGGGAGCACTTCAGGCCAGACTCGATTCGCTTGGCGTGAAGCGGGGTGACACGCTCGTGGTCAGCACCGACTACAAGGCAATCGTGTACAACGGGGGCCTGGAGATGTACATCCCCAACTGGGGAGCGAACCGGTACTACAACGGCTACCCGATAGCCCTCCACACTCTCGTGAAGGTAGAGAAGGTCAACCGGTAGCCGTCGCGGTAGACCGCCCTGCAAAGGGACAGGGTTCCTGCCCACTCCGGCAGGAACCCTGTTTCCATTGCGAACCACCCCCAGCGCCGGGCTCACCCGCCCCGCCGCGCCTCCCAGTTGGTGAGCGGCGCGTCCATCACCGCCTCCATCACCGCGTCGGCCACGGTGCGGCGCAGGGGGACGTGCTTCTGGTTCTCGGCGGTGGGGTTCACGCGGTTGGTGAGGACCACCACGAACACGCCGCGCTCCGGGTCGATCCAGAGCGAGGTGCCCGTGTACCCCGTGTGCCCGTAGCTGCGCGGCCCGAAGAAGTGCCCCGCGCTGCTCCTCCCCGAGGGGGTGTCCCACCCCAGCGCGCGGCTGGAGCCGGCGAACTGCGGCGCGGTCCAGCGGGCCACCGTCTCGGGGCGGAGGATGCGCACGCCGCCGTACTCGCCGTTGTTGAGCAGCATCTGCGCGAACACGGCCAGGTCGCGCGCCGAGGAGAAGAGCCCCGCGTGCCCCGCCACCCCGCCCAGGGCCCAGGCGTTGGGGTCGTGAACCTCGCCGTGGATCAGCCCGCCGCGGCTGCGGTCCACCTCGGTGGCGGCGATGCGCGGCCGGAGCGCGGCCGCGGGGCGGAAGCCCGTGTCGTGCATCCCCAGCGGGCGGAAGATCCGCGCGTCGGCGAACTGGTCCAGCGTCTGCCCGCTGATGTGCTCGATCACCCGCTGCATCAGGATCAGGTCCCAGTCGCTGTAGACCGTCTCCGTGCCCGGCGCGTGCTTGAGCGGGCGCTCGTTGATCTTGCGCAGGTACTCGGCCTGCCCGCGGGTGTCCCGGTACAGCGGGGCGAACGCCTCGAAGCCGCCGCGGTGCGTCAGGATCTGCCGCACCGTGATCCCGGCCTTGAGCGTGTCGGTGAGCTCCGGGACGTAGTACGCCACCGGCCGGTCCAGCTGCAGGCGCCCCTCCTCCTCCAGGATCATCGCCGCCGTGGTGGTGGCGACGGTCTTGGTGAGCGAGGCCAGGTCGAAGATGGTGCTGTCGGTGACCTCCGGCGACCCGGGCGCCCAGTCCGTCGCTCCGTACCCCCGCTGGTGCACCAGCCGCCCCCAGCGCCCCGCCGACACCGCCACCGCGGAGGCCGCCCGGTCGGCGACCGCCGCCCGGGCGACGGAGTCCAGCCGCGCCGGGAGCC
>JBFMFL010000256.1:0-10502 GCA_040752145.1 Gemmatimonadota bacterium
GCGCCACCCTCGCCCACTCCTGGGAGAGGGGACAACCGCAGGGCGCGCGTGCAGTTCTCCCCTCCCTCGCGTGCGGGGGAGGGGTGGCGCGCAGCGCCGGGGTGGGGGGCCCGACGACGCCAGCACCAGCCCGACCCGAGCGTCAGCGAGGGGCACGCCCAACCCAGCAGTTCAAAGCCGTAAATAACAGACCCGACGTCAGAGCCCGCCCCCCATGCGCAGGTGCAGCCGCCACCCGCCTCCGCCGACCCCCCGCGCCAGGTCCACCCGCAGCAGGTTGTCCAGCAGCGAAACCCCGAGGCCCGCCCCCCGGATCGGCCGCCCGCTCCAGAACTCCCCGCGGTCTCCCGCCCAGCCCGCGTCCCCGAACACCGACAGCCGCAGCGTCGGGCTGCCGCGGGTCAGCTCGCCGCGCGCCAGCCACAGGCTCTCCCCCCGCAGCGCCGCCGGGTCGTGGCCGCGCACTGTGGTCGCCCCGCCGATCTGCCAGGCGCGCTGCACCGGCACGTCGCCTACCCCGGTGCCGGCGGCCAGCGCCGCCCCGAAGCCCACGCCGCCCCACAGCGGCCGGTCCGCCGCCAGCCGCAGCATCGGCCGCGCGAAGGTGAGGCCGCCGGTCTCGCCGTGCAGCTCCAGCTCGGCGCGGGCGCGGAGCCGCGCCGGGTCGTCGCCGCGGGCGCCGCGCAGCCGGAGCGTCGCGCCCGCCTGGTCGATCCGCTCGGCGACGAGGTTGCCGCGGGCGTCGAAGTCGCCGTCCAGCAGCCCGCGCAGGCTGGCGTCCGAGCGCGCCCGCAGCGGCTCCTGCCGCTCGGCGAAGAGCCGCAGGTCCCAGCGGGCCGGCCGCGCCGGCGGGGGCGAGAAGCGCAGCTCGGCGCCGGTGCCGCGGAAGTAGTCGTTCTCGTCGCGCCCCAGGATCAGCGCGCTCGCGCTGCTCGCCAGCGAAAAGGGCTGCGAAGCCACCTCCACCGCCTCCACCCCGCGGTACGCCGCCGCCTCCGCGCGCAGGGCGCCGCCGGTGCGCGCCCCGGAGAGCCGCGCCCCCACCTCGCCCGTGGTGCCGGCGCGCAGCTCGCCGCGCAGCTCCGCCGGGCCCAGGGGGACGACGGCGCGCGCGCCCAGGGAAAGCCCCTCCACCCGGTTGTAGCGCACCAGCTCCGGGGTGAGCAGCTGCACGCTCGGCCGGGCGATCCCCCAGGGCACGCCGGGGATGCCGCGCGCCAGCTCGGCCAGCTCCCTCAGCTCCTCCTCGCGGACGGGGCCCTCGCCCTCCTCGTAGACGCTCCCGCCGAACACCGGGCTGGCGGCCAGGTCGGTCCCCTCGGCCCGCGTCACCAGGAAGGCCCGGTCGCACCCCTCGCCCCGGGCCGCTTTCGCGGTGTCTCCCGCCGCGACGCGGGCGGCCGAGCGCTCCCACCCCGCGTTCCAGGCGGAGTCCCGCGCCGCCGCGTCCCCCCGTCCGGCGGAGATGGTGATGCTCCCGAAGGTCCGCGGGCGGCAGGGCCGCTCCGCCGCCACGGCGCTCACCGCGTCGGCGGGGGGCGCCGGCGACAGGGTGTCGCCCTGCACACTATACCCCTCGTAGCGCCGCTCGTACGCCAGCGGCAGCCGCCTTCCCATGACGCGCACCACGCCGCGCGCCACCACCGTGCGCGGCAGCCACCAGCGCAGGTCCAGCAGCCCGTAGTCGATGGCGACGTGGTCCACCTCGGTGGTCAGCTCCGGCGTCAGCACCGACACCGCCGACTCGGAGGCGCGCAGGGTGCCGCTGAGGCGGAACACCGCGCGCACCACGGCGTGCGTCGCCTCGTCCACCCAGAACGAGCCGTTCACCAGCCGCGGGTCCGCCCGCCGCGCGGTGATGCGCAGCTCCCGCAGCTTCACGCCGCGCCCGTCGGGGAGCCGGATGGAGGAGCTGTCGCCGCTGGCGAAGCGGTAGAACGCCTCGCTCCCGGGCGCCAGCGGGTGGCGCAGCTCGGTGGAGTCCACGCGGAAGAGCATCTCCGAGTCCACCGGGTCGAACGCGAGCGCCGGCACCGTCCCGGCGATGTCCGGCGGCGGGAGCCGCGCGGCCGCGCCGACGAGCGGCTGCGCCTCCCGCGCGCCCAGCACCTCGATCCTCACGGTGTCGCGCGTCCAGTCGATGCGCGCCGCGGTCTCGCGCCGGAACAGCAGCCGCTCCGCCCCGGCCACGGCCAGGCGGGCGGAGAAGCGCTCGTGCGCCGTCACCTGGTAGCCGGTGATGCGGGTGTCCACCACGGCGCGCCGCGCGCGGGCCAGGCGCACCAGCTCGCGGGCGCGGGCGTCGCGGTACGCGTCGTCGGGGGCCTGCGCCGCGGCGGGAAGGGCGCAGAGGAGCAGGGCGATGACGATGCAGAGGCGCATGGGCGGGGCGGAGGCGGGGAGCGGTGGCCGGCGTGGGTCCGTGTACTGCGGCGGGCGCGGCGGAGTTCCTGCCGCCGCGCGGGGACGCCGCGCCGCCGGCGGCGGACGGACCCCGCGGCGCCCGCCGCGGGTACACCGGCGCGACCCCGAGTTCCGCGGTACCCCGGCACGACCCCGATGAAGACGCTGCCACGCACCCTGCTCCTCGCCGCGGCGCTCGCCGGCGCCCTGGCGCCCGCGCCCGCCGCCGCCCAGGACGAGCCCGTGCTCGCCCTCAACGTGCAGCCCGCCACCGCGGCGCGCGTCCTCCCGCGCGTGCAGGAGGTGGGCGTGCGGCACGTGCGCGCCTCGTGGTGGGCGTGGAGCCGGCCGGCCGACTGGTCGTGGTATCCGCGCTACCGCCGCGCCGGCGTGGAGGTGCTGCCGCTGGTCTACGCCGGCCCCGGGGACCCGGCCACCGCCGGCGAGCGCATCGCCGCGCGCTACCGGACGCTCTTCGACGCGTACGGCCCCTTCCCGTACGTGCAGCTGGACAACGAGGTGGACGGCGACGGCCCCTTCGGCATCCCCGGCCGCGACCCGTACGCGCAGGGCCGCCGCTGGGGCGCGCAGATGAAGCGGGCCGCGCGGCTCATCCGCCGCTTCGACCCCGAGGCGAAGTTCGTGAGCGCCGGCGTCGCCTGGAACCGCGAGGGGGTGCGCGACTGGGTGCGCGGCGTGGTGGAGGAGGGCGGGTTCGACGTGCTTGCCATCCACCCGTACGGCATCGGCTCCGCGGGCGAGCCGCTGTCGCGCTGGCGGGCGCTGCGGCAGGCCGGGTGGAGGGGGCCCATCTGGGCCACGGAGCTGGGCTCCGACCACGCCCAGGCGCGCTACGTCCGCCGCGACCCGGACGCCTTCCAGACGGAGCAGCTGCGCACCATTCTCACCGAGGACGAGTCGCGCTTCGGCTACGAGCGGCTGTACTGGTTCCAGCTGCCCCCGGACCCGGGCGGCTTCGGCATCCTCCGCGAGGACTATTCGCCGCGGCCCGCGTTCAACTGGCTGCGTTCGCGCCGCCGCGCCGATCTGTAACGGCCGGGTTCGGGCGTGCCCCCGGCTGCGCCGGGGTCGGGCTGCGGCTCCGTAGGCGAGCAAACAACGCTCGCCAACGGAGTCGAGACCCCAACGATACTGCTGTTGGGGTCTCGCCCCTTCGGGCCGACATCCCTCACGCAACAGGCCCCCTCCCCCGGCCCCTCCCCCGCAAGCAGGGGAGGGGAGAACTGCTTGATGCTCCCGTAGTTGCCGCCTCTCCCAGAATTGGGAGAGGGTGGCGAGCCTCAAGCGAGCCGGGTGAGGGCCGCCGTTGCAGGCTGTCCCCTGTCCCCTGTCCCCTCAGCACTTCATCCACATGCGAAACACCCTGCGGTCCGCGCTGGTGCTCGGCTGCCTCTGGAGCGTGCCCGCCGCGGCGCAGCTCCGCTACACCGTGGACGTGCGCGAGCCGGCCAGCCACAGCGCCACGGTCACGCTGAGCGTGGACTCGCTGGCGGCGCGCGACAGCGTCTTCCAGTTCGCGGCCACGGCGCCGGGGACGTACCAGACCATGAACATCGGGCGGTTCGTGCGCGACCTGCGCGCCACGGACCGGCGCGGGCGGGCGATTCCCACGCGGCAGCTCTCCACCAACGCGTGGGTGATCGCAGCGCCGTCGCGGGTGCGGCGGGTGACGTACCGGGTGCTGGACACCTGGAACACGCCCGTCGCCGAGTTCCCCGTCTACCCCATGGCCGGCACCGCCATCGAGCCGGACCACGCGCTCCTCAACGTGCACGCCGTGCTCGGCTTCCCGCGCGGCATGCAGAGTTCGCCGCTCACCGTGCGGCTGCTGCACCCGCGGGGGTGGACCGTGGAGACGCCGCTGCGCGAGGGGCCGCACGGGTACGAGGCGGAGAGCTACGACCACGCCGTGGATTCGCCCTTCCTGCTCGGCCAGAGCCTGTCCACGGACAGCCTGGAGGTGACCGGCGTGCCGGTGCGGATCGCGGTGTACTCGCCGGGGCAGCGGGTGTCGGCCACGCAGCTGCGCGAGGCCATGGGCGGGATGCTGACGGCGGCCGGGCAGTTCCTGGGCAAGCTCCCGGTGGACCGCTACGTCTTCCTGTTCCGCTTCGCCCCGGAAAAGGAGGGGCAGGCGATGGGGGCGTGGGAGCACGGCCAGAGCTCGGAGTACGTCCTCCCCGACCGGCCGGACACCACCGGGATCGGCGAGAGCACCACCAGCATCGCTGCGCACGAGTTCTTCCACGTGGTCACGCCGCTCAACATCCACTCCGAGATCATCGAGCACTTCGACTTCGAGACGCCGCGCCCTTCGCAGCACCTGTGGCTCTACGAGGGCGTCACCGAGTGGGCCTCCGACAAGATGCAGCAGGAGGGCGGGCTGATGCCGCTGGACACGCTGCTCTCCGAGGTCGCGTCCAAGACCCGGTTCGACCGCACCCGGTTCGACACCGCCTACTCGCTCACCAGGATCGCGGCCACCTCCTTCACTCCCGAGGGGGCGCGGCAGTTCGGCAACATCTACCAGCGCGGCGCGGTGGTGGCCGGGCTGCTCGACATCCGGCTGCTCCAGCTCTCGGGCGGGCGCCACGGGCTGCGCGACCTGGTCGTGGACCTGGCGCAGGACTACGGCAAGTCGCGGCCGTTCCCGGAGGACTCGCTCTTCGGGATCGTCGCCGCGCGCACCTCGCCGGAGGTGCTGGACTTCTTCCGGCGCTACGTGCAGGGCGCCGAGCGGCTGCCGGTGCGGGAGTACTACGCCCTGCTCGGCATCGACGTGGTGCAGGACGAGCAGGGGGTGGTCGAGCGGTTCATCGTGAGGCCCAACCCCACGCCCGAGCAGCGCCGCCTGCGCGAGGCGTGGATCCGCGGCGGCACGGGCACGGAGGCCAAGGTGGCCGCGTAGCGCGGTTCACCTCGGACGCGACGGGCCCGCTCCTCGACAGGGGCGGGCCGGACTGGCTTCTCGCGGAAGGGGGGCGCTATTATTTACATGCGGTGGAGTTCGGTGCTGCTGGAAACAGGCTTACAATCCTGTGTAGGAACATTCCGGCGCAGGTGGTGATGGCCTAAGTGAGTGTGTTCCTGAGAACTTTGGATCTGCGATGGCTAGAAATTACACCGTGAAAGTCCCACGAGAACTGACCGACAAGGGACTGCTTAGCTTCTTCCGTCGCTGGAGGTGGCGTGAAGATCCAGCCGAAGAGGTGGTAATCGACTGGTCTGAATGTGAGTTCTTAGCGCCATGGGCATTGGTACTGTTTACGGCCTACGCTATGTGGCTTTGGGAGGAACATGACACAGACGTGCGGATCCGGCTTGACCCCAGCAGCCGAACTGGTCGGTATGCTATTCAAGCGGGATTATACGAGCTATTAGAAGCGCCCCGGCCAGCAGGAACAGCTGGTTTGATACATCCAAATACTGCACCTCTGACCGAGATTCGGACAGCCCGAGATGTTACGTCATTCGCGAACAGAGTGATTGAGCTGTTGCAGATAGGCGACTCCGAACTCGAAGGTGCAGTTAAGTATTCAATTGTCGAACTTCTCAGAAATGTCGTACAGCACTCGCGGTCTCCTAGTGGGGGGCTCGCGATGGCGCAATATTTCCCCAATACTGGACTTGTGGAAGTAGCCATAGCGGACTCAGGAGTCGGGGTGCTTACAACGTTGCGGCGTAAGTATCCTGAACTCGGAACCCACTTAGGTGGACTAAAGTTCTCCTTACTTCCCCATGTGTCTGGCACGTTCGGAATGGGGGCGTATTCAACAATGCAGAACAATGCGGGCCTAGGATTGTTTTTCATCAAGGAGATTGCAGTAAGAGCGTCTGGTGGATTCTTCCTCGGTTCAGGCGATAGCCTAGTCGATCTCTGGGGGAATGCTGAAGGTTCGCCTGGGAAGGCGTACGTACTCAGTAGGACCGAAGGGTGGCGCGGAACGTTTGCGGTTCTTCAACTTCGTCGTGAGAACATCGCTGATTTCGATGCGCTCTTGAGTCGCTGTCGCGAGTTGGCTGCTCAAGCACGAAAAGACTCGACCGAGGTAGATGTCGATTTTATCGATCAGATACCTGAGGGGGATGATCAGGTCATCGTTACAGTAAGTGAATTCGAGGAAGATGTGGAAGAGGCTGCGTTGGTGCGAGAACGAGTTGTCGTTCCAGCGCTTGGAGCTGGCAAGCTCGTCATCCTTGATTTCCACGGGATCCGCTTTGCCACCCAATCGTTCGTCCATGCGCTACTATACAGAGTATTCCGGGACCAGATTCAATCCTGGTCAATGTTGTCCGTTGCGCGTGCAACCAATGCGACTAGGGAGGCTATTCGCGTGGTTGCTGCGTACGCACGGGCCGGGGAAAGTAGCGTGGAGCTTGGGGAATAACCCCATGCTGTCAGCGATGCTATTGCGGCAAATTGCTCACTTCCGGTCCGCCGCGCTCGCGCTGCTCCTCGCACTCCTCGCCGCTCCGGCGCTCGCCGCGGCGCAGCAGCGCAGGGTGGCGGACGTGCCCTACGTCCCCACGCCCCCGGAGGCGGTGGACGTGATCCTGGGCCTGGCCGCGGTGGGACCGGACGACGTGGTCTACGATCTGGGCTCCGGCGACGGGCGCATCCCCATCGCGGCGGCGCAGCGGCACGGCGCGCGTGGGATGGGGATCGAGATCGACCCGGCGCTGGTGCGCCGGGCGGACGAGAACGCCCGCGCCGCCGGAGTGGCCGACCGCGTCCGCTTCGTGCGCGGAGACCTGTTCCGCACGGACCTCCGCCCCGCCACCGTCGTCACGCTCTACCTGCTCTCCAGCCTCAACCTGCGCCTGCGGCCGGTCCTGCTGGAGCAGCTGCGCCCCGGCACGCGCGTGGTGAGCAACTCGTTCAGCATGGGCGAGTGGCGCCCGGACAGCGTGGTGGTGGTGGAGCGCCCCGGCGGCGACTTCGGGCCGCGCATCTACTTCTGGGTGATCCCCGCCCGGATCGGCGGCACATGGGAGGTGGACGCGGGCGGCGAGCGGCTCGCCCTGCAGGTGCGCCAGTCGTTCCAGCAGTTCGATGCGACCGTCCACGCCGGGGGCAGGGCCTACCCCGTGGAGGACCCCGTCCTGCGCGGCGACAGCATCGCCTTCACCGTGCGCCTCCCGGCCAGCGGCGCGCGCCGCTTCACCGGCCGGGTGACGGCCGACGGGATGACCGGCACGCTCGCGTCCGGCGGTGCCTGGAGCGCGGCGCGCAGGGTCCCCACCCGCCGGCCGTAGCCGGCAGTCAGCCGCCGGACGATTCTGCGCGGGGCTGGGCGGGCCGGCCGAACAGCACCAGGACGTGCCACAGCCGCCGGAAGCAGGTGCGGACCTCCGAGGCCGTCCCGGACGCGCGCCAGGCCTCCGGGTTCCGCACGAAGTCGTCGTGCGCGGCGCCGATCCGCGGCGCGTCCACCGTCCCGCCCGGCGCGACGCGCTCCGCCAGCCGCCGCGTGGGGAAGCCGCGGAACGTCTCCGGCACCTCCGCCGCCGGGAGCGCGAACCCCGGGTGCCAGTCCAGGGAGATTCCATAGCGGGACGCGATCTCGCCGAGCGCGTCCGCCGTCGGCGTGCCGCGGAACGCCGAGTCCGCCACCAGCCGCTCCACGTCGCGCCCCAGCTCCACCGGGCCGTGCACCTGCGCTTCCACGAAGCTGTCCAGCGCCCGCCCGGGCCGGCCGGGCGCCACGCCGGGCGGAGCGCACGGGACCCCCTCCCGCATCGCCGCGACGAGCGCGCCGACGCCGAGGCCGCCGACCCCGAGCGGCGCAGGATCCTCCTCCACGTGCCGCAGCAGGGCGGCGAGCACGGGCTCCGGGATGTCCAGCGTCCCCGCCCGGCTGTCCGCCCGGTCCTCCTGGCTGCCGAGGAAGGTGAAGGTGCAGCGCGCCGACACCTCCGGCCGCAGCACGAGGTAGCACGAGCCGAAGCGCGGCGCCGGCCTGTCCGGGTGGGCCACCAGGAAGAGCGCGCCGTACTTCGGCCGGTCCGCCGGGCGGCGCCGGGGCCGTGGTACGCGCCACCGAACAGCCGTCGCTCCCACCCGTCCCGCTCCCCGCCCGCGAACGCGCTGGCGCTCCCGCTCGACAGCCCCGTCTCGAACTGGCTGCGGTACACGCCGTCCGCGAGCAGCCCCCGCGCGACGCTCCGCCCGCCCCGGCTCAGCCGCTCCGGGTGGAACGCGAGCGCCACCCTCGCCTCCCCGCGGAGGCGCTGCACGGCTTCGCGGAAGTCCGCCTCCGTGACTGCGGCGGTCCGAAGCGAGGCGCGTATCTCTGCCCACGCCTCGGCGCGCTGCCCGAGCGCGCGCCTTTTCACGTGGGCGATCGCCTCCCGCCGCACCCCCGTCAGCTCTCGCATCGGCGTCGGTTGCCGTGGGTGGATGGCCCGACCGGCATCGCGGCTCCGGCCCGGCGCGCCGACGCCTGCCGCGTGAGGGATGTCGGCCCGAAGGGGCGAGACCCCAACAGAAGTATCGTTGGGGGCTCGACTCCGTTGCAGACGGTCGTTTCGTCTGCTACGGAGCCGCAGCCCGACCCGAGCGCCAGCGAGGGGCACGCCCGAATCCAAATCATCCGTTCCTTCCTGCTGTTCCTCCCGCAAACCTCCCGCAACAAAAAACTTGCCGGAGTCGAACGCTCGTTCAAATATTGTGTAGTACGTTCAGTATTGACTAAACGATAAGACCCCGCTAAACTCATGGCCGAGGAAAAACGACACCCAGCACCCAGCGAAATGCAAGACGCCACCGGGACGTTCATCGAGACCATGGGCCGGCACTTCGAGGAGGAAGGCATCCCGCGCATCGCCGGGAGGCTCTTCGGCCTGCTGATGGTGAACGAGGAGCCCTGCTCGCTGGACGACATGGCGGAGCGGCTGCAGGTGAGCAAGGGGAGCGTCAGCTCCAACTCGCGGATGCTGGAGCAGTGGGGCGTCGTGGAGCGCGTCACCCGTCCCGGGGACCGCCGCGACTACTACCACCTGGCCGACGACATGGAGCGGCGCATCCTGGAGCGCCAGATGGAGCACGTGGTGAAGATGCGCGAGCGGCTGCGCGAGGGGCTGGCGACCATGCCGGACGCCCCGCGGACCGTGCGCGAGCGCTTCCTCGCCGCCATCGCCTTCCAGGAGCGCACGCTGGAGTCGCTGAGCGAGGCGCTGGGCCGGGTCCGCGGCGGCGCCGCGGGCCGGTAGCGGGTCCCCTCCGCACGGCGCGGAGGGGTTCGTGTGCAATCTCTGTTCAGTAGATGCTGAACGAACTGCACGCAAAACACGTAGCAGATGATGAGATGACGACGGACGAGCAGTTCGTGGAGAAGCTGGGGCGCTTCTTCGAGGCCGAGGGGGCGCCGCGGACCGCCGGGAGGATCCTGGGGCTGATGCTCCTGACCACCGGCGAGCTGGCGCTGGACGAGATCGCCGAGCGCCTGCAGGTGAGCAAGGCCAGCGTCAGCACCAACGCCCGCCAGATGGAGGTGGCCAGGGTGCTGGAGCGGTGCAGCCACCCGGGCGACCGGCGCGACTACTACCGGGTCCCCGACGACATCGCGGCCCGGCTGCTGGACCGGCACCTGGACCGCATCCGCCGGCTGAACCAGCTGCTGGAGGAGGGCGCCCGCACCGACGCCGCGGCGGACGCGCGGATCGGCGAGCGCTTCCGCCGGCTGGAGCAGTTCCAGGCGTGCGCGGCCGGGGCGCTGGAGGAGGCGGTGCTGGCCCGGGCCGAGGCGCTGGCCCGCGGGGAGGACGAGCATGCTGCCTGACCCCGTGGGGTACCCGCGCTTCCTGCTGATGGTGGGGGCGCCCCTGCTGGGCCCCGCCCCGGCGCCGGCCACGCTGCGGAGCGCGCTCCGCAGCGGGCTGGCGGCCCGGGCGGCGACGGCGGGATCGTGGCCGGCGGTGCCGGCCCCTGAAACGGAACCGATCGGGCGCGACGACGCCCTGGAGGATTGATGAGACGATCGCTCGTGGTGGCCGCGGCGGCCCTGGTGGCCGCTTCCGCGGCCGGTGAGGCGCAGACTCCGGCGGCGCCGCCCGTGGCGGCGGCGCGGGCGGACAGC
>JBFMFL010000257.1:0-10456 GCA_040752145.1 Gemmatimonadota bacterium
GAGGCCCGGACAGCCCTCCCCCAGGATTGGGGGAGGGTGGCGAGCCTCAAGCGAGCCGGGTGGGGGCCCTCCCCCGACGCAGCCCACTGCCTGCCACACGCACGAGAAAAGCCCCTCCCCTGCTTGCGGGGGAAGGGAGGGGGCAAGTCGTGGGGAGGGGGCCTCCTGCGGACGCCAGCGCCCGACCCGGCCTGGAGCAGTTCAGCCGTCGCTGTCTTCGCCCGGACCGGAAAGGTCGATCATGCGCGACGACCCCACCTGGCGAACCGAGGGAGAATCCTTGCGCTCCGCCAGCCGGTGGACGACGTCGCGGATGCGGCGCGCCTGGCGGACGATGGAGTCGATCATCTCGCGCTCCTCCTCCGGCGAGTTGCCGTCCATCTCCAGCATGGCGGCGTCGGCGAGCATGGAGGTGAGCGGGTTGTTGATCTCGTGGCGGATGGCGAGCGTCGTCTGGCCGATGCCGGCCAGCCACTCGGCGCGGCGCAGGCTGGCCTCGGCCTCGCGGCGGGCGGTGACGTCGCGGAAGGTGACCACGGCGCCCACGGTGCGCCCCGCCTCCACCGCGGCGGTCACGGTGTAGTCGGTGGGGAAGCTGGAGCCGTCCCGGCGGCAGAACACGTCCTCGGCCACCTCGCGGGTGCCGCCGTCGCGCAGCGTGGCCTGGATGGCGCACTCCTCGTCCGGGAGCGGGCTGCCGTCCTCGCGGCAGTAGTGGAACAGCGAGTGGTGGGGCTGGCCGATCAGCTCGCCCTCGGCGTACCCCAGCGTCCGCGCGGCCACCGGGTTCACGAAGGTGATGCCGCCGTTCAGGTCCAGCCCGAAGATCCCCTCCCCCGCCGAGTTCAGGATCAGCCGCACCTGCCGGCTCAGCCAGTGCAGCGCCTCCTCGGTGCGCTTGCGCTGGGTGACGTCGCGCCCCACCAGCTGCACCTGCACGATGGCGCCCGAGTCGTCGCGCACCGGGCGCGCGGTGCACCCCAGCCAGATGAAGTCGCCGGCCTTGCGCCGCACGCGGTAGGCGAGCCCCTGGGAGACGCCTCCCTCCCACGCGCTGCGGAAGAAGCGCCCGTACTCGTCGGCGTCGTCGGGGTGGAGGAGCGCTTCGGTGCCGCTCTCCACCAGCTCCTCCGGGGTGAAGCCCAGGATCCCCGCGGCGGACTCGCTCGCGTAGCGGAGCGCGCCGTCGCCGCCGTGCAGCAGCACCAGGTCGCTGGACTCGTCCGTGACGATGCGCGCGGCCGGACCCTCCGGGGGCGGCCCGGCGGCGGCCGCTCCGGCGCGCAGGCCGGTCACGTCGCGGACGGCCAGCAGCCAGGCGCGCGGGCGGCCGTCGGCGTCGCGCAGCGGGCGCACGTTGAAGCTCAGGGTGCGGCAGCCCAGCTCGCGGAAGCGGTGCTCCACCTGGAACCCGTCCACCCGCTCGCGCTCGCCGACGAGCGTCTCCAGCAGCACCCGGAGCGCGGGGATCTCCCAGTCGCCGCCGCCCAGCGCGAACACCGGGCGGCCGAGCACCGCGTCGGCCGGCAGGCCGAACGCCAGGTGGAAGGCCCTGCTGGCGGCCAGGACGCGGTGCCCGGCGTCGAGCACCAGGAACGGCTCGTGGAGCGTGTCCAGCACGCCCTGCGCGTCGCGGGAGAGGAACGGCTCCGCGGCGGAGGCGGCGGGGTGCGGAAGCGGGTGGGACTGTGACATGGGAACGAAAAAGAGCACAAAATGGACACTCCGGCAAGACGCGCGGGAAGTCCGGTTCGGCACGGCAGAGGGAGAACGCTTCGGAACCCGGGGACGGCTCGCCGGAAGCACTGTCGGCCCCGGCCGGCGCCTTTCACCGGCTCCGGAGGCCGGCGTCGGATCGTCCGCGCCGTCCTCAGCGACGACGGCGATCCGCGGCCCCCGTGCGCTCCCCCGCGATGTATCAGTTCCTATCGTGTCTGGAAATCTGCTGCACCCGGGGCCGGCCGGGCGCTCACCGGGACCGTGTGCCGCCTACAGCAGCAGCATGGCGTCACCGTACGAGAAGAAGCGGTAGCCGCGCTCCACGGCCTCGCGGTACGCCCGCATCACCGGCTCGTGCCCGCCGAAGGCGGAGACCAGCATCAGCAGCGTAGACCGCGGCAGGTGGAAGTTGGTCACCAGCCGGTCCACGGCGCGGAAGCGGTACCCCGGGCGGATGAAGATGCTCGTCCACCCCTCGCCCGGGTGGACCGTGCCCCCCTCGTCCGCGGCGCTCTCCAGGGTGCGCACGCTGGTGGTGCCCACCGCCCACACCCTGCCGCCCGCCGCGCGCGTCCCGTTGACCGCCGCCGCGGCCTCGGCGGAGACGCGGTACCACTCGGAGTGCATGGCGTGCTCGGCCGGGTCCTCGGCCTCCACCGGGCGGAAGGTGCCCAGCCCCACGTGCAGCACCAGGCGGACGATGCGGACGCCCCGCTCCTCCAGGCGCGCCAGCAGCTCCGGCGTGAAGTGCAGGCCGGCGGTGGGGGCGGCCACGGAGCCGCGCTCGCGGGCGTACACCGTCTGGTAGCGCTCGCGGTCCTCCGCGCCGGCCGCGCGCTGCACGTAGGGCGGCAGCGGCACCTGGCCATAGCGCTCCAGCGCCGCGTCGGGCTCCAGCGGGGTGTGCAGGCGCACCACGCGCTCGCCGGAGGGGGTGGACTCCACCACCTCCACCTCCAGCTCCGGCCCCACCTCCACCCGGCGGCCGGGCTTGAGCTTGGCGCCGGGGCGGACCAGGGCGGTCCACAGGCGCGGGTCCTCGCCGGCGGGGTGCAGCAGGAACACCTCCGCCTGGCCGCCGCCGGCGCGCGTCCCCAGCAGCCGCGCGGGGAAGACGCGGGTCTCGTTGAGCACCAGCGCGTCGCCCGGCGGCACCAGCTCCGCCAGGTCGGCGAAGTGGAGGTGCCGGGTGGCGCCGGTGGAGCGGTCCAGCACCAGCAGCCGGCTGCGGTCGCGCCGCTCCGAGGGGACCTGCGCGACCTGCTCCGGCGGGAGGTGGAAGTCGAAGTCGGAGGTGCGCAGAGCCGGGGCTTCGCTCACGCCTCGAACAGGCTGGCCTGCGGCCCCTTCTCGCCCGGCTGCTCCGCCGAGATGGGCGGCGCGTAGCCGAAGCGGCGGTACGCCAGCGCAGTGGCGACGCGGCCTCGGGGCGTCCGCATCAGGAAGCCGTTCTGGATCAAAAAGGGCTCGTACACCTCCTCCAGCGTCCCCGAGTCCTCGCCGATGGCCACCGCCAGGGTGTTGAGCCCCACCGGGCCGCCGTCGAACTGCTCGATCAGCGAGCGGAGGATGCGGGTGTCCATCTCGTCCAGCCCGTACTCGTCCACGTCCAGCATCTGCAGCGCGGCGTCGGCCACCTCGGTGGTGATCACGCCGTCGGCGCGCACCTCGGCGTAGTCGCGCACGCGGCGCATCAGCCGGTTCGCCACGCGCGGGGTGCCGCGCGAGCGCTTGGCGATCTCCTCCGCGCCCTCGACGGTGCACTTCACCCCCAGCACGTCCGCCGTCCGCGCGACGATGAAGGCCAGCTGGTCCACCGGGTAGTAGTGCAGGCGCTGGATGATGCCGAAGCGGGCCCGCATGGGCGGGGTGAGCAGGCCGTAGCGCGTGGTGGCGCCGATGAGCGTGAAGCGCTCCACCGGCATGGAGATCATCTGCGCGTGCGGCCCGTCGGAGAGGCGCACGTCGATGCGGCAGTCCTCCATCGCCGGGTACAGGAACTCCTCGATGATGGGGCGCAGCCGGTGGATCTCGTCGATGAACAGGATGTCGCCCTGGTTCAGCGAGGTGAGCTCCCGCACCAGGTCGCTGGGCTTCTCCAGCACCGGGCCGGAGGTGATCTTGATGCTCACCCCCATCTCCCGCGCCAGCAGCATGGCCAGCGTGGTCTTGCCCAGCCCGGGAGGGCCGAAGAGGAGCACGTGGTCCAGCGGCTCCCGCCGGCTCACCGCGGCGTCCACGGCGATCTTGAGGGACTCCTTGACCTTGGGCTGGCCGATGAACTCCGCCAGGCGCTGCGGGCGCAGGCTCAGCTCGGTGCCCTCCTCGTCGGCGGAGAGCGCTTCGGGGGTGGTGATCTCGGACCGCTGGGGCTTGGACATGACGGCTGCCGCTCCGGGTTTCTACGGGTTTTCTTCGGACGCCGCTGATACACCGGCCCCCGGAAACCGGTCCCCCCCGCGCCGCCTCCCGCGCATCGCCGAAACGCTAGCGGGGACGCGCCAGGGCGGCGCGGATCAGCTCCTGCGCCGGGAGCGGCCCGCGGTCCTGGATCACGGCGCGCACGGCGTTCTCCGCCTCCAGCGCGTTCATCCCCAGCACCACCAGCGCGCGCAGCGCCTCCTCCACCCCCGGCGCCTGCTGCGCCAGCCCGGACGAGGCGAAGGCCAGGTCGTCCAGCTTCCCCGCCAGCTCCACCGAGAGCCGCTCGGCCGTCTTCTTCCCCACCCCGCTCACGCCGGTGAGCACCGCCAGGTTCCTGTCGCGGATGGCGCGCACCAGCGCCGCCCCCGGCAGCGCCGAAAGCAGCGAGATCGCCAGCTTGGGCCCCACGCCCGTCGCGCCGATCAGCCGGGTGAACAGCGCGCGCTCGTTGTCCTCCAGGAAGCCGAAGAGGAGCTGCGCGTCCTCGCGGATCACCAGCAGCGTGCGCAGCTCCACCTCCTCGCCCGGGCGCGGGAGGCGCTCGTAGACGGTGGTGGGGATCTCCATCTCGTAGGCGACGCCGCCGGGGGTCATCACCTCCGCGCGGTTGATCTCCCGGGCCAGCAGGACCCCGCGGACGCGCGAGATCACAGCGCCCCCTTGGCCTCGGCGAGCATGCGCAGCGAGAAGCGCATGGGCGGCCGCGCCGCCTCGCCCACCCCGCGGAAGCAGTGGCAGAGCGCCACCGCCACGCCGTCCGCCGCGTCCGCGGGCTTGGGCGCCTCGCGCAGCTTGAGCAGCTTGGCCACCATGAAGCCCACCTGGTCCTTGGTGGCGCGGCCGGTGCCCACCACGGCGCTCTTGACCTCGGCGGGCGGGTACTCGGCCACGTCCAGCTGCCGCAGCGCCGCGGCCAGCAGGATGGCGCCGCGCGCGTGCCCCAGCACCACGGCGGTGCGCGGGTTCTTGCCGTAGAACACGCCCTCCACCGCCACCGCGTCCGGCTTGTGCCGCTCCATCACCTCCACGATCCCCTCGTAGATGTCGCGCAGGCGCTCGGGGAGGCCGGCGCGCGCGCCCGTGCGGATGACGCCGCACTCGCGCAGCGTCACCGTGCCCGCGCGGTCGCGCGCGACCACGCCGTAGCCGGTGATGGCCGTGCCGGGGTCCACGCCCAGCACGATCACGTCCTTGGCCGTGTTCAGCGTGGGGCGGGTGCCGGAGGCCGGGGCGTCGGCGGCAAGTACCATCCGGGGCGGGTTCTGGGGTTCTCGAAAGAGGAAAAGCGGGTGTGGGCGTGCCCCCGGCTGAGGCCGGGGTCGGGCTTCGGCTCCGTAGCAGACGAAACAACCGTCTGCAACGGAGTCGAGCCCCCAACGATACTGCCGTTGGGGTCTCGCCCCTTCGGGCCGTAATCCCTCACGCGACTGCCTGCCGGATTTCGATCTCCAGCAGTTGCCCCCTCTCCCAGAATTGGGAGAGGGTGGCGGCTCTCAGGCCGCCGGGTGAGGGCCCGCCGGGTCAGCGCCCGCGATAAACGTAACCCCTCCCCCGTGGACGGGGGAGGGGTGCGTTTCCGCGGACTCGGCCCTGCGCGTCAGACGCCGGCGAGCGACTCCTCGTCGATGTCGGCGTTGGTGTAGACCTTCTGGACGTCGTCCAGCTCCTCCAGCAGGTCGATCAGCTTCACCAGCTGCGCGGCGTCGCCGCCCTCCACGCGCACCTCGGTCTTGGGCACCATGGCGAGCTCCGCGTCCTCCCACTCGATCCCCTTGGCGCGCAGCGCGTCCTGCACGGCGGTGAAGTCGGCCACCTCGGTGAGCACGGTGTAGCCGCCGTCGCCGCTCTCCACGTCCAGGGCGCCGGCCTCCAACGCGGCCTCCATCACCTGCTCCTCGTCGTACCGTTCGCCGTCGATGGCGATCTGGCCGCGGCGGTCGAACATCCAGGCCACCGAGCCGGTGGTGCCCAGGTTGCCGCCGTTGCGCGATAGCCAGCGGCGGATGTCGGCGACGGTGCGGTTGCCGTTGTCGGTGAGCGACTCGATCATGATGGCGACGCCGGCCGGGCCGTACGCCTCGTACGTGATCTCCTCGTAGTTCACCCCCTCCAGCTCGCCCGTGCCCTTCTTGATGGCGCGGTCGATGTTGTCGTTGGGCATGTTCGCGGCGCGCGCCGTGTCCATGGCCAGGCGCAGGCGCGGATTCCCCGCCGGGTCGCCGCCGCCCGCCTTGGCCGCCACCGTGATCTCACGGATGATCTTGGTCCAGGTGGCCGCGCGCCGGCTGTCGGTGAGCGCCTTCTTGTGCTTGATCTGCTTCCACTTGCTATGCCCGGCCATCGGGCACCTCCGTGGGTCGTCGCGTGTGGGTGCGGAAACCGGAAAGCCCCGAATATAACCCCCGTTTCCGGACGATTCAACTTGGCAGGTTGTGGGGTAGGGGTCAGTTTGTTTGTGATGCTGCGTGAGCTTCCACTTCACGGCGTGCAGCGGAAGTAGGTACTTGATGAAAGTGAGCCCAAGCGGGTCTACCCCTGTCGGGGCTCGCCAGCTTTTACGGAACGCTCGTTGCCCTACCGCACTGCCCGGACCTTTCGGCACTCACAATATCCGTACTGGCTGCAAAAACCATATGAATACCCGGCTTCGTAACACGCAGCGCCACAGACTTGAAGCGATCCTTCTGGATCGTTGAAGTTGCAGGTCTGGTTGATCAGCATCGGATTGCCTGCCGCAAACGCCTGCGTGACGCCGAAACCCATGCAGCCCACGAACGCGAAGCCGAGGAGCCCCCGGCGCAGGTAGAAAAGCGAACGGCCCATAACGTCCTCCGGTGAAGCGGTGGCCCCGCATGGATGCGGGCGTGAGAGGAAGGGAGCACGTTAAGCGCCATTCAAGAGAACGGCAACGATTCTGTCTCTCCGGTGGCGGTTGCGTTTGATTCGTAACAGACGAAGTGCCCCGCTCCTCACGGGAGCCGGGCACTTCGACGGCAGTAGCACCCCTGCGCCACGACCGTTTCGCGCAGCAGTACCTAGGATCGGCTCAGCCGGCCGCCGGGGTCACGGCTCGTCAGGCATGTACGGCCCGTACTCGCACTGGCACTGCAGCACTCCGAAGTTGGTGCAGCGCCCCCTCGACCCCAGTCCGTAGGTGGACGTGCAGTAGTCCTGGCACTGCTGCGCCTGCCACGACGTGCAGCCGTAGAAGTCAGCCTGCACGGGCGACGCGAGCGCCTGCGTGGCGCCGAAGCCGAGAGCGCCGACGACCAGCGCTCCGAAGACCCCACGGGCGAGTTTCAGGTTCATGGCGTTTGCTCCGCTGAAAGAAGTGGGGTGACGCCCGGACGGCCATCACCGCATATTTTGCGACTATAATCACGATAAGAACTCGTACGGGCGATCGCAAGCTTCTTCTCGGCGGCGGAGCGGCTTCCCCCTATTCACCCCCGTCGCCGCGTCGGCGGACGGGCGGCAGCGCGGCCACCCGCGCCAGGACGGCCCCGTGGTCCACGCCGCCCGTGGCGAGCACGCCCCGGACGAACGGCTCCGCCCGATTGTAGCGCAGCTCCCTCCCCTCCGCGTCGGTGACGCCGCCGCCCGCCTCCCGCACCACCAGGTCCGCCGCGCACACGTCCCACTCGCTCTTGGGCCCGCGCGACAGGAACAGGTCCGCGCTCCCGTCCGCCACCCTGACCATCTTGCAGGTGGTGCTCCCGTACGGCCGCACCTCCCACTCCCCGCGCACCGGCTCGAACTCGCCGCGGCGGATCTCCGAGCGCGACGCCAGCGCCACGGGGAGCCCGGCCGGGCTCCCCGCCACCCGGATGGGCGCGCCGTTCCGGAACGCGCCGCCGCCGAGCGTGGCGTGGTACAGCTCGTCCGCGGCCGGGTTGTAGACCACGCCCACCACGGCCCGCCCGTCCACCGCCAGCCCCACGCTCACCGCGAACTCCGCCACCCCGTCCACGAACGAGCGCGTGCCGTCGATGGGGTCCACCAGCCACACGCGCTCCCGCCCCAGCCGCTCCGGCGAGTCCGCCGTCTCCTCCGAGAGCCACCCGTACTCCGGCCGCTCCCCGAGCAGCACGTCGTGCAGCAGCCGGTCGGCCGCGAGGTCCGCCTCGGTGACGGGCTGGTCGGCGCTCTTGTAGCGCACCTCGCCCCCGCCGCGGAAGTGCTCCATCACCTCGCGCCCCGCGGCGCGCGCCGCGCGCACGGCGAGCTCCAGGTCGGCGGCGAGGTCGTGCGGGCCGGGTGAGGTCATCGCGCGGGGAGCAGTTCGTGGTTCGCAGTTCCCATAGTTCCCATCATCGGTTCGGGGGGAGACTCGCCGGCAGTTTGGCGAGGCTCCCCCCGGCGGAGGGAGACCCGGGGCAGTTTCCGGGGCTCCCGGAGCCCGCGGAGGAGACCGGCAGCAGTACCGCCGGGCTCCGTAGCGGCCCGCGCGCGCCAGACCCACCGCACACCCGGTGCCCCGCACCAAGAACCGGCCCGGATCTCCTCGACCCGGGCCGGCTCTCACAAGACGATCGAACAAAGAAAATCAGCGCCCACCGACCTCCCGCGACATCCGGTACATCTCGGCCGCGCGGTCGTGCTTGCCCTTGCGGTCGTAGGCGATCCCCATGGCCCAGTACGCCCGCGAGTTCTCCGGCTGGATGCGGGTGGCGTTCTCCAGCGCCTCCAGCGCCTGGTCCGACTCGGCCAGCTGGTTGAGCGCCTCGCCCAGCACCACGTAGGCCGGCCCGCACCCGGGGTCCAGCTCCACGGCCCGGCGAAGCTCCGTGGCGGCGGCCGCGTACACGCCGCGCTTGAAGAGCACCAGGCCCAGCTGGTGGTGTACGTCGGCCAGGTCGGGCGCCAGCCGCAGCGCGCGGCGCAGCTCCTTCTCGGCGGCGTCGTAGCGGCTCGTGGCCGTGAGCGCCGCCCCCGCGCCCAGCAGCGCGCGCACGTCGTCCGGCGAGGCGGCCAGGAGCGCCGCGTACGCCTCGGCGGCCTCGGCGTGGCTCCCCTGCTCCATCAGCGCCTCGGCCCGCGCGTACGGCGACGGACCCGCGGCGACCTCCGCCGGCTCCGCCGGATCCGTCTCCGGCCCCGCCGCACCGCCGGCCACCCCGCGCTCCGCGTCCACGGGCGCCTCCTGCTCCCTGCTGCGTCCGATCATGCACCCACCTCGGCGGTTTCCTCCACGACCCACCCGCAGTACGCGGGGGAGCCCTTCCCAACGGGAAAGCTGAGCAACTCGGGGACCTCGTACGGGTGCAGCTCGGCCACCCGCCCGAACAGGCGGTCGAGCGATTCCGTCCGCGTCTTCATCAGGACCAGGACCTCGTCCTCGCGCTGCACCGTACCCTTCCAGCGGAAGAGCGACGCCACGCCGGGGACCAGGTTGCCGCAGGCGATCAGCCGCTCCTCCACCAGCTGCCGGACGATGCGCTCGCCGGTGGCCAGGTCGGGGGCGGTGGACACGACCAGCGACAGCTCCGCGGCCGGCCCGGCCGGCGTCACGCGCGCCTCACGGCTCGTCGCCGGGGAACTCGGCCATGGCCTCGCCCTCGCCGGTGAGCTCGGCCAGGGTGAAGCGGGCGTGGGCGACGTGCCGCTCGGCCCCGGCCACGCGGGGCGGCCGGGCCAAAAAGGCGCGCAGGTGCGCCACCGCCTCGTCGGCCTGCCCCCGCTGGAGCTGGAGGAAGGCCAGCCCGTAGTGCGCCCCGGAGGCGTGCGGCTTCAGCTCCAGCACGCGCCGGTAGGTGCGGACCGCCTCGTCCGTCATGCCGATGTGCGTGTACGTCACCGCGATCTGCTGGAGCACGTCGGTGTCGTTGGGGCTGTCGCGCAGCGCCAGGCGAAAGGACGTGAGCGCCTCGTGGTACTTCTCTTCCCGGAGCAGGTTGATCCCCTCGTCGTAGTAGTCGGGGCCCCTGGAATCGGGCCCGGACGCTCCGGAGATCAGGTTGCGCCACCAGGACATAGGCTCTATGGACGGGATATCGATGGACGGGATCGGAGGGGCGTCCGGGCGGCGGCGCGCGCGCCGCGCACCCCGGCGGGACGCCACCGGACCAAGTTACCGGCGGCGCGGGGGGCACGCAACGGAACGCACGGCGGAGTTCAGGCCTGCCCGCGCGGCCCCCGCGGGGCCCCGCCCGGCCGCTCCGCCACCAGCCACCCCTCCTGGTCCAGCAGCACGCGCAGCCCGCCCGCCCCCAGCCCCTCCGCCGCCCCCGCGGGCGCGCCCTCCACCACGATGCGCCCTCCCGGCGCCAGGAGCCGCACCGCCTCCCCGGTCCGCCCCGCCGCCGCCGGCCCC
>JBFMFL010000258.1:0-10388 GCA_040752145.1 Gemmatimonadota bacterium
ACCCTCCATGCGCACCACCAGGGGATCGCAGAGGTCGCGTAGCTGGACGCTCCGCTGCCCGTCTCTCCAGTTCGTCGGCTCTTGCTGCGTAACGCTCGGCCTGCTCCCGCGCGCGCCGTGCCTGCTCTGCGGCGGGTAGTCCCTTGGGGCGTCCCCTCCGCTTCGGTCCATCCCCTGGGCGTGCTGTGTCCTGTCCCGGTACGTCGGAGCTGCGGGCGAGCTGAGGGGCGGGCTGAGACCTCTGGTGGGACGTCATCGACTGCTCCTGGTGGGTGCGGGGTATGCCTGGGTGGTCCCTCTCTCTTGCATACCCCGGCGGATGGATCCGCGACGCCGTGTTAACTGCGGCCGGGCAACGAGGACAGCGAAATCGAAAACCGGAGGAAGGGCGCACAGAGGAATCGAATTCGATCCCGACGGATTCGCCACGCCGCAGAATCGCTTTTCACCCCGCCTTCCGACTCCCTCCCGATTCCAGTCCAAAAGGATTTATCATGCTCATCCTACCCACCGTCCCCTCGACCCGCCTGCGCGCCTTCTCCCGCTCCGATGGCCACAACGCCGCACGGGCGAGCGCCTACCGGGCTGGTGCTGCCGTCACTGACCGTCACGGGGAGGTCCACGACTTCTCCCGGCGGCGTGGTGTTCTGGAGACGCACCTGGTCGGCTGGAGCATGAGTAGCGACGACCGCGTCTCGGCAGCGCTCACGGAGCTCTGGAGCGCCGCGCAGGATGCCGAGGCGGCCAGCAACGCCGTCGAGGCGCGAGAGTTCCGCTTCGACCTGCCGGGCGGGAATGGGCCCGAGTGGCAGCGGGTCCGCAGGGAGATCGCGCTGGGGATCGGGCGGAAGCTCCGCGGAGACCTGGGCGTCGCGGTGCAGATCAGCATCCACGCTCCAGGCGAGGAGGGGGATGAGCGCAACTGGCACTGCCACGCGATGTCAACCGATCGGAAGGTGCGCGACGATGGGACGTTCTCCTCCTTCAAGGTGCCGCTGTTCCAGGACCGCGCCGCATGCGGACCGTACCTGGACGAGCTTCGCGCCCACCTCTGCACGGAGTCGAACCGGGCCTTCGCGGCGATGGATGTCCAGCACGAGCGCTGGGACCACCGCACCTACCGGGAGATCTACGCCGGCCTGAACGCCGAACGCACGCGGGAGGGCCTGGAGCGCCTGGAGGTGCCGCGCCCCATGCAGCACGAGGGACCGGCGATCACCGTCCGGCGCAGGAGGGTGGCGCGGGTGAACGCGCCCCCGGAGTCGGAGGTAGCTGCCGCGAACGACCGCATCCGCGCGGAGAGCGTCATGGTCCACCAGCGCAACCGGGCGCGGATCGGGCGCGACCCCCTGATCCGCAGCCTGCGCCTGCGCCTGCTCCGCCTCGCGGAGCTGGACGAGCTGATCGCCCGCGCACCCTCGATCACCTCCCCCGAGTACGACGACTACGTGTCTCGCCATACCCGGCTCATGGCGCAGGTGGGAGGTATCACGGACCTGCGGAAGGCCGTGGCCGCCCTACCCAGCCCAGCAAGGGAGCTGCTGCGCGAGGCCCATCCGCAGGAGGTGGAGCGGGCGAGCCGGAGCCCCGACCTGTCGACTGGGCTCGGCCGCTGAGGTGGCCGGCGCACACAGGACGGCGCGGCTTTCTGCGCGGAGACACGCACCCCCCGGCTGACGATGGCCGGGGGGTGCGTGTTGCGAGTAGCACGGTGCGGCTCGCTCGCTGGGCTGTCGTTCACGCTGTGAACGCCCCGACGGAAGCCAAGGGGAACGGTTCACGTCGCTCCGTGCAGCCCCGGAAGCATGTCCGGGCACCCTCCATTCGAGGTCGGCGTCGCCCCAGTCTGGTGGGGCTGCAACCGGGGTATGCTGGAAGTAGGCAGCCAGGACCCACCTCCCTGCCTCACTTCATCGAGGAGCATCCAAATGACCGAGCAGCAGATCCTTTTCAGCGACGACCGGGGCTCGCCCCCGCAGCCAGTCGGCTCCCGCAGGACAGAAGATTTCGCGGAGGACAGGACGTACCAGCTCCCGATCGGGGTCATTCGGATCCCGGCGTGGCATCCCCGCATCCGCCCCCCGCACCTCAGCCCGGACCCCGACTTCGAGCGCCTCGTGCGGAGCGTCCAGCTACGCGACCTCTGCGATCCCCTGGTGGTGCGCATGGAGGGTGGCACGGTGCAGCTCGTCAGCGGCGTGCGGCGCTATTGGGCCATGGAGGAGATCGAACGGAGGGAGGGCAGGCCTGTGACTGCGCCGGTGCGGTTCCAGCACGTGGACCCCCGCCGTGCGATGGCGATGGCGGCGGCCTCGAACACCGACGTGAAATGGAGCGCGCTCGAGGAAAGCCTCTTCGCTGTCCGGATGCGCGCGGAGGTGGAGCAGGAGGAGGGCAGGGAGGTCACCGTGGACGAACTCGCGGCGGAACTCCCCTGGTGTGTGGGCAAGACGTCGGAACGGCTCACCATCGGCCAGGCCTTCCCTCTGGCGTTCCTGGAGGCGAACGGCCTCTCGGTTCACGACGTGAATGCTCTTTCGAAAGCCAGCCTGCTCCGAGCGGCGGCGCGAAGGAGCCCCGACTCGAGGGTCCAGGCGCTACGGAATGCGATCCATGGGCGGCAACAGAGCCCTGCGCCTGCAGGGCGGAGGGCGCGGTCGAAGTACACACTCCGGGGGAGCGACCGCGGGGGCGTCGAGATCCTCCGGTGCCCCGATCCCCACGCGCTTAGCGCGGCGGAGGCCGGGGAGGTGCTGGACATCCTGGAGCCGCTGGTGGAGAGCCTCCGCAGGCGGCTGGACGATGCTCGCGAGGGTCGCGCCAGTGAGGCTACGTGATGTGAACCGCGCCGAACTTCCCGGGGAACAAACGTGAGTGCCGGCACAGGATTCGGGGTCTCCTGACGGCGTAAAGTGCCTTCTCGTACTCCACCTGCGGAACGCACCCGAATGGCTCCAGAAGGCGCTGGTGGTTGAACCACCAGACCCACCACACAACGTCTACGCAGGAGATCGGCTCGACTCCGTACTCCTCGCAGTGCTCGTCGATGAGGCGCATCCCAGCGCCACATCGGGTGGTAGGTGCCAGCCGTCGGGCGAGAGGTAACGGCCTGCGGGCGGTCCGTTCAAGGCGAGAAGAACGATTGCACCCGCCGAGCTACTCATCTAAGAGCCCGCACCTGCCTCAGATACCCGGACTGACCTGAAGAAGAAGAGGGGCAGAACGGACATGCCGTCCGTTCACCCGGTCCAATCCCCTACACGGAACAGCCCGGACCGGAACACCCCCTCAATTTCCTGGAGGTTCGTCCGTTGGAATTCCTCAACTCGGTCAAAGGCTCCGTTGCCCAGACCATGATCCACTGCCTGCTACGCCAGTCGGGCTACCTGGTCGTCCCCACCTCAATTGAGGCGCTCATCCCCTCACTGACCCTGCGGGACTGGGCCAGCTACGACGCGCTCAGCCTCGGGCCGGAGCTGCGCCTCCTGCCCGATCTTCTTCTCCTCCCGCCGGAGGGCTCCGCCCGGCTCCTGGAAGTGAAGTACCGCACCCGGCTGGACCGCGAGACCATCCGCCGCATGCTGGAGAAGTGCCGCACCCAGCAGGAGCACTTCCCCGACGCCTACACGATCCTGATCCGCGGGAACTCCCCCAGGGGCACAGCAGCGCGCGCGGACGACCTCGTGCGCGTGCTGCCGCCGAACGCTCTGGAGCTGCTCGCGGCGGCGGACCTGTACTTCAACGCGATCACCCCGGCTCTGGGAGGCAGCGACGAGGCGAGGCTGGAGCCGCTGTGGCAGTCACTCCGGCCGATGACGTCGGTCTTCGACCGCCTGCAGGGGCAGCGTGAGACGCTGGAGCAGCTCGTCCCGCTGATCCGCGCCCTCGCCGCGCTGTAGCACTCCCAGCCCCGGCGTCCGGCGCCACGCGTGTCGCACCCCCGCGGTCGCCTGGCGAAGGGGCACACTCGCCTTCGCCTTACCCCTACTGCCTGCTCCCAGCCCCAGCGCGTGCCTCGCCAACGGCACTGGGGCCGAGCGTTCCCACCTCCTCCGCCCATGACCGATCTTCGCCCTTTCGCAGCCGAGTACCGCTCTCTCCTGGACCACCTCCGCGGCGGCGCACCCGTCGAAGCGAGCCGCCCCGTTCTGGAGGCGTGCTTCGGCCTCTGGAGCACCGAGCCCGAGCTCTGCGAGGACGGACGAGCCACACGCCTGGCGAACCTGCCAGGTGCCGGCTCGCTCTACCTGACCCGGACCGGAGAGCTCCTGGCCGTGCACCCGGCGGAGCGTCCCGGAATCCTCCGGGTCCGGCTCCTCACCGGTTCGCCCGACGCGCTCTGGTGCGCGGTCGCCGAACACTACCCGGGCATCGCTCCCGGTCGCGGCGAGCTGCCGCGCTACTGGGTGCTCCGGGAGAGTGTGTCGCTCACCATCTTCGTGTTCGGCGTCTACGACCTGCTCCTTGGTGAGGTGGTGGAGCGAGGCACCGACCACACCCTCATCGTCGGCCGGGTGGCGGCCGCGAACTCCGCGGGCGAGCACATGCGGCAGGTGGCCTGAGCCGCACGGCGAGGCTGCGGGGCAGCGCCCCTCCCGCAGCACCGTACCCGCACGCGAAGAAGATAAGGACACTACGAGACGTAGTAGCGCCCCCTTCCTCCCCCACACGCCCGCCTGACGAATCCCGTCCGGCGGGCCTGTTTCTTTCCCCTCCCGGTCTCTCCCGCTCAACCCACAGAGGCGAACGCGGGGATCCAAAACAGCAGCCTACCCGTGCACCGCGTCCCCAAGTACAAGGTCCAGCTCGTCCGCGACGGATCCGTCCCGTTCAACACCAAGATCTGCTCGACCCCCCGACAGGCGGCGGACCTCTTTCGCACCTTCGTCGGCGACTCCGACCGCGAGCACCTGATCGCCATCTTCCTCGACACGCAGAACCGGTTCCTCGGGCTGCACACCGTCTCGATCGGCACACTGGACCACAGCGTGGTCCACCCGCGGGAGGTCTTCAAGGCGGCTATCCTCAGCAACGCCTCCAGCCTTGTCCTCGCGCACAACCACCCCTCGGGCGAGTCGGCCCCGAGCGAGGAGGACGTCCGGATCACCCGGGAGCTCCAGAAGGCGGGCGAGCTACTCGACATCCCGCTGATGGACCACATCATCGTGGGGGAGGCCTCCTACGCCTCCTTCATGGAGATGGGCCTGCTCGACTATGACCTCCCGGAGCCGAAGCCGCGGCGTCGGCGCAAGTCGAAGAAGTAGGCGGGTGTCGCGACTCCGGGCGGGTGAACCTCACGAGGTTGGGCAGCCCGGAGGCCAGGGATGAGCGACGCGCCTGCTCAGGCGGAGCTCACCCAGGGTGCTTGATCACCACCGGCTGGACGAATGCGTTCTGCACCCCGGCCGGACGGGGTATGCGGTTGTAGGGACACGTTCGAGCGTGGCCTTGCAGGTACAACCCACCCCTGAGCCGATGGAGTCTAGATGAGTTCGACGTTACAGGCGGTCTGCCGCTGGGTCGAGAGGGACCTCCGGGAGAAGCGCACCACGCTGCTTGTGAGCGAGCCGGGGATGCCCGCCATCGGTGCAGCGACTCCTGCCCTGCAGAGTGACGGGTTTCCGGGGTATGCGAAGAGGAGGCTGGTGACCGACGCAGCAGGAGGCGATCACCTCCTGCTCCCTGGACAGGTCTAACCCGAGCGCTTCAGAGAACTATCATGGTGGACCACGTGCTTGCCACCCTGACTGCCTTGCGAGAACAGGCAGACAAGATGGTGAATCCCCTTCATCCCGAGTTCGTTGCGGCCGGGATTCGGTACGCGATCGACGAGGTTGAGCGTACCCTGACCGGCAGTCGCGATCGTCTGGTCGGTCCCGGTGAGGCTAGCGAGATCAGCGGCTACTCGAAGCGGCAGCTCCGGCGACTCGTGTCGGAGGGGCGGCTGACGAACTACGGCCGGCGGCGCTCGCCCCTGTACCGGGTCGGTGAGCTGCCGCTGAGGCCCGGACAGCGCACCACCCCCGAGCCCAAGGGGGAGATCGTGGTTCAACCGGTGAGTTCGCTTGCCGGCATCGCCGCCCCGGACCAGATGCCGGCCCCCGGGGCTGCCGACCAACCCCTGGCACCCATCTCCATCCATGCGGTCTGGTCGAAGCCCGGTCGCCGGGGACACGACGCGGCCATCAAGTCCCGTGCAAGGGAGCAAGCCGGCCGTCAACGCCAGGGAGGCGCCGCCTGACCTCCCTCGGCACTCCCGCTCCCCAAACCTCCCCCACAGGCCCCGTCGAAGTCTGACCGATGTCCGACACCAAGGAACTCTTCGCCCGCATCGCGCGCGAGAAGGATCTGATCTGCGCCTTCGAGCCCTCGACCAAGGACAGCCCGCGACGGGTGATCGGTGAATGCACGTTGTATGGCCACCGGATCGCCCTGTACCACGAAGACAGGGGCACGATTGCCTACCGCTACACGCCGCCCGATGGCAGGCCGAATGGCACCGACCGGGCTCGTACGGGTGCGCGGGCGGTGGGGGACGCGTTCCTGTTCGCGGACACGTACCTGCGAGAGAAGGTGGCGGAGTCCCTCCGCTCCGGCACGCTGCAAGAGGCCCCCGAGGGTCTCAAGCAGTCCACTGCTACCATTCGCGACGCCTACGACTATATCCGGGCGCACTTCCGGGACAGCTACAACGAGAAGCGGTGGCGCGAGATCCTCATGATCCTCCACTGCACGGAGCGCGTCTGGAACCTGGATCGCCCGTACACGAGTCTCTCCGGGCGGGACATCACCCGGTACATCGAAGTCCGTGTGGAGACCGGCCTCGTGCTACCATCGGAGTTCTCGCGGAGACCCCGGCTCCAGCCCTGCAAGCTGGTCACGGCGGCCAACGACCTTCAGGTGCTCGCCGCACTCTGTCGGAGGCTCCAGTCGGAGGTCGACTCGGAGACACAGGAGATGCCTTTCAAGGTAAATCCCTTCGACTGGCTGCTCCTTCCCGAGGCGGAGAAGGCCCTGCGCACGAAGCCCACCGCAGAGCGGTACGAGGTGCTGATGCGCTTCGTCGACCGGATCGATCCCACGGGGCAGCTCCGGCTCCTGCTGGTCCTAGCCCGGTGGCTTGGCCGCCGCCTCGGGTCGATTGCAGGGCTGCAGCGGAAAGACCTCCGCCTCACCCAAGCCGAGATGCTGGAAACCATCCGGCTGATCGAGAAGCGCGGGCATCAGGCCCGGGACGGGATCCAGTCGGAGAGCTTTGCCCGCGAGTTCCTGCAAGGTGGGACGTTCTTCGACCGTGACCGGGACAAGAAGGAGTATCAGCGGCTCGTTCCCAACTCTACGCTGATCCGCCAGGAAATCGATCTCTATCTCGCGCGGCACCCGGATCTCGACCCGGAGGGTCCTCTCTTCCCGAGCGTGGATGACCCGCGCCAGCCTACGACCGTCGTGCAGTTCATCGAGCTCCTGCACGCCGCGGAAGAGCTTGCACGGGCAGAGGGATTCGAGAAGGAGGTACCGGTGCTGTTCAACTCCGTGTTCCACGGGTTTCGCGGTCTGCGAGCGACGGAGATGGAGAACAACCAGCACCGTCCGGCGCACGTGAACTTCATCATCGGCTGGTCGTGCAAGAACGGGAGCGCGAAGGAGGTACGGTACGTCATGCATGATCCGCGGCTGCTCTACGCAGCCGTCGAGGGGATGCGACCAGTCGAGATCGAAGCGGAGTACCGGCAGGCGACCGCGGGCGTGGAAGAGGAGAACGCGAAGCTGCGGCTGGAGAACGCGGAGCTGATGGCCCGCCTGGCACAGATGAAGGAGCAACACACCGCGGGCCAGGAGCAGATGGCGCGTATGGAGGCCCAGATCGAGCGGGTGGGGATGCTGCTCTCGAAGCTCGCACCGGAATGAGCCGTTTCGCTCCTGCCTTTTAGATCAGCCGGCAATCCGGGTCCTTCTGGAGCGCCGAAGGCTATCGTAGAATCGCTCCCCGAAGAGGTACGGAATCACTCGTGCACATGGCGCGGGTGAAGCACCCACAGGGTCCTTCATCTGCTGGTGCCTACCGCCGCACATGCTTGCATGTACGATTGCATGCAGATATAGTTGCAGACATGCCTGCCGAATCGAAATCGTACCCGGTGTTAGTCGATCGAGAGCGAGAGCGCGCTGAGCTACGCCATGTTCTTGCTTCCGGAGAGCCGAAGCTCGCCCTGCTCACCGGGAGGCGACGGATCGGGAAGACGTATCTCCTGACCCACGCGTGGGACCCGGAGCCGATGTTCCTCTTCACGGCCGCGCGGACCACGCCCGAGATCAACCGGCACCAGCTCATCACGGACCTCGCCCGCTGGACCGGGGAGGATCTCCGCCCCGAGGACTACCCGACCTGGCGCGCCATCTTCAACCTCCTCCTGGACCTCCGGGCTCCGGAGCCGCTGGTGGTCGTCCTCGACGAGTTTCAGTACCTCGCCGACAACGAGGCGGGCGTGGCGGCGGTCGCGTCGGAGCTCAACGCGGCCTGGGAGCGGAGGCGGCCCCCCAGGCCCTTCGTGCTGGCCCTCTCCGGATCGGCGGTGGGGACGATGGAGGCCCTTGCGAGCGGAGGGGGGCCGCTGTACGGCCGTTTCGCCTGGCAGCACCGCCTGCAGCCGTTCGACTACTGGTATGCGGGCGAGATGGCGCCTTTCGCCGAACTCCGCGAGCGCGCCCTCGCCTACGGTGTGTTCGGGGGGACGCCGCGGTACCTCTCAACCGTGGATGCGAACCGCAGCTTCGCCCAGAACGCGACGCGGCTGCTCCTCTCGCAGAGTGGGGAGGTCCGCCTCCTGGTGGAGACCGCGCTGGACCAGGAGGAGGGGCTCCGGGACGCGTCCAAGTACCGCGCCATCCTGCGGGCGGTGGCGGGCGGCCGCACGGAGCGGAACGAGATCGCCCAGCGCGCCGGGCTGCCTAACGACGCGGCACTCCGCGACAAGCTGGGTCGCCTGATCGAGCTGGGCTACCTGGAGACGCGGCAGAACGTGGACGCCCGGCCCAACGAGGCGGTCCGGTACGGGATCGCGGATCCGGCGTTCCGCTTTCATCAGCGCTTCGTGGAGCCGAACACCTCCGTGCTGGAGCGCTACCCGGCGGAGCAGGTCTGGGAATCCCAGGTCGCCCCGCACGTGGACGCCTACATGGGCCTGGAGTTCGAGCGCATCGCCACGCAGGCGTACGACCGACGCCAGGCCGCGCTGGGCCTCCCGATGGTGCAGGAATGGGGGCGGTGGGAGGGGGTGGATCGGGCGCGCCAGCCGTTGGAAATCGACTTGGTCGCCTCGTTGGTGGGTGGCGGTGCGCTCACCGGCGCGGTGAAGTGGGACCGCGATCCCATCGGTGCAAAGGTCCACTGGGACCACCTGGACATGCTGCGGCGAGCGGCGGATGCGGGGCGGCGCTGGGCGCACCGGGCGCTCGAGCCGGACTCGCTCCTGCTGTACGTGGCGGCGGGCGGATTTGCCCCCGGCTTCCAGGCCGCGGCGGAGGCACGCGGCCATCATGTGGTATGCTGGAGGCTCGAAGACCTGTACACTGCCTGAGCCTCCGTGCACGTGAGCATCCCACCGGCCGACACGATATCGCTACGCTCGAAAATCGCAGCAGCGGTAGCTTCACACCCTTTTCACGAAGCTGGCGCTACCGATCCCGTAAGCGCCTGCAACAAAATGGGATGCACGCTCCGCACAGTTGGCGCTTACCGGATCACAACCGGTGCGAAGGAGAGATTGCGGTATATCCTTGCGGAAGTCCGATCCGGCGGACGTTGGCGAAGTCGGGGAGCGCCTTCGACCTCCCCATCGCGGTGGGGATCCTCGCCGGGACGGGGCAGGTCTCGGCCAACGGCGAGCTGGAGGGCTTCGCGCTGCTGGGCGAGCTGGGGCTGGACGGCGAGCTGCGCCCGGTGCGCGGCGCCCTCTCCATTGCGGTGGCGGCGCGGGACGCCCGCCTGCGTGGGCTGATCCTCCCGGAGGAGAACGTGGCCGAGGCGGGGGGGGGTAGACGGGCTGGAGGTGCGCGGTGCCCGGACGCTCGCCGAGGTGGTGCGCCTCCTGGAGGGGCGCGACGAGCTGCCGCGGGCCGAGATCGACCGGGAGGCGCTGTTCCGCGACTCGTCGGCGTACGACTGCGACTTGGCGGACGTGAAGGGACAGGGGCACGCCAAGCGGGCGCTGGAGGTCGCGGCGGCCGGGGCGCACAACATTCTGATGGTGTGTACGTAACCCCGCTAGTACAGTGCGGCTGAAGTAATTGGGTGGTTTATGCGACCAGAGCTTTCCCTCGGTAGGTCCACTGGAAGGGTCGAGCCATGGTGCGGTTGTAGTAGGCGATGAACGCCAGGACGCGCTTGT
>JBFMFL010000259.1:0-10344 GCA_040752145.1 Gemmatimonadota bacterium
CCGGGGGCGGGTCGCCGGACCGGGGGCGCCCGGCGGCCCGCCGCTCCGGGGGGGCGGCGGGCCGCGGCTTGCGCGGCGGGGGCGCGGGCCCGAGCTTCGGGGCGTCCGGCTCGACACCCGCACCCCGGCAGAGGCTCCCCCACGGCATGGTAGACGCGCTCGAGCTGGTGCTGGTGGGGTTGGCGGCGACCGCGGCCGGCGCGGTCAACGCGCTGGCCGGCGGCGGCACCCTGATCACCTTTCCCATGCTGACGGCGGTGGGGCTCCCGGCGGTCGCGGCCAACGTCACCAACACGGTGGCGCTCTGCCCCGGCTACCTGGGCGCCACGCTGGCCCAGGCCGGCGACCTGCGCGGGCAGCGGCGGCGCCTGTGGCTGCTGCTGCCGGCGGGCGCGGCCGGCGGGGTGCTGGGCGGCGTGCTGCTGCTGCACACCGACGAGCGGCTCTTTCGGCAGCTGGTGCCCTGGCTGATCCTGCTGGCCTCCGCCCTGCTCGCCGCGCAGGACCCGCTGCGCGCCCGGCTGACCCGCGGCGCAGCGCCCGGCGGGGCGGGACTGCCGGACGGCGCGGCGGCGCTCCCGGTGGGGCTGGCGGCGGTCTACGGCGGCTACTTCGGGGCGGGGCTGAGCGTCGTCGTGCTCGCCGTGCTGGGGCTCACGCTGGACGACTCGCTGACGCGCCTCAACGCGCTCAAGCAGGCGCTGGGGCTGGCCGTCAACGTGGCCGCGGCGCTGTTCTTCGCGTTCTCCGGCGAGCCGGTGTGGCACGTGGTGCTGGTGATGGCCGCGGGCGCGCTGGCGGGCGGCGCCGCGGGCGGGCGGCTCGCCAGCCGCGTCCGCCCGGAGGTGCTGCGGCGCGTGGTGGTGTTCTTCGGCGTCGCGGTGTCCCTCGTCTACTTCCTCGGCTGAACCCGTCACACCGATGTCCACCGAACCGATCGAGCGGGCGCGGCGCGTCTGCATGGCGCTGCCGGAGGCGTGGGAGCAGGAGGCGTGGGGCGAGCCCACCTGGCGCGTCCGGAAGCGCGTCTTCGCCATGTTCGCGAACGACCACCACGGGGACGGCCGGGTCGCGCTGTGGTGCGGGGCGCCGCTGGGGGTGCAGGAGATGCTGGTGCGGGCCGATCCGGAAAAGTTCTTCGTGCCGCCCTACGTGGGGGTGAAGGGGTGGGTCGGCGTCGTGCTGGACCGGGTGGACGACGCCGAGCTGCGGGAGCTGGCGGTGCAGTCGTACTGCATGGTGGCGCCGCGCAGGCTGCAGGCGCTCGCGGGCGGGTAGCGCCCGCGCCCGGGACTTGCGGAGGGCGCCCGCGGGCGGCGGCACGTGGACACCAGCGGGAGGGGAGCGATGGAGCAGCGCTTCGAGTTCGAGGGGGCGGAGGTGCGCGAGCTGCTGGACGAGTCCCACGCCGCGCGCGAGCGGCTGATGACCGAGGCGCAGCGCTACGTGGCCGCGGGGGTGGACCTGCACGCCGGCGGCCCGGACGGGATCGAGGACGCCGCGGAGCACCCCGGCACCGGCGCGCCTCCCGGGCTCTGGCTGATGAACGACCGCGGCGTGTACCTGCGCAGCAACGCCGCCCAGCGGCCCGGCGAGAAGGTGGCCTGGGCCCGCGGCTTCCGCGCCGACGTGCAGGTGGGCGACGAGCCCACGTGCGAGTTCGTGGACGCGGCCACCCTGGAGCAGCTCCGCGCCGGGGACACGCTGGTGGTCACCCTCAGCGAGCAGAAGATCCGGCTGTCGCTGATCCGCCCGGAGTAGGACGAGCGCGGGCCGACGGGAAGAACGGCACATGGCGGGGGCGCTTCGGATCGAGGCGCCCCCGCTCGTGTTCACGTCCCCCGTCCTCGCCCGCGGCGGACCGTCGGCCGCGAGCTACAGAACCATTGCGAATGCGAATCTTGTCGCGTAATGTTCTACCGCCTCGCCATGCCCGCACGGGGCGCGGTGCCGCACCTCACACCCGGAGGACGTCATGAGCCGTTCGTTCATCCACACGCGCCGGACCCTGTTCGGCCTCTCCTGCATGGTCGTGTTCGGGTTCGGAGCCGCCGAGGCGTTCGGCAGCGCGGGCCGGGCGGCGCCCCCCAGGCTCTGCCCCCAGAGCGACCCCCCGGCCCCGTACTACTCCGAGAGCTGCGCGGACGGCTGCGCGGAAGGGATCGGCTACTGCGACGTGGACTTCCTCTGCAAGTGCGGCTACATCTCCTGAGCAGCCGGGGACGCACGCACACGAAAAAGGGCCCGCCGAGTGGCGGGCCCTTTTTCGTGGGGGACATGTCGAGGAGGATTTTTGAAGCCTGATTGTCGATCAATCGGTGGGTAACCCGTCCTTGGTTTTCCGCCGCACCCTCTCGGGGCACCGCGTCCGCCGCGGAACAGGCTCCCGGCTTCGGAACTATCGGCTCAAAAAACGAAGCTCCCCGCCATGTCTCGATGGCCTTAAATATAGGCGAAACCTGGGTTTGCGCAAGCCCCCGCCTAGCCGTTGGCCGGCCGCTCCCCGCCCATGAGGAAGGGGATCACCCGGTCGTTCAGGAACGACTCCGTGCCCTGGATGAGCACCGTGGGGTTGAGCGCGTTGATGGGCTCGGGGGTGCCGCTGGCCAGGTTCACCTCCACGTACAGCCGGCGCACGTCCTCCAGGAACGACTCCACCCGCACCTCGGCCTGGTACTGCTCGCCCTCTTCCTGCCCGGGCGGGAACATCAGCCGCAGCCCGCCGCCCAGGATGGGCCGCCCGAACACCCCCAGCTCCTGCGTGTCCTGCCCCAGCCGCTGCTCCCACAGGTACTGGAAGGAGTGCTCCGTGCTGGAGGCGAAGAGCGTTCTCACGCCGGTGTTCCATCCCAGCACGTACTCCATCTCCGGCCACACCTCGCGGGCCGCGTCCGTGACCTCGTGGGCCGCGTCCGCGAACTCCCCCGCGGCGGCCGCCTGCACGTCCTGGCCGATCACGGTGGCCACCATGATCTGCGTGACCGGCACCGGCTCCGGCCCGCCGCCCACCTGCCCGGAGACGACCTGCACCTGGAGCGACGAGGGCGTGTCGCGCGCCAGCACCAGGGTGGAGTCCCCGTGCTCGGCGTGCTCGAAGCGGATCCCCTCCTCCTCCAGCCGGGCGCGGAAGGCGGCGGTGCGCTGCTCGTCCAGCTCCAGCGCCGGGCCGATCAGGAAGCCGACGGTGAACTGGACGGTCTGCCGCGAGTGTTCGATCATGGAAGGCGGGTGCCGGTGCGTGCGCCGCGCCGGGCGCGGACGCCCGGCGAAAGGGCACACACGTTAGCGGGGTCCCCCCCCCGCGTCAATGCTCGGGGTCCCCCGCGCGCGGGGGCGGCGCGCCCCGCACCCGGCGCCGCGCGGGACCTGTAAACAAATGCCGGAACAGGACTTGCAATGCGTGACCCCGGGCGCCGCACCGGCGCCCGGAAGCCTTGCGACCATCCTGACTCCAGAGCCATACATGAAGCACCATTTCAGCCGGAGCGCCACGCTCCTCGCCCTCGCGGGCGCGCTCCTCGCCCCGCCCGGCACCGCGCGGGCCCAGGACGACCCGCTCCGCCTCTCGGTAGACCTGTCCGAGCGGACGCTCTACGTCTGGGGCGGCGACGTGGAGCCGCGCGAGTACCCCGTGGCGGTGGGGACCGCCGAGCACCCCACGCCGCAGGGGAGCTTCTCCGTCGAGAAGATCATCTGGAACCCGGCCTGGGTCCCGCCGCCGGACGTGGAGTGGGCCGAGGACGAGGTGCGCCGGGAGCCGGGGGACCCGGAGAACCCGATGAAGGCGGTGAAGATCTTCTTCGACCAGCCCGACTACTACATCCACGGCACCGGCGACGAGGGGTCGCTCGGGGAGGCCGCCTCGCACGGGTGCGTGCGCATGGCCCCGGAGGACGCCGAGGAACTGGCCCGCCTCCTCATGGAGCACGGGGGCGAGTCCCGGAGCGAGGCGTGGTACCGCCGCGCCAGCCGCGACGACGAGACCCGCACGGTGCGCCTGGACGACCCCGTCCGCCTCACCGTGGAGCCCTGACGGCGCGCGTCGTCCGCTCCCGCCCCCGCGCGCCGAGGGCGGAGAACAAGTGCACCAGCGGCGGGTGGGCTCGGCATAGCGCCGGGCCCGCTCGCCGCCGGGCGTGGGAGCGTCAGCGCGCGGCCCGGACCCGGTATCGCACCACGTACGGAACATCCATGTCGTCGTGTACCACTCCCCAGACGGCGTTCCGGCCAATCTCCATGATTTGAAGGCTCTGGGGCACGCTCACCGTCGCCACGATGCCCCCGCCGGGATTCAGCACGAGCCACTCCGCCGTTCGTGACCCGAGGTTCTCTTTCCGTATCCAGGTCGTTCCATCCGTACCTACCAGAACGCCGGCAACGGGAGGCTGGAAGCCCGGGATCTGGATGGCCGTGTGAACCGCGCGCTCAGCCTGTGTCCGGCCCACTCCTGCCTTCGTGAGCACGTCCACGTGCGTATCGAACAGGCTGTCTGCGATCCGCTTCGGGAGTGGCTGGGCCGTGTAGCGGTACGATTTAGAGTAAACGGTGCCCGACGCCGGGCGTATCCGGCTGACCGAGAAATGGGATGGCCCCCCCCGCTCCGGAATCGGGCGCTCCACCACCACGACCGAAGAGCCGTCCGGTGCGAGCGCGAACAGGGTGTTGGCAGTGATGGGCTGGGTGAATATGTGCATTCTCCGCGCTACGGGGACGGCAGCCATCGAGTTCTTTCGGCTCAGTTGTGCCAGGGTGCTCACGACCTGCCCCTGACGATCCATCCTGACGAGGGGGATAGAGGTCACCTCGCCGCTGATGACCAGGGCGGGGGGCACCGGCGGCCTGCCGAGCACGGTGCCGTCGGCGAGCATCCCCACCGGCACCGCGGGTCGCCGAGCGCGGTCAAGGTCGGGGGAAACGACACGCAACGTCTGGACGTGCTGCCCGGCGGGATGAAAGAGGCTGATCCTGTACTGCGTCGCATCGACGGCACAGAGCGTGTCACCCCGCCAGCCGAGAAAAGCGAGCCCCTGGAACTCGCCGGGTCCTGATCCTCTTCGGCCGATGGACGGCAAGGCGCGGCCGCGGGAGTCGAACACACGAATTCTGCTTTCCTGCGGCTGTGCCACGTACACGGTCCTTCCGTCCGGCGAGGCGAGGATGCCGCTGACCTGTGTCAGCGACTGTGCCCCATCCTGCGCCCCAATCCGGAGATCCTCGACAAGGTGCCACCGTGCGGAACGAGCCTGCGTCGACAGCAGGACGGGCGCGATGCTGAACAGGCACAATACCGTCGTCACTTTCATCATCGTCGCGGGGCGCGCTGGGGAGGAGATCGGATTAGGAGGCTACGCAGTCGAGGATGAAGCGGAGGTGCTGCCCGGAATCCAGCGAGTTGGCCGGCCGAGTGCTCGATTCGGCTTGATGCGCTTTCAGTGTAGTGCCTTTCGCTGATCGTGGCGTCGCAGATCCGGCGCGACACATTGCGCCCGTCACCACTCGCGAAGCGAAGCGTTGACACCTCGGAAGCCTCCATGCTTGCGAAGTCGTTCAAATGGTTGTCGTAACATTCGAAATCATTCGCACTGTGGTCGTTCCGGGTGAACAGAACAAGATTGTCGTAAGTGGACGAAGAGCTCTGTGAGGCTTGGAATGGCGGGAAGGCCGGGCACCACGAGGGGGCCCGGCGCCCGGCGCCTCAGTGCGCCGGGGAGGGGGCGATCTCCGCGCCCCCGGGGAGGATGGGCCGCTTGGTCTTGAGGTTGAAGGCGTAGCCGTCCGGGAGCACGTGGACCAGGGTGTCCGTGAGGGCGAGCGTCTGGTCGCCGGACGCCTCGGGGGCGTTGGAGTGAGTGACGCGCCCGTTGAACACCGTCACCGCGCCGTCGCCGATCACCGTGAAGCGGTCGCCGGGCACCAGGTCGATGGCCGTGTTCTCGTCGATCCCGATGCCCAGCACCTGCGGATTGTGCGCGAAGATGGTGAGGAGCCGGCTCACCCGGCCGCGCTGGTTGAAGTGCGTGTCCACCACCGTGTCGCGCCAGTAGCCCAGCCCCGGGGCCAGGTCCACGTCCTCGCGCCGCACCGTCCCCTCGCCCTTGCCGCCGATCACCATGACGCTGCTCATGGCCGCGGCGCCCGCGCTGGTCCCCGCCACCACCAGCCCGTCGCCGTAGAGGCGCTCGCGGATCAGCTCCGAGAACTCGGTCCCCGCCACCAGGGCGGTGAGGCGGAGCTGGTCGCCGCCGGTGAAGAACACCGCCGTGGCGCGCTCCACCGCCTCCAGGTGCTCCGGCAGGTCGGCCTCGCGGCGGTCGGCGATGGGCGCGCCGTGCACCTCGCGGACGCCGATCTTCTCGAACAGGGCGCCGTACACCTCCACCTTGTCGCGCGGGCTCTCCGAGGGCGACGAGCAGACCACGATGCGCGCGTCCTTGCCCCCGGCCATCTCCACCAGGTAGGGGAGGATGCGCATGTCGTTCTCGTCCGGGTCCTCCGCCCCGCCGATCACCAGCAGGTGGCCCTGGCGCCCGCTGCGCCGCCTCTCCTCCGCCGTCTCGCCCTTGGTCTTGGTCGCCATTCGCTCTCTTCTCGCTCCAGGCTGTGTGTAGAATCCGACAGCGGGTTCGGGCGTGCCCCCGGCTGCGCCGGGGTCGGGCTGCGGCTCCGTAACGCAGCAGACAACGCTGCGTAACGGAGGCGAGCCCGCGCAAACTGCCGCGCGGTCTCGCCGCTTCGCGCTCGCATCCCTCACGCGGCGGGGCTGGTGCTGGCGTCCGCGGGGCCCCCACCCGGCTCGCTTAGGCTCGCCACCCTCCCCCGTGCCGGGGGAGGGGAATCTCCACGCTTTGATCCTCGCCGTCTCCGTGCAGTTCTCCCCTCCCCCTTGCGGGGAGGGGCCGGGGGAGGGGGTCCGCCGTGGCAGGCTGTTCCCTGTTCCCTGTCCCCTATCCCTCCCCGAACCGCGCCGCCGGCGGCCCGGCGACTCCCGGCTTCAGCACGAACAGGTCGCCGGACTCGAAGGCGTCCTCGATCTCGTCCTCCGTCATCCCGATCGAGGCGGAGGTCACGTACAGCTCCGTGCCGTCCGCGCCGCCGAAGGCGCAGCTGGTGGGGTTGGGCACCGGCATCCGCACCCGCAGCAGCTCGCCGCCGTCCGGGGCGAAGCGCACCAGGCAGGCGCCGCCCCACTGCGCCGACCACACGCACCCCTCGGCGTCCACCGTGAGGCCGTCGGGCACCGAGTCGGGGCCGGACAGGCCGGCGAACACGCGGCGGCGGGAGAGCGTGCCCGCCTCCATGTCGAAGTCGAAGGCCAGGATGGTCTTCGCCGGCGAGTCGGTGAGGTACAGCGTCGCGCCGTCGGGGCTCCACCCCAGCCCGTTGGACAGCGTCAGCCCCGTCGCCGCCTCCGTGGTCGTGCCGTCCGGGTCCACGCGGAACAGGGCGGCGCCGCCCTCCTCCCGGGTCATCGATCCCACCCACAGGCGGCCGCGCGCGTCGCAGCGGCCGTCGTTGAGGCGCATCCCCGGGCGCTCGGGGAGGAGCGTCGCCAGGGGCTCCAGGGCGCCGCCGGCGGGGTCCAGCAGCGCCACGCCGCGGCGCAACGCCACCACCACCCGGCCGTCCGCGGCGGGGTGCGCGCAGCCCACGGTCTCGCCCACCTCCCAGGCGGTGTCCTCGCCGACGGCGGGGGCCCAGCGGTGCACGCGGTGGTTCTGGATGTCCACCCACCAGAGCACGCCGGCCCGGGCGTCCCACGACGGGCCCTCGCCCAGGCGGGCGCGGGCGGCGAGCACGCTGCGCATGGGCATCGGGGGGGCGGTCATACGCGGGCGCTCAGGGGCGCACCCGCGCGCCGCCCAGCCCGGTGGCCACCGTCTCCAGCCGGGCGCGGGCCTCCGCCACCTCGCGCAGGGCGTCCGGGCCGGCGGTGACCTCCTCGGCGGCGTCCACCGCGTCGCGCAGCCGCTCCAGCGCCGCGCGGTACTCCCGCCGCGGGCTCCCCTGCAGCTCGCCGGCGCCGGGGGCGCGCTCCTCGGCGCGCTCCAGCAGGTCCTCGGCCGCCTTGAGCGCCTCCTGGCGGCGCTCCGGCTCGGCGATGGCCGTGGCGCTGTCCAGGAACACCAGCGTGGGCTCCAGCTCGCGCCAGTGGGCCGCGACGTCCGGCAGGGGCTCGCCCGCGGCGGCGCCCGCGGGCGCCCCCGCCGGGGCGGGCGTGGCCGGGCGGTCGCGGCGGTCGCCCAGGTTCATGGCGACCGCGATCAGGGCGATCACCGCCATCAGCCCCAGGCCCACGCGCAGCAGTGGAAGGTCGCGCACTCGGGATGCTCCGGTCGGGGGGTACGCTCAGACGGCACCCTGCCACGCACCCGCCGTGCCGCGCCGCCTCACCCGGTGAACACCGCGGTGCGCCCGCCGTCCCGCGCGTGCTCCGCCGCCCAGCGCGCGATGGCCCGCGAGATCTTGGCCCCGCCCCGCACCGAGGGCTCGATCGGGTTGGCGTAGTCCGCGTCCTCGCCGCAGATCAGCCGCAGGTCCAGCACCGGGAGCCCGGCCTCGAAGGCCACCCGCAGGATGGCGTCGTTGAACACGCAGAGCGCCGTGACCGCGAGCCGCTGCTCGTCCGGGTCGGGGAAGCGCGGGTTGTACACGGTACACACCGCCGCGGGGAGCCCCGGCTCCAGCAGCGCGCCCACCATCTCCCGGTAGCGCTCCTCGAAGGCGGCGGCGATCCCGGACAGCAGGCTCAGCGCCTCTCCCATGGAGCGCGTCCCGCGGTGCAGGACGTCCACGTGGGCCAGGGCGTCGTTGCCGCCGGCGCTCACCACCAGCAGGTCCGCGTCGCGCGGGGCGCGGCGCAGCTGCCCCTCCACGTGGCCCACCACCGCCCCGTCCACCGCGGCCAGCGTGGCGCGCCACCCCGCGGGGAGCGCTTCGCGCAGCTGCGCCACCACGTCCGGCCCGCCGCGCACGTAGGCGGCGTTGTCGAACACCGAGTCCCCCAGCAGCACCACGTGCTTCATCTCGGCCTGTTCCTCCGTCGTCCGGTTGCCGCCGCCGGCCCTCAGCGGGCCAGCGGCTGGACCGCCTGCGTGCGGTCCCAGTGCACCACGGCGTCGAACTGCCGCGGCAGGTGCGCCTCGAAGTAGTGGCTCTGCCGCTCCGTCTCGGGCACGTACACCACCCCGATGGCGCGCTCCAGCCGCGGCTCCGCCAGCGCCCCGGCCGCCGACCCGCCGCGCAGCGGGAGCAGGAAGGCGGAGTGCCCCGCCGCGTGGAACACGTGCCCGAAGCTCCCCGGGAGCGAGGGGCGCACGTCGCGCCGCTCGCCGGGGGCGCCCCACTCGCGCGCCGCGACGACGGTGCCCTGGTAGGTGGTGAAGCCCACCCGCACCGAGCGCTCCCCGAAGCGCTCCCGCGCCAGCTGCCCCAGGTTGAGCTCCCCCGACTCCCCCATCTCGGTGGCGCGGGCGTCGCCCACGTGGGTGTTGTGCGCCCACACCACCACCTTCGCGGGGGCGCCGCCCGGCACCGGCTCGGCGAGCAGCGCCTCCAGCGTCGCCATCATGTGGCGGTCGCGCAGGTTCCAGGTGTTCACGCCGCGCTCGTACAATCCCCGGAAGTACGCCTCCGCCCCCGCCACCACCGCGGCGTTGCGCTGCGCGTCGAAGAGCGCGGCGCGCCCCGCCGCGTCCGCCGTGCGCCCCTGCAGCTCGCGCACCTGCTCGGCCGCCTGCGCCTGGCACGAGGCGGTGCCGCCCGCCACCGCGAGCCCGTACGACTGCGGCTCCTCGCGGAAGCGGCGGAAGCAGGCGTAGCGCGCGCGGGCCCGCTCGGCCGCCGCGGGGTCCACCCCCTCCAGGTACCGCACCACCTCGTCGGCGGACAGCGCCAGCGAGTACACGTCCAGCCCGTGGAAGCCCACGCGCGGGGCGCCCGCGGGGAGCGCGGCGTTGTGCGCGCGCATCCACTCCACCAGGTCGCGCACCTCGGCGTTGCGCCACATCCAGACCGGGAACCCGGTGAAGCTCCCCAGCGCCTGCTCGGCGCCGCGGTCGGCTCCCTGGCCGAGGACGTAGCGGTGGACGCGGGCCGCGCGCGGCCAGTCGCCCTCTATCGCCACGGCCGTGAACCCCTTCTCGCGCACCAGCCGCCGGGTGATGCGCGCCCGCTCCCGGTAGAACTCGTGGGTGCCGTGGGTGGCCTCGCCCAGCAGCACCACCCGAGCGTCGCCCACCATGTCCAGGAGCGCGTCGTAGTCGGTCGCGGCGCCGGTGAGCGGGACGGCCGCCGTGCGCACGGCGGCCGCCGCCGCCGCGGTCTCCGCGGCGGGCGCCGGCGCGA
>JBFMFL010000026.1:0-39349 GCA_040752145.1 Gemmatimonadota bacterium
GCAGGCCGGCCGCCGGGACGAACCCGCCCCCCTTCCCCTCCGCCGGTGCCGCCCCGCCGCGCTCCGCGTCCGCCGTCCGCGCCTGCTCCGGCGTCAGGAAGGCCGCCCCCCCCGGCCGCCCGCATGCCGTCGCCGCTCCGAGCGCGGCCAGGAGACACACGAGCACGCGCCGCGCGGGCGCCGCGGCGCCCCGCTTCCTCCGTTCGTATTCCACTCGTCGAAGCCTTCAGGGATTCGTTGCTCGCCCGCCCGGGGCGGAAGGAAGGATGCTGCCTGCGGGTTCGCTCTCCGACTCCATCCCCCCGGGGGTCACCTCCAGCACCCTGCGGGTGCCGAGGACGTCCAGCCTCACGAGGACACGCACCGACTCGATCCCGACCACGCGATACGGCCCCAGCGCGTCTCCCACCCGCACCGTCCGCCGCTCCGCGGCCGTGCCGCTCCCGATCTCGACCCGCGCCCGCGAGCGGCGCGGCTCGCCGGGCACCGGGAACGAGCTCAGGAGGCGTACGCCCGGCAGGTCGCGGAGCGCATACAGCGCCTCGGGGGGAACCAGGGGGTCGCGCCCGGGCGCGACCGGATAGCTCCACGCGGCCTGCCGTACCTCCCCGCCCTGCTGCGCGCCGCCCGCCGCGGCGGCCGCCGCCACCGCCACCCCCACGATCAGGCACTTCCTCATGTCCCGGCCCCGTCCCGCCCGGGCAGGGCCCCCTCCGACGCCGGCGCCGCCGGGATGCTGTCGACCCGCTCCCCGGGCGCCGCAGCCCCGCCGCGCGTGTACCACGCCAGCTCGAAGACCGCCACCGCGGCGAACGCGGCCGTCCCGGGCGGCACCCCGGCCCGGTCCGCCCCGCACCGCGCCGGCTGCCCGCCCGGCCCCCGCCCCGCCTGCCCCTCGACCAGCCGCGCCCCCGGCGACCCGGCGACGTCGCCGCTCAGCGCCGCCGTCAGCAGCGTGTCCGGCGCGGCCTCGATCCGGAGGCCCCGTACCTTCACCAGCCGGCGCTGCCCCAGCGTTCCGGTCAGGAATCCGCCGAGCGCGTGGTAGGGACCCACCGCCCGCACGCAGAGGCCGTGTCGCACGAACGGACCCTCCGGCTCCGGCGCCAGCGGCGCCCGCTCCCCCGCGTCCACCCCCCACCGCGACGCCTGCGCGAGCATCCACCGCTCGACCTCCGTCCCCGGGTCCGTCCCCGGCCCGGGGGTCGCCGGGACGCGCATCCCGAGCTGCTCGGTTTCCCGCCGCGCCGTCTCGATCGCGGCCTGCACGCCGTCCCTGCCCAGCCGGACCTCGTCGGCCCGTGCCTTCCGCACGTCCGCCCTCACCTCGTCGAGCGCCACCTGCATGGTGTCCAGGTCCCGCTCCGCCGGCCGCACGTCGCGGAGGTACACCCGCGCCGAGAGCGCGACGGCGAGCAGCGCGGCCACGCCCGCCACCCGGCCCCTCCGGTACGTGACCACGATCCCCCGCATCAGTTCTCCCCGGCCGAGGTGTAGGACGCGCCCGCACCGCCGTACCCCGGGCGGTCGGCTTTCGCCGACTGCCCCCCTGGCGCCCGGTCCGCCACCGTCCCCACCACCTCGAAGCGCAGCAGCGGGAAGCTCCCGATCCGCACCGCCGACACGCCGCCCAGGCGCGCATCCCTCGCGGCACCCTCCTCCACCAGGGCCTTCGCGTACGCGCCCACCGCCTCGCCCTGCCCCGGCGCGAAGCCGCGGATCCGGAATCTCACCTCCCCCGTGGCGGCATCCGGCGCCTCCTCCTCCACCGACTGGAGCCACACCGCCGGCGGGAGCCGCACTGCGGCCGCCGCCATCAGGCGAACCCCCCCGTACGGATCGCTCTCCAGCGACCGGAACTCCCCGACCCGCTTCTCCAGCCGCTGCCGCTCCGCGGCCAGCTCCGCGGACCGCCGCTTCGCCTCCGCCAGCCCGACCGCCTCCGCCTCGGCGGCGGCCACCTCCGCCCGCAGGGTGTCGAGCCGCCCGCGGACGTCGTGGGCCCACCCGCTCACGCCGATCCACAGCGCCACGCCCGCCCCCGTCGCCGCGCGCAGCCACGGGTCCCGGAGCGCAACACCGAGGACCCGGGCCGGGGATCCCGCGACGGGGCCCGCGCGCCGCTCCCCCTGCCGGCCGACCCCCACGTCGAGGAAGATCATCCCTCCACCTCCACGCTCCCGGCCGGGATCCCACCCCGCGCGCGTGCGAGCGCTTCGACCGCCACCCCCGCCGCGACGGCGAGCGCCGGTCCGAACCCCTCGCCGGCCTCCCCGTCCCCGCCGGCCTCCCCGTCCCCCCCGGCCCGCGCGCCGCCCAGCGCCGCGGGGTCCAGCAGCCGCACGGCCTCCTCCACGCCCCCGGCGCCGAGCAGGGGACCGGCCACCGCGGCGAGCTCCGGCACCCGCGCGCCTCCGCCGCAGAGCCACAGCGCCCCGACGCTCTGCAGGTCGCCGATCCCGCTCTCGCGCGCCGCGATCCCCACGCCCCTCCGGATCTCCGGGACCAGGTCGCTCCTCACCCACTGCTCCACCGCCGCCCGCCAGTCGCCGAGCGCCCCGGCGGCGAGGACCTGCTCCAGCACCGGCCCGGCCGCGCCCGGACGCTCCTGCCGCGCCCGCTCCACCAGGTGGCGCAGCCCCGCGTCCGCCTCGTACGCCCCGATCGGGACGCCGTCGTGCAGCACCACCACCTGCACCCCCCCGAACCCGACGTGCACGACCACGGCCCGCCCCCCGGGACCCGCTCCCGCCCCGCACGCTTCCAGGACGTTCGCGACGGCGCTCGACGGGAGCGCCACCAGCACCGGCTCCATCCCCGCGCCCGCGACGATCTCCTCCATCTGCATCACCGCTGCCCGCCGCGCGGCGACCGCGATCACCTCCATGCGCCCGCCGCGCCCGCCGCCGACCATGTGGTAGTCGATCTGGAGGTCGTCGGCGCTCCCGCCCAGCCTCATCTCGGCGCGCTCCCTCAGCTCCGCGAGGATCTCCCCCCTGCTGCCCCCGGCGACGGTGAGCCGCTTCAGGTGCCCGTCCGGCACCGCCAGCGCCACCCCCACCCCGGCGCCGCGCAGCCCCAGCCGCCCTCCCAGCTCGGCGAGGAAGCGGCTTGCGGCCCCCGCGTCCTGGATCCGCCCCTCCCGGTACACGGCGGCCGGCGTCGCGACGTCCGCCGCCACCACCAGGCGCGGCTCCCCCAGCGGACCGGCTTCGACGCGCACCACCTGCGTCCGCCGCTCCCCCATGTCGATCCCGATTCCTCCGTCCCCCGCCGCTCCGCTCCTCCCCCGGATCGCTCTCCGGAGTCTCTGACCCGCAGCACCGAGAAGGGTGGAAGGGGAGTCGAATCTCGTTCTCGCTTTCATCTCCGTCTTCGGGCGCTGGGGGGAGGGCCGGGCTGGACGATCCGCCGGGCGGCGGGGTACGGTGGGCCACGGGGGGGTGGCGTCCGCCGTCCCTGGCCGACCGTACCCCGGCCCCCACGCTTTCGCCCGCGCATCCCCATGCACCTGCGCCCCCGGCCTCGCCGCCTGGGAGAGACCGGATCCGTGCTGCTGGAGGTGACCGTCGCCCTCCTCGTCGTCGTCGCGGTCACGACCGCCTTCCTCCTGGTCGGCTCCGGGATCGTCGACCACGCCGCCGTCTCCGAGTCCGCCGCCCGCGCCGTCGCCGCGAAGGCCACCACGGCCCTCGCCGAAGCCTCCGCCCGCGGCGGCGACGCCCTCCTCCGCGTCGATCCCGGCGCTTCCCCCGGTTCGCGCGGCCGCTTCTGGGCCGCCGCGGGGCCGGCGGGCTTCGCCCCCGCCGGCCTCCCGGACCCCGGCCTCTGGACGGCGCTCGTCGAGGGTGCGCAGTGGGGCGGGGCCCGCGTCGCCACCGACCCGCTGGGCGCTCCCCTCGCCGGGTGGCGCCCCGCCGGCACCGTGCGCTGCAGCCCGGCCGCGGACGACGTCGACCGGGCGCTGGGGACCGACCTCGCGTGCGACCTGGGAAGCAGCGGCCACGTCACCTACCTGGTCGGCCACAAGGACGACCCGGAGGCGGCTGCCGCCGTCGTCCTCCTCCCCACAGGGCGCGTCCGTGTCTTCCGCTGGGAGAGCGGGACCGGCCGCTGGCGGGAGGGCGCGCGATGAGGCGCCCGCGCGCCGTCCTGGCCGGCACCGGCGGGTACCTCCTCCTGGAGGCGGTCGTGGGCCTGGTCGTGCTGAGCCTCGCGGTCACCACGGTGATGTCGGTGCTCGCCATCGACACCGCGTGGAGCGACGAGCAGGCGGGGGACCGCGCCGCGACCGCAATCCTCGACGCCGAGGAGGACGCGATCCGCGCCGCCGGCTTCCCGGGAGGCACGGTCGGCACCCCCGGCTCCTACCGCCTCTCCGCGGGCGGCGGCCTGGATCCCGCCGGCCCGTACGCCCTGGAGATCGCCGGCGCGTACGAGTGCACCGGCGTCCCCCGCGTCGACGTGAACGACCGCCTCCCCGCCCCCGGCGGCGCCTGCCCGGGCGAGCGGCGCACCGTGCTCTGGACCCTCCGCCTCACCCACCCCGCGCCCGGCGCGCCGTCCGGGCGCGCCACGACCGAGCGCCAGCTGCGCATCGGCGAGCACACGCGCTTCTCCGACACCTTCCAGGAGCCGCACCACCCATGAAGCCCGGCCCCCGCCGCTCCCCGCTCCGCTCGCAGGCGGGCTTCACCCTGATCGAGGTCGCTGTCGCCCTGGCCGTGGGCGGCCTCATCACCTGGGCGGTGGGCGGCTACGTCTGGAACGCCGGCGAGGCCCAGTCCGCGGTGTGGCGGGAGACCGAGCGGGCCACCCGTCAGGACGCCGCGCTCGGCGCCCTGCGCCGGGCGGTCCGCGGGGCGGCGCGCACCCTCGCCCCCACCGCCACCCTGGGCCCGGTGCGCATCCGCCCGGGCACGGAGCCGGACGGGACCCCCTCCGACACCCTGGAGGTCGTCCTCGGCGACGGCCCCGCCGTCCCGGTGGCGAGCCGCCCGTGCAGGGCCGCCAGCGCCCCGTGCACCGTCCTCCTCGGCGACCACGCGGCCCGCTTCGCGCCCGGCGACCTGGTCCTGGTCGGCGAGCCCGCGCTGACCGGCCGGCTGGTCCGCCTCGCGGCGGCCGACGCGACCCGCGTCTTCGCCGCGCCCTGCGGCGCCGACTGCGCGGAGCGCCTGGCGTGCAGCTTCGGCACCCGCGCCGTGCCCCCCACCCAGCGCGTCGTCGGCAGCGTCCGCCGCCCCGGCGGCGCGACCGCGCCCGGTCCCTGCCCGCAGTCCTACTTCCCGGACGGATCGAGCTGCGAGGAGGTGTGGGCCGCCGCGACGCCGGCGCCGCGGCTGGAGCCGGTCTGCACCGCGTCCGGGCCCTCGGCGCGCTTCACGGAGCTGCTGCAGGCCGGCGCGGCGCCGGTTCCCTCCCCCGTCCCCGGCAACCCCGGCCCCGCGTCGGGCCGGAGCGCCGGCGCGGGCGGATTCCGGCTGCGCGCGCAGCGGGTCAGGGTCGTGCGCTTCTGGGTCCGGGGCGCCGGCACCGAGGCCGGCGACCTGGTGCGGGAGGAGGACCGCGACCGCGACGGCGCGTGGGACGAGGCCGAGGTGATCGCGCCCCGGGTCCACGGCTTGCTGCTGCACACCCGCGCGCCGTGGACCCCGGGCTGGGTGCGGGGCCTGCCCTACGTGGAGTCCGACCTGGCGGACGACGACGCGAACCCCCGGCTCACCGCCGCCCGCGCGGCGACGCCGCTCCCGGGCAGCGCGCCGCTCGGCCGCGCCCTCGCGCGCGTCCCGTCCGACTTGCGCCAGCTCCGCGTCCGCATGATCCTCCCCCGCCCGGAGGACCCGGCGCGGCCGCCGGCCGCCCCCTCGCGCGACACCGCCACGGCGGTGCTCCCGCTGATCGAGCTGACCCAGGGCGGCGCCGGAGAGACCCCGTGACCGCCGTGGCCGCGGTACGCGCCCGCGCCCCCGCTTCCCGAACCGCCGCGCCGATGACCCACCAGGACGTGTCGGACCCCCCTGCCGCCGGGTCTCTCCGCGCCGCCCTCGCCGGCGCCCGCTCCACCGCCCTCCGCGCCCCGGGCGAATGGGCCACCACCGAAGACCCGGGCCGCCAGCTGGCCCTGGCCTGGCTCGTACCCGCCGGCCCGCGGCCCGCCCGCGTGGAGCACGTCTCCGCCCAGCGCGCGCCGGTGCCCCCCACCTCGGACGACCTAGTCGCCATCGCCGGGGCCCTCCCGGACGCGCTCCACGTCGTGGACGCCTGGACCGAGCCCGGGGGGATCCTCCAGCTCGACGTCGCCCCCGACCCGCTCCCGCGCGCCTCCGGCCCCTGCGGCAGCTGCGGCCGGGTCCGCGATCTCTGGACGCCCGCGGGGCACTGCGCCGTCTGCGCGGCGCGCCCCGCCCCGGGCGGCCGCTCCCCCGGCGACGCCGGCTTCACCACCCCCGTGGCGCTCGTCGCGCTGGTCCTCCTGTCCGCCATCGCGCTCGCGGTCCACGTCCTCGTCGTGTCCACGCAGGCAGCCACCGACGCCGGCGACGCCTCCCGCCTCGCGGACCGCACCGCCCTCCAGGCGCTGGACGTGCTGACGGAGCGCTTCATCGGCCGGGCGGAGGAGGTCCTGGGAGACCTCACCGACGCGGACCTCGCCGCGCTCACCGCGGGCGCCGCGACCCTCCCGACCCTGCCCGGCGCGGCCCTGGACCCGGCCCGCACGCGCGTCGCCGCCACCCGCATCCTCCGGGGAGACGCGGCCCGTGTCCCGGCCGCGCCGTTCGCGCTCGCCGCCTGGACCCACCAGCCGCTCCCGGGCTACGACAACGCACCCGTTCCCGCGGGTGCCCTCGCGTCCCGCGTCATCGAGGTCACGCTCTCCGCCACCGCGGTCCTGCCGGACGGGACCGCCCGCACCGCGCAGCAGACCCTCGCCGTCGCGCGCGTCGCCCCCCACCAGTGGGCGCTCCTCACCTCCCCCGGCGTCACCCACCTCTGCGCGGAGCCCGGCGCGCGGGTCCTGGTCAGCGGCCCGGTCCGCGCCGGCGGCCACCTCCACTTCCAGGCGTGCGGCGGGACCGTGCGCTACTCCGGAGGGATCGACGCCCGGGACGGCGTCACCACCGACCCCGACGCCGGCCACTTCCTCCTCACCACCGAGGGGGCCTACGTCCCGGCGGAGGACGGCTGGGCGCTGGGGACCGGGCCCACCGTCGCGCCGACGCAGCGCTACCGCCACCTCCGGGTCGACGGCGCCGGGCCGGCCCCCGTCCCGCCGGACCTCTTCGCGGGCAGCGCCCGCGACGGGATCGGAGAGTGCGGCCTCGCGCCGGACGCGCCCTGCGGGCCCGGCACCGTCCGCTCCTACGCCGGCGTCACCGTGCAGCGCACCCTCGACGGTCCGGCCACCGCCTACGCGGTCACCTGCGGGCCCGCGTACGCCGTCCCGGACAGCTGCGCGGCGGCCGTGTCCGGCGCGCTGCGCTACCACCCCTGGCCGTTCCCGGACGCAGGCGCTCCCGGCCGGGCCCGCCCCGATCCGGCGGCCCCCTCCCGGCTCTGGCAGGGGCTCTTCCCGGACGTCCGCCGCGAGACTCGCTGCACCGCGACGGTCGGCGGGCGGTCCTTCCGCACCTTCCGGTGCCCGACCAACGCGTTCGGGTACGTGCTCGACGCCGGTGCCCTCCCCCCCGTCCCCGGCGGGCTGCTGCGCGTCCTGGCGGCCACGAACGCCACGCGCGCCCTGGCCGCACCGCACCAGGAGGTCCTGCTGGTCGTGAACGCGCAGCGCCTGCAGGCGCCGCTGACGATCCACTCCGACCTGCCCATCGTCCTCGTCGGCCACTACAACTCCGTGGCGCCCCGGCCCGCGATGCTCCAGGCGCCGCGGGTCCACGTCCTCCCCGTGGATGCCCTGGAGCAGCTGCGGACCGCCGCCGTGTGGGACAGCGTCGCCCCGTACGGGAGCGCGGCCGCCACGGCGCTCCCGCTCGTCGCGGACCGCACCGTCGCCGTATACGGCGTGGTGGCCACGCGCGCCTGCGGCACCGAGGCGGCCGGGCGGGACTACCACTTCGGGGGTCCCCTCGCGCAGCCCGCCACGCTCGGCGACTGGAGCCGCGCCGGCCTCGCGCTCGTCGGCGCCCTGGAGGTCTACGGGGACACCGGCGGATACGCCGCCTGCTCCCTCCACGGGGCCGCGTTCGACGACGCGCTCCCCGGAACCGCCGGCAACCTTCCGCCGGCGTGGCGCCTCATCCAGCACGACCCCCTCCTCCTCACCGGGGCCGGGACGCCTCCGGGCTCCCACTCGGCGGCCAACATGCCCGCCCCCGGCGACCCGCGGGCCCTCCCCGGGCGGACCGCCGCCCGCCAGGCGCACGCGGTCGGCGGCAGGACCGTGGTGTGGGTGGTCCGCCACAAGGACGTCGGCACGCCGCGGCTGCCGCCCCCCGTCTCGATTCCGTAGCCCGGCTTTCTCCCTCTGACGGAGGAAGGCGCCGCCCCCGACGGGGACGGCGCCTTCTTCGTTCTTCGTCAACCGCCACGTGAGAACCCTCTGTGTGTTCTCGTCGCGGCTGCCGCTTCCCGGCACCCGTTCCTCCATTCTCCGACCCGGCTCCTTCCATGCGCTTCACGCTCCCCGACGACCAGCTCTCCGACGTCCTCGACCGCCTCTCCCCCTTCGTCCCCGCCAGCCACACCGTCTCGGCCGCCTGCCACGTCGCCATCGAGGCCGACGCCGGCGGCACCGTCCGCTTCACCGGCACCGACGTCTACACCTGCATCATCGTCGACGTCGCCGCCGAAGTGCACGAGGCGGGCGGCATCGCGATCCAGGGCAAGCCGCTCCGCGAGCTCGCCTCCAGGCTGCCGACCGGCCCGGTCACCCTCGCGACCACGGGTCCGGCCGACCCGCTGGCGAGGATCGCCTCCGGGCGCGGCGTCTACCGGATCAACTCGCTGGCCCTCGCCGACATGCCCAGGATGCCGACCGTGCGCTGGGACGCGGCGCGCCGCATCCCCGGCGCCGACCTCCGCACCATGGTCACACAGACCAAGTTCGCGGTGGCGAAGGACAACGCCGCCAACCGCGCGATGGAGGGGATCCTCTGGGAGACCGTCACCGCCGGGAAGACGTCCACCACGTCGATGGTGGGCACCAACGGCCACCGCCTGTCGAAGTCCGTCCTTCCGGCGGTCGCCGCCATCGGGCCCAGCGCCTCCGTGCTCCTTCCCGTGAGCCCCATCGCGGCCGCCGCGGACATCTTCCGCGACGCGCCCGAGGTGGAGGTCGCCGTCGACGGGAACCACATCGGCTTCCGCGCCGGCGACACCCAGGTCGTCGTCCGCCTCCTGGAGGGGGACTACCCCCAGTACACCCAGGTCATCCCCAAGCCGGAGATGATCCGCCACGCGATGGAGGTCGAGCGGGACGCGCTCCGCGAGGCCATCGAGCGCATGATGGTGATCGCCAACCGCGAGACCCACCGCATCCGCCTGGAGATGGGCGCGCCGTCCGTGTCCGCCACCGCGGTGGCCGGCACGGCGAAGCTCACCGTCACCACGCCGGACCTCGGGGAGGCCGAGGAGGAGCTCGCGATCCTGTGGGCCGGCCACCCGCTGACGATGGCCTTCAACGGCGAGTACGCCCTGGAGCTGCTGCGCGTCCTCCCCGCCGAGCGCATCCGCCTCCGCTTCATCGGCGCGGAGACCCCGGTCCTGGTCGAGGGGATCCCGCCCGCCGACGCGAAGGGCCCGCCGCTCCCCCTCACCCTCCTCGTCCCGCAGCGCCTGGCGGAGCCGGCCGCCGCGGCGGCGCCTGCCCCCGCGGCGCCCGCGGCCGCCGCCCCGGTCACCGTCGCCGTCGTGGAGCCCGAGCAGATGGCTCCGCAGGCCCTGGCCGCGTGAGCGGCGACACCCCCGCTGCCGCCCCGGGAGGGGCGGCAGCAGCTGCCTCCCCTGCCCTGCCGGCCACCGCGTTCGTCGTCCACTACGCCGGCTGCGGCATGCTCCCGGAGGTGGTCGCGGTGTCGACGTCCTGGGAAGATGCCACGGCGGCCGCGGACGCCGAGGTCGCGTCCCGCGGCCGCGGCCACTGCCCCGGGGCCTGGAGCGCGCCCGTGGGCCCGGCCCGTGCCCGGTCCCGGGCCGTCGTCACGGGGACGTTCAACGACCTGCTGGTCCTACAGGAGATCGCGGTCGAGTGCGAAGCCGGCGCTTCACCTCCGACCCGGATCCACCTGGTCACCTACGAGCCCGGCCTGCACCCCGGCCTCCCCTTCGCGGCCGCCTTCACCGCGGAGGCCGCGCGCGCCGCGGCCGACCGCGAGGTCGCGGCGCGTGGGGGGACCTACGTCTCCGACTGGACCGCCGTCGCCGGCTGCGAGGTCCGTGATGCGACCCACGGGCCCCTGTGGGACCGGATCGTCGTCACCACCTTCCCGTTTCGCGGCCCCGGCGCCCACGCCGGCTCTGCCGGGGATGGCTCTTAGCCGGGCGCGGCGCAGGACCCGGCGAGCGCAGAGGCGTCCGGCAACCGGCCCGGGAAGCTCCCCGGGCCGCTCCTGCACGCCCCACGTGCATCAAGTCCGACGTACACGCGCAGCTGACCAGCGCTGCATCAACTCCACCCGACTCGCCGATCCGATGCCCGATTTGCACGAAGTTGTTTTGATACATTAAAGCGGTTTGCGGGCGGGTCCGGAGAATGCTGCAAGGATTAGCACATCCGCCGAACTGCAGGAGGCGCTCATGCCGAGTCCCTACTCATTGGATCTGCGTGAACGGGCAATCGCCGCGTGCGAAGCAGGCGAACTGACCCGTGCGGAGATCGCTCGTCAGTTCCGGCTCAGCGAGTCCACGCTCTACGACTGGCTCCAACGCCGTCGCGGTGGGCAGCCCCTGGCCGCGCTCGCCCATGCAGGAGGCCCGGCCTCGGCGTTGGACCGACGACTGCTGCGTGAACTCGTCGAGGCGAAGAACGACGCCACGCTCGAAGAGTACGCCCAGGCCTATGAAGCGCGTGCAGGGCGGCGCTACAGCGTCTCCTTGCTCTCCCGTGCGCTGAAGGGAATGAAGCTCTCGCGAAAAGGAAGACGCTACGTGCCTCGGAACAGCTCAAACCGGAGATTGCCGCCGAGCGCGTAGCCTTCCAGGAAGTGGTGCAGCAGATCCCGGCGGAGGATCTGGTCTTCATCGATGAGAGCGGCATCACCACGAGTATGACGCGCCTGTGGGCGCGGGCTCCACGTGGGAAGCGGGCCCTCGGTCGTGCACCGGCAGGGCGATACGAGCGGCTGACACTCCTGGGCGCACTCTCTCTGCTGGGACTCAGTGCGCTCATGACGATTCCAGCCTTTACAAACCGCTCGGTCTTCCGCGCCTTCGTTGAACAGGTCCTCGTCCCCACGTTGCGCCCGGGTCAGGTGGTCATCTGGGACAACCTTCCGGCACACAAGTATCCCGAGACCGAACAGGCCATCCGGGAGGCGGGATGCAGGCTGCTCTTCCTGCCGAGATATAGCCCGGAGTTCAACCCGATCGAACCCTGCTGGAGCAAGCTGAAGACCCTGTTGCGAACACGCGCGGCACGTACCCTGGAGAGCTTGCAGGAGGCAGTCACCGAGGCCATGCAGAACATCTCTGCTCAGGACGCATGCGGCTGGTTCGCCCACTGCGGCTACCATTCGGCTCCGGAATGACCTGCAAACCGCTTTAGGTATAAACCCAGAGCCGGTGCACCAGCAGAAGACCGCCTCCATCGGTCAGCTCGCCTGCCGAGTGGCGCAGGCGCAGCGGCGCCGTGGCCCTCGCACGTGCGGCGGAGAAGCGATAGTGTGAACCCGCACCGTCTGGGTGCCTATGGTTGTGAGGAATACTTCTGCCAGGAAGTTCCCCCAGCCTACGGCTCCAGGCGGTGTTCTGCATCCTACCCCTGCCTCAACCTACCTCCACCCGTGCAGGATCCGGGTTCAACCCACCCCGCGCAGGGGGCAAGGGTGCCGGTGCATTCGAGGACACCGCGGGACAGATCACTATTCCGGCGCCAACTCAATCCTGATCCGGGCCGACGCGTGCTCGCCTCTTGGCAGCCGGTCGGAGAGGCTGCGGTTCCCATCCCGATCCAGGTACTTGCCGTACACTTCGTACGCGATCCGGTAGGTCCCGACAATCTCCCCTGTATGGAAATTGGGGTACACGTCTGGTCGACGCGTCTCCCACAAAGGGAGGGTGTCGGTTCGAGATCCGCCGGGAGGAACTTCGATCGGCGGAACCCCCACCATGTCGCAGATGGGATCGTAGCTCAGCGTCCATCCGCTGGCGAGCATCTTGTCCAGCGTGAAGCCGGGATAGGTGGAATCGCCGCAGCGGCCCAGGTATACCGTCCTGTCGGTTGGATTGGTGTACGTGGCGACGATTGCCCCCTTGTAGAACTTCTCATCCGCAGCTCGGAGGACGGCTGTATCCCGCTCGGTCTGGATTGCCGGGCGTGCGCCCGCGTCGGCAGGACGCGAAGCCACCTCAGTAGTTGCGCCCTCTTGCTGAGCGCAGGCCACGGCAGAAAGCGCGGCGAGGGCGACAGACCGCCACGTCAGCCAACGATTCCGGCGGGCAGTTCTAGACATTATAGGACCAACGCTCCAGTTGCATGGCTTGTCACAATCGGCCGGCGCATGCGACCCGTAGCTGCCGCATACCCCGACCTCGCTAGCCGGCTGGGATTCTGCTCAGTTCTCGCTCACTGCATCGATCCCGATCCCGTCACTTGCCATCCCGAAAACCGTGCTGAAGGTGAAAGTCGTAGCAGTGCCGCCCCAGAGGATCCCGTAGAAGGTCACGTCGTCGGAATCCCATCGACGGAAAACGGGAGCTCCGCTGTCGCCGCCGACGGCCCCCGCATTCACAATCGTCTGGCAGAAGAAGCCGTATAGGAAGCCGTCGCGCGTGACAGTGACGTCTGCGCAGGGATTCGTCACCGCGCCAGTGGTCCATCCGGTCGCCGCACCCACCTTGTCGAATTGCATTCCGTACGCCGGGGGCGCAAGCGGGATAGAGAGCTGGGCTGTGATCTTGAACCGGCCGGAGATCACCTTCGACCCGTCATACTGGTGCGAGAAGGAGGTCTTCGCGATCTCTCCGAACTTGTAGTTGTTATCCTGCAGCACCGCCACGCTCATGTCGCTGTACCGACAGCTCGAAGCGTGGCAAGGCGTACCGGACGCATGCGGGCTGCCCGAGAAAGGCGGATCCTCGCGCTCATAGCCGATGGATGCCTCGTTCTCGAAGTGGCCCTGGGTGAAAGGCGTCCCGTCTGCGATTCCGCTCTGGCGCGAGCAATGAGAGGCCGTTACAAACTGCAGCGCGTAGTAGCTGTTCTCACGAACGTTCGCACCATACGTACAGGGATAGTTCAGGCCATTGCGCCCCACGTACCAGATCTCCAGCCCCCCGACGAGCGGGCGATATGGGTCCTGGAGGGTCTTGGCAGCCGTCGACCCCCCACCGCCGGATCCACCTCCATCGACCGGCATGTTTTGGGGCGTGATGGTCGGTTCACCGAGTTCGAAGAACGTCTCTGAAACGACCGGGTCTCCGATCTCGACGATAACGGCCCCAGCTGGAATTCCCAGCATCGCCAGTTGCGCTCGGAAGCTGGAGCGGGATGCCTCCCCATCGACGATGAGCCGGACGCGGTTGCGGACATCGTCGATCTCCAAGAGATGGAGCCCTTTCATGCCGAAAAGCTCCCGTGCGCGATCCCGCCACCCCTTCAGCTCGATGTAGTCGTACCTCGCCTGAATGACCCGATGGTTTGCAACGTCTGGACCGCCCCTTCCGCCGTGCGCCCGATCTCTCGCGAACGCCCTCGACAGGGCAGCAAGTGCCCGATCTCGCTGCCCCGGATTCTTCAGTTGGATGTTCAGGCGTCCGGTCTCGTCCAGGTAGTAGCCTCCGAATCCAGGAACCTCCTCCCGGGCGATGCGGGCGAACTCGTGGGCGATCGACCAACCAGCGGCCTGCTGGGCGCCCGGGTCCATCGCCCGGTCCGCAGCGACGCGATCGTCAGGCGAGATTTCGGGTGCGACAACATCCTGGCAGGCAGTTCCAACGAGGGAAATTGCGCCAACGAGTACGACGGGTACAGCCGCTCTGAAGGAGAACATATACAACCCTCGAAAGGGGTGGCCAAATCGCACCACACTCGGCGATCGAAGCATCTCGGCGACATACCAGGCGAAGTGCACGCACCGTTTAGACGGCACATATCCGGTATCGGTCACCCAAAATTCACGAGCGGGGGCTAACACATGCAACGCAGATCCGCTAACTGTCAACGCCGGGTGAAAGTCGGTTCTTCCGCACTTCTGGTGAAGCGCCATTGTTCGGTTCTCACCAGCGTCCGGGTGGTATCAAGCAGCCACCACGCGGGCGCGTAGCAGCTCGAATCCGGCGCGGCCGTACATCTGCCGCTTCAGGGTCTTCAGCCGATTGATGTGCCCCTCGGTGGGTCCGTTGCTCCAGCGTAACTCGATGGCGGCACGGATCGCCCGCAGATCGGAGCGCAACCCGCGGGCGAAGCTCCCCAGCGTGGTCTTCTCCGCCGCCTGGATCCACAGCTCCAAGGCAGAGGCGTCCTTCTCCCGGAACAAGCGGACGAACTCCCGCGCCAGGCACTCCAACTCGCGGACCTCCGGCCAGATCTCAGCGACCTGGTCGAGGTAGAGCTGCTGCTCCGGAGTGCGCTCTTCCGCTGTTATGACGAGCAGCCATGCACTCTGCCGTGCCGAGGCCAGGGCCCGAGGCCCGATCTTCGGTGGCGGTGCCGTTCTCCAGCCCTGCACCAGATCTCGGAGCTGCCTGCAGGAGGTGCCGCGATAGCCGCGCTCACGGATCTCCCGGAAGATCTGCGCGGCGTTCCTCACCCCGTCCGCCCACCGTTGCTGGATGTAGTCCAGGTACGGGTCGAGCCGGTGCTGCTTTCGCGGGTGGTCGCGCCGCTCCGGAAAGGAGCCGTGGCTCAGCCAGCGGATCACTGTCCGTCGCTCGATGCCGACTGTACGGGCAATCGCGCTGTGGGAGAGGCCCTTCTGCTTCAGCTCCACCACCTCGGTGTAGCGCGCCAGCCGTCGAGCCCGCCGCGCCTGCTTCTGCCGCTCGACGGCTGAAGGCCGTGGCTCCAGAGGCAGTGCGTGTGGAGCCGCCGCCCGGCTGGCCTCCTCCGCCGCGCGTCGGAGTTGGCCGTGCTGCCGCTCCAAGATCTTCTGCAGTGCGTCCGTGAGATTCTTGAAGAGGTGGAAGCGGTCGGCGACCTGGACTGCCTTGGGCGCACCCGTGGATGCACCTTCGGCGTAGACGCCAGCGCGGTCCCGGCTGATGACCTCCACTCCGGGATGCCTGCGCAGCCACTCCGCCAGGCTCTCCGCACTGCGTTCCGGCAGCAGATCCACGATGCGACCTCGCTCCAGATCGCAGAGGAGCGTGCCATAGCGGCGCCCCTTCTTCCAGGCCCAGTCATCCACGCCCAGGCAGCGCGGTGTGGGCAGATCCGGCTCCGCACCTTTTCCCTTCAGCCGCCGCAACAGCGTGTCGGCGCTGGTGAGGAGGCCCAGCTCCCGTGCCAGTCGTGCGCCCGGCTCACCGCCCAGAGCGAGCGCGATCATCTGGTGGGCGGAGAGAAGACGGCAGGTGCGGCGAGCGCGACAACTGGTGGTCTCTGGCAGGCGCTCGGTGAAGATGCGGCGCTCGCAACCTGGCGAGTCGCAGAAGAAACGGCGCGTGTGCAGTTCGATGCGGACGGGGACCCCGTGCCAGGGGAGGTCCGCCAGATGCCGCACGTAGCGGCTGTGGATCCGGCGACTCACTCCACTGCAGGACGGGCAGGGGGCGAAGGATCGCTTCGCGTGGGCGACGACCGTGATCTGCTCGGAGCCGATGCTCAGATGCTCCAGGTGAAGCTCAGCCGCCGAGGGCGTGAGAGCCGCGTCCGGCATGGGGCACCTCCAGCCTGAGGAGCCGAACTGCCGCCGCAACTCGCCGGCCACATGCCTTCACCAGAAGTGCGGAAGAACCGATTTACATCCGCCGCTAACACTAACGCCCGTACTTTCCCTGGTGTGCAGCCCAGGCTAGGCGGTCTGGGGAGTCCCGGCTGCCCTCCGGCGAGCCTAGCGCCACTGGGCGAAATCGCTTGTGGCAGGGCCGGGGCTGTTTCAACCCACGCCCCCGCGCTGGGAGCGCCGCACAGTTGGGCAAGCAACTCTCCACCCTGCACGTTTCAACCCACGCCCTCGTGCAGGGGGCGCCGCTCCCTCTCTGCAACATGTACGACGCCCCGCGGTGTTTCAATCCACGCCCGCCCGGGGGGCGGCTTCGCACCCGAGGACTACTACCACGTCGTCCTCATGTTTTGACTCACGCCTTCGCGCAGGGGCGCCAGCACATCGGCCGCCTCGCGCTGGTCGTTGAAGGCGTTTCAACCCACGCCCCTGCTCTGGAGGCACCCAAACGCAGGTGCACCTCCAATATCTCGTCGCGTTCAGCCCACGCTCGGGACCTACGTCTCCGACTGGACCGTAGTCACCGGCTGCGTGGTCCGTTATGCGACCCGCGGGCCCCTGTGGCATCGGATCGTCGTCACCACCTTCCCGTTTCGCGGCGCCGAAGCGGGCTCCGCCGCGTGAAGCACGTCCGCGCCTGGCGCATCATGACCGGGCACGCCGCGCCCGGCTGAGAGCCATCCCCGGGGGTTCGACCGCCGCTCCATGCGCGCCGCCGTGGAGCAGAGGTCGAAGTGCAGAGCACCGGGGTACGGGGGGGCGGTGATTCCAGGCCGCACCCCCACCCCCCGACGCATGTCCGTCCCCTTCACCTTCACACACCGGGCGCGCGCGAACCTCCTCCCTCTCAGCCGGGAGCGGCAGAACCTCGCCGCCGCGTGCGCGGAGTGGGCGTACACGGGCGGCACGCGCGACGTGTCGGCCCTTCCGCAGCCGTGCGCGGTCTGCACCCGCGACGGCCGCCACGTCCTCTACGAGCTGGCGAACCAGGGGACGGGGGCCACCCTGTGGGTAGGCCGGGAGTGCGTCGTCCGGTTCCGGTGCGGCGGCGCCGCCGCCCTCACGACCCGGGACCGGGCCAGGGGCGACGGCCGTGCGGCCCGCGACCGCGGGCGGATGGACCGCGTCCGCGCCACCCTCCGGGCCATCCGCGCCGTGGAACCCACCTTCAATGCCGCGTCGATGATCGCGGCGGTCGAGCGCCTGGGACGCTTCACTCCCTCCCAGCTCGACCTGGCCGCACGCTTCCTCGTCCGGCACGGGATCGCCTGGGAGCCGGCAGACTTCCGCGTCTCCATCCGCCGGGACGAACACCGCCGGCAGCTCCTCGACCTTCCCGCCTGGCGGTACGAGCGGATCCGCCGGGCTCTCTCCCCCGAGCAGCAGCAGAGCTACGAGCGCGGCCAGCTCCCCCGCCCCGTCCCTCCGCCGCCCGCCGCGCCCACCGGGCTCCCGTCGCCGCCGTGAGGATCCCCGGCCGCAGAGCCGGTCTCTCCAGGCTGCCGAAGCGGACGTGAAGGGGCCGCGTCCCGTTCGGTCCGGTGCTCCCCCTCCGCTCCTCCGAACCCTCGATCATGAGTGACCCCCACGGGCAGGATCTCCAGCCCGATTTCCTGGGCGGCGCCCTCACGGCACGGCCCGACCCCTCCGCGCCTCCGCGCCGCGGGTCCCGCCGGCCGCCCGCCCCTGCCGCGCCGGAGCCCGCGCCGCCGGCCGAACCGGGCCACGGCCCGATCACCGTCAGGGCGATCACCGGCCGCGCCCCCACGCTGGACGAGGCGCGCGAGGTCCTCCGCACGTACTGGGGCTACCCCGACTTCCGCCCCGGGCAGCGGGAAGCCGTCGAGGCCGCGCTCGCCGGCGGGGACGTCCTCGCGATCATGCCCACCGGCGGTGGCAAGTCGATCGTGTACCAGGTCGCGGCCGCCCTCCGCCCGGGCGTGAGCATCGTCGTCTGCCCGTTGATCTCGCTGATGCAGGACCAGATCGGCCAGCTGGCGGAGCGGCGCTACCCGGCCACCTTCCTCAACTCCACGTTGCGGGTCAAGGAGCTCCGCGCCCGCAAGCGCGACGTCGAAGCCGGGTGCGTGAAGCTGCTCTACATCTCGCCGGAGCGCTTCGACAGCGAGGAGTTCCGCGCCTGGGTGTCCGACCTCGACGTCCCCCTCCTCGCCATCGACGAGGCCCACTGCGTCTCCGAGTGGGGCCATGACTTCCGCCCGGCGTACATGCGCCTGGGCGAGCAGCGCGCCCTGCTGCGCAATCCCCAGGTGCTCGCCCTCACCGCCACGGCCACCGCGGCGGTGCGGGGCGACATCATCAAGCAGCTCGCGCTGCGCGATCCGCGCATCCAGGTATCGAGCTTCGACCGCCCCAACCTCCGCTACCGCGTGGTCGACGCCGCCCGCGACGACCGGAAGGTGCGAGCGCTCCTCCACTTCCTCGGCTCCAGCTCCGGCTCGGCCATCGTCTACACCAACACCCGCGACGAGGTGGACGCCCTCGTCGCGCTCCTCACCGACAGCGGCATCGCCACCGTGGGCTATCACGGCGGGATGGAGGGAGACCCGCGCCGGGAGATCCAGGAGCGCTTCATGGGGGGCGACGCCCGCGTGGTGGTCGCGACCAACGCGTTCGGCATGGGGGTGGACAAGGCGGACGTGCGCATGGTGGTCCACTACCGCCTCCCCCCGACCCTGGAGGCGTACTACCAGGAGGCCGGGCGGGCGGGGCGGGACGGCCACGTCAGCCAGTGCGTGATGCTCTACGGCCCGGAGGATCGCCGCACCCCCGAGTTCCAGATCCGCCTCAAGAACCCCGACCGTGCGGTCGTCGAGGCCGTGTACCTGGCCGCCGACGAGCTGGCCGACCGCGACGGCCGGATGGTCGGCGCCGAAGAGAAGGGGATCCCCCAGCGCGTCGTCGCCGAGCGCGCCAACCGGCACGCCGCGCGGGGCGCCTTCGTCCGGGACGAGCACGTGAGCGCGGCCTACGGCATCCTCGACGCGGCCGGCGTGATCCGCCACGTCGGGCGGGGGCAGGAGGGGCTGCACGTGCGCCTCCGCACCTCGGTGGAAGTCCTCGCCTTCGCCCTCGACGGCCCGCGGCGGGAGGCGCACCTCGCCGTCCTGCGCGCGCTGTACAAGCAGATCGGCCCCGCGCGCCTCGCCGCCGGCGAGGGGATCGGCCTTTCCCGCCGCGTCCTCGCGTCGGTCCCGGGCGGCGAGCGCGCGCTCCGCGCGGTCCTGGACCAGGGCGCATCGGACCAGCTGCTGGAGTGGCGGCGCGAGGAGCGCGGCACCCGCGTCCTGCTGCGCGGCCGCACGCCGGCCCAGCTTCGCGGCCTGGTCGACTGGCGCGCCGTCGGCGACCGCCTCGACCGCGCGCTGGCCAAGCTCGCCCGCATGGAGGAGTACGCCACCACGGGAGGCTGCCGCCGGGCAGACCTGCTGCGCTACTTCGGCGATCCCGGGAGCATGCGCGCCTGCGGCAACTGCGACCGCTGCCTCGCGGCGGCGGGCACGTCCTAGACCGGGGGATCCGCATGCCTCTCCCCTGGGCCGAGGTCAAGCAGCAGCCCGCCCTCGCTGTCGCGGAACTGCTCGAATGGAACGCCGTGGGCGGGCAGCGGAAGAACTTCCCCTGCCCCGTCTGCGACAGCTCCGACGCGCTCCGCTTCTACCCGAAGCAGAACTGGTTCCACTGCTTCTCGCACCGCGGCAAGCCGCTCACCACGATCGACTTCGTGATGGCGGTCCGCGGGTGCTCGAACGCCGATGCGTGCAGGTGGCTGGCCGGCCAGTTCAACATCGTCTACGAGGACGACGGCCGCCCCGCGCCGGCGCAGCCGCAGCTCCCCCCCGCCCCCCGGCCGCGCCGCACCACCACGCAGGAGGACAACCTCGCGGCCCTGGCCCGGCTGATCGCACCCGTGGAGCCGCACGACGTCTACGCGCGCCTCCACGCGCGGCTCCGGCTCTCCCCGGCGGGCGCCGCCTACCTGGCCGCCCGCGGCCTCCACCCCGCGCACGCGGACGCCTACGGCTTTCGCTCCCTCGACAGGCCGGAGGACTGGCACGCGGTCCGTGACGTGCTCGCGCAGCTCCGCCCGGAGGAGCGCGCCGCCTCCGGGTTCCCGACCGACGAGGGGCGCCTCGTCCTCCCGCTGGGCGCCCGCTCCCCGCTGCTCCTGATCCCGTTCTGGCGCATGGGGGCCCTCGTCGGCCTCCGCTTCCGGAACCTCGACCCGCGGGCCGGGCAGAAGCACGAGGCGGGCAACCAGCGGAAGGTCCGCATCCCGAAGTACCTGTCCCTGCGGGACGCCCCGCCGGCCTGGCCCTTCATGGCGGACGGCCTCCGCGCCCGGGTGGTCCACGTCGTCGAGGGGGAGCTGAACGCCTGGACGCTCGCCCTCCCGTCCTACCGGATGCGGGACACCGGCGCCTGCGGGATCCAGGGCGCCGCCATCTGGCGCCCGATGTGGACCTCCGCGCTGCGTGCCGCCGACTACGTCGTCCTCTGGTACGACGCGGACCGCGCCGGCCAGGAGGCCGTGGCGCTCCTCCGCGAAGAGTTCGCGGGGGCCCACGGAGAGCGCTGGGTCCAGGCGCACCTCCGCTGGGTCCAGACCCCCGCCGACGCCAACCAGCTCCACCAGGACGGGCGCCTCCGCTCGATCATCATGCGGGCACCCTGGATCGACGGCTCGCCGCCGCCGGCCGCCCCCGGCGGCACCGCCGTTTCCGGGGCCGTGCGCCCGGCCACCGCCTGCGCCGCGAACCCATGAGACTGCGCGCCGCCCCTCGCCGCCGCGTCTCCCCCTCGCCGGAGACCGTGTGAAAACTCCTGAGGCCAGGTCCCCGGGGTCCGGCGGGCCGGTCCGGGCCGAACACGATCTGCTGGCCTGCCGGAGGGTCGGTGATGGGCGCGCTGGCGTCTGAAGGGGTGCCGTGAGGCGAACGGAAGGCTATTTTCGGTGTATTTTCGGGAGTTGCAGCCTCCACCCCGAGTACGTACAATGGGGTCATTCAAGTGCGATCCGTACCTCCCACGACTCCCATGCTTCCCACCGAGCTGACCGTCGGCGACCGCGAGCACGAGCTCGCCTCCATCGTCGCGCTTATCCGGAGGGAAGTCGTTACTCCGTATCGCCTTTCGGCGATCCTCGAAGAACTCGGGTCCGCCGTGGGCCTGGTTCAGCAGTCGGAAGCCGACCGACTGTTTCAGCCCGAGAGCCCCAGCCACGACCTGATCGGGGCCGTAACGCAAGAGGACCTCACCAAGGCGGTCCGGGACGTACGCAGGTGGCTCAGCGAGGGGCGGGACGTACGCACCGTGCTGGACGACAACTATCCCACTACCCTCCGGGCCATCTTCAACCATCCCCCCGTCCTTTTCATCCAGGGGAACTGGGATGAACAGCGGGACAGCTGGAGCGTCGCGATCGTGGGTACCCGCAAGGCGAGCCGGGAGGGCATTGCTCGCGCGCGGCGCCTGAGCCGCGAGCTGAGTGCCGCCGGGTTCTGTATCGCCTCCGGGATGGCGGCGGGGATCGATACGGCTGCGCACACGGCTGCGCTCGACTGCGGCACCCGAACGTTCGCGGTCATGGGGACGGGACTCGACCGCCGGTTTCCCAAAGAGAACGCGCCGCTGGCGGACCGCATCCTCGACAGCGGCGGGTGCCTGATCTCGCAGTTCTTCCCGACTCAGCCCCCCACGCAGTGGACGTTTCCGATGCGGAACGTCGTCATGTCGGGGCTTACGCTCGCCACCGTCGTGGTGGAGGCAGCCGAGACGTCCGGGGCCCGGATGCAGGCGCGGGTCGCGCTCCAGCACGGCCGCACCGTGTTCTTGCTCCGCTCCCTCGTGGAGTCGCACGAGTGGGCTCGCCAGTACGTAGAACAGGGCGCGTACGGGACTGCCGCCATCATGATCGGCTCCACCGACGAAATCCTGGATCGGCTGCAAGAATCGCCGGAACGGCTGCGCGTAGCCTGAAATGGCTACCACTTCGGAAATCTTCCAGGCCAACCGGTCTCTTTTCGGGAGCGTTCCGGCCTACAGGACGGGCGAGGTCTGCGAATCCTGCTTCGGCCCTGTATCGGGCGGATACCTCAGGTGCTTCGGCTGCCACAGGCTTTTCACTTCCGGGGCCCCCTCCTCCCTTGAGACCGGCATCGTCCCCATGACCGTCGCCGCGGACCCGAGTCCGTGGTACACGCGTCTGGCTACCTACAAGACCTTCGGAGCGCAGCATCGTGCGCTGCTGGCGTCGCTGATCTACACGTACCTGGCGAAGCACGAGGCCGAGATCGCTGCCGCGCTGGGCGGGGGACCGGATTACCTCACGATCGTTCCGTCGACGCGGGGGCTCCCCGTCGAGAAGCAACCGTTGCGTGGGGTTCTGCGCATGGTGCAGCCGCTCGAGGAGCGGTTCCAGCCCGTGCTCACGCATGTTCCCGGCTGTGCAGTTCCGAGGAACGGCTACCGTCCGGAGTGCTTCACGGCAGACCCCGCGGACGTCGACGGCACACGGGCGCTCGTGATCGAAGATACGTGGGTCACTGGCGCGAAGGCGGTCAGTGCCGCCGGGGCGCTCCTCGACGCGGGCGCTGCGTCCGTGCTGATCCTGCCGGTCGCCCGACGGGTTCAGCCCGGTTCCGGATTCCATCGCCCGGACCATCCCTACTTCACCGCCATTCAGCGCCCCTACGATATCTCGTTCTGGCCGCCCAGCGAGCGGGACGACTTCTTCTAGCGAACCGGGCTTGGTTTGGCTGCCGGTGAGGGCGTGGAGAAGACCGAGGCATCACTGCCCCGGTCCCGTTTCGTAGCTCCACCAGGACGGGCGCCTCCGCTCGATCATCATGCGGGCGCCCTGGATCGGCGGCTCGCCTCCGCCGTCCGCCTCCGGCGCCGCTACCACCGGGGTCGCGCGCCCCGCCACCGCCTGCGCCTCGAATCCGTGAGAACGGAAGTATGTACCTGGAGCGGCCGGGAGGGGGCTGAAGAGGACGGGCCGGAGAGGTAGCCTACGTGGGCGGGGTGCTCTCCAGCCCTGCCCGCACCCATTCCGGGACCGGCTTGCCGGTGCCCCTGTACATCGCTTCGTAGTGCTTCAGAACGGAGTGCCGAGCCGCCGCCCGGTGCTCTTCCGGCAGGTTCACCACGGACGCGTCTACAACCTCCAGCATCAGGTCGGGCGGCAGCTCCTCCCCGTCGTCCTCCGCATACCAGTCCAGCCCGACCCGGAGCCATTCCGGGAGCTCCGTGCCGCCCTGCGCATAGATCCCTGCGAACAGGTGCAGCAGTTCCCGCATCTCCTCCGAGCGCTCCCCTTCGGGTAGGTCCGCGACGATGCTTTCCACCACGTCCAGCATCATGCCCGTCGTGGGCCGCTCCCACAGCGGGCCGCGAAGCTCTACACCACGGCTGAAGTACCACTTGGGCCGGAGAAGCCATAGAGGGGCGGCGTAGCCGTTCCGGTGCAACAGGTCGATGAACCATACTAGCCCCTCGACCATTTCCGGCGCGCGGCGCTCTCGCGGCACTTCAAACGACGCGGCGTAAATCGCGAACGTGAGAAGCCGCTGGACCCGCTCCGGCAGCTTCCGGAGCCGCTTCAACCGCCTGCTCTTGTCTCCCGCCATGCGCCCCCGCATCTTCACCAGTGTACCCGGACTGACTTAGATCAAATAGATCACCGCATACTAAGAGCGGTGCGGGCGGGGCACAATGCCTACGCCTGAGCGCGGCGCGTCCGTTGACGCGATCCGGGCCGCTGCTGCGCGTGCGGCGAAGGCGAACGGCATCCGCGCGACGGCTCGCGAGGTGGGTATGAGCGTAACCGGCTTCCGTGCGTTCCTCGACGGGAGCAACCCGTTCGCGAGCACACGCGAGAAGCTGACGGCGTGGTATCTCCGGCGAGCGGCAGCAGGGGAGGAGAAGCCGACTTCAAGCGTAGTGGAAGCGGCACTTGCCGTCCTGGTGGAGGCGATCCCGCCGGAGAAGCGGGCCGATGCGCTGCGGGAGCTGGTGGAAGCGATGGAGCGGAGCTATCGGGCGGCAGGTGTGCCCGTGCCGAAGTGGCTCAAGCAGTTCCGCTAACGACAAGGTCCGAACGGGAGGGACCGCACGTGAAGAGAGACATGGATCTTGTGCGCGCAATCCTCTTCAAGGCGGAGGAAGCGCCGGGTGGGAGCGACGTTGGCCGCATCGAAATTCCAGGCTGGGACGAGGCGGACGTGCTGGAGCACATCGCCTTGCTGAAAGAGGCGGGGTATGTGGAGGCGGCAGTGATGCGCTCGGGGAATACTGGCGGTGTTCGCGCCGCAGTGGTTCAGCGGATAACGTGGCAAGGGCACGAATTCCTAGACCTTGCGCGTAGCGACACCTTGTGGAGCGAGGCCAAAGACGTAGCGACTAAGCAGGCCGGCTCGGCATCGCTGGAGGTGTTCAAGGCGATTCTGACGGCACTCGTGCTGCGTGCCGTGGGGTTGCCGGGATAGGCAAAACCCCCGACGGCCTGCCGGTGCCGCCAACAGTTAGAACAGGGGAGCCCCGGCCGGGTTAGACCCGTTGGGCTCGTTTTCGTCGAGTACATACTTCCGTCGTGCAACGCCCTGTTCGGCCGCATCTGGCAGGAGTGCGCCTACCGCAGCTCCTCGCTTGGAAACTGCCGTGCCGAGTGGACTACAGCCAACACTTCCAGCAGCTCAGCCCGCACCCGGTACACGATTCGGTAAGGCGGTTCGATCACCTCTCGCAAGGTGCTCTGGCCGACCTCGGGGACGACGCGGCCGGAGAGCGGATGGTCGGGGAGGCGCTCGACAGCCGCGACGAGCCGCTCAGCTACGATCCGAGCATACCGCTGCGAGTCGCGTGCAATGTAGGCGCGGATCTCCTGCACGTCCTCGAGGGCGGGGCGGGTCCAGACGAGCCGGATCACTCGCCTTCACGGGACGCAGTTGCATCGAGCTCACCCAGAAGCACACGCCGGGCCTCCTCATGTGGCACCACGTCGCCCTGGTCGGCGGCCTCCAGACCACGAGCAACTTTGGAGAGGAAGTACAGCCGATCCATGGCGTCTTCCACCGTCGCGTCTTCAGGCAACCGCTCCACGGCTTCACGGAGCAGCTGTTTCGCAGTAACCGACATAGAACCTCCGTGAGCAGAGAGAGCGGAACCTGAGTTTACCTCCCACCGCACGATGTGTACAGATGCAAGCCCCGAACGCCCTCAGGTTCGGGGCGGAGGGCAAGAAGGGCAAGTATTCGCAGCGGGAGACGGCGCCGCTGCACATCGCCTCGGCGGCGCGAGTGCGCCCGGCCCTCTGTCGCCTGCAACGCCATCCTAGACTGCAGCCGCCGCCGGTCGGCGACGCAGCGGCCCAACCTGGAATACCAGACACGGAGCCCAGCGACCGCTCCGGGCGCGTGCTCGCCCACGCCTTCCTCCCGGACGGGCGCTGGCTCAGCCAGGCCCTCGTCGCCTCCGGGCGGGCCGTGCCGCTCCCGCTCAGGCGCGGCGGCCATCGAGGCCGCCGCCGGTGCCGACGCCCGGCGGCGGCGCCGTGGCGGGTGGGGCGCTGGCGGCTTCGGCTGCCTGCCGCGCGACCACCGGGCGCGACGATGTCGCTGCCGCCCGCCCGCCCCACCCACGCCGCCCCCGTGACGCCCCGCCGTCACGGGGGTTTTCTCTGCCCCGCGTCCCGGCGCGGGCCCGGCACTTCCCACCGCATCCACCGCCACGAGCCTCCATGCAGCCCGACCCCACGTTCGAGCCGGTCCCGCCCGACCCGATCCCCACGCCGCGCGCCGGCGTCACCTACTTCGGCGTCGCCATCCCCGACGGGATCCCGCTCTTCGACTGCCGCTGGCCGGCCGACGCGCCGCAGCCGCGCCACCCCGTCACCGACCGGAGCCTCTGGGCCAGCGAGCGGGCAGAGCACTACCTGCGCACCGAAGCGGCGGCCCCCGCCACCGCCTTCATCCACACGTTCTCCACCCGCCTCCACTTCGACACGACCGACCCGGCCCACGCGGCCCGCACCGGCGCGTCCCTCCAGCACGTCGTCGACGCCGCCGTGCAGGCGCTGGACGGATACACGCGCGGCCGCCGCGGCACCCGCCCCCGCCGCGCCGACACCTTCCACCGCCCCCTCGGCATCGCGCTCTGCAATTTCGGCTGCGTCCTCCTCGCCGACCTGAACGACACCCGCCACCTCGTGACCCCGGCGCGCCGCGCGGGACAGGTGGCGGCCCGGCCCTGACGGCGGCTGGTCCCGCGGCACGTCTGCTCCCCCGCTGTTCGCCCTTCCTCTTCAACGTCTCCAAACCGCCAGTCTGAGAACGCTCTGGATTGCTCTCGCCGGGGCTCTTCCCTCCCGCCCCGGCCGGTCACTCCCTCTGCCTCCAGAGCTCCTTGACCTTCGCACCCTCCAGTCGCCGGCGCCGCTCCCCCGCGGCCGCCGACCCCCAGATCGCGCTCTTCAACTTCGGCATGGGCGGCCAGCTCGAGGCGGCCGTCCTCCCGGAGGCGCCGGCCGAGCCCATCCTCCTGGAGCCGGAGGGCCCCCTCACCCTGTTCACGGGGACCGGCACCGGCCCCGTCCTGATCAACCCGGCGCTCCTCGTCCCGACCGCCGCGCCGGCCACCCGCCACGACTACCGCATCACCGAGGACGACCGGCTGGGCCTGGGATCCCCCGAGGCGAAGGCCGAGGCGAACCTCCGGGTGATCGACCTCCTCAACACCCTGCTCACCGAGGGGCGCCACGCCACGCCGGAGGAGCAGCGCGTGCTGGTCCAGTACGCGGGATGGGGAGCGCTCGCCGGCGCGTTCGAGGACGACCACCCCCGCTGGGGGGCCGTGGGGCGGCGCCTCCGGGCCCTCCTCCCCCGCGACCGCTGGCAGGCGGCCCGCGCCAGCACGCCGACGGCGTTCTGGACCCCGGAGGCCATCGTCCGCGGCATGTGGTCCCTCCTGATGCGGATGGGCCTCACGCGCGGCGTGGTCCTGGAGCCCGCCGCCGGCCCCGGTCCCTTCATCGGCCTCGCGCCCGCCCAGATCGCGGGCAACCTCGCCTGGACCGCAGTCGAGCCGGACCCGATCACCGCCGACGTCCTCGCGAACCTCTACCCCGGCGTCGACCTGCGCGTCGCGCCGATGGAGTCCGCGCTCGTCCGCGACGGCGTCTACGACCTGGCGGTCGGCAACGTGCCGTTCGACAACTACAGCCCGTACGACGCCACCTACAACCCGGCCAGCTTCCGTCTCCACGACTACATCATCCTCCGCTCGCTGGCAGCCCTGCGGCCCGGCGGCGTCGCTGCGCTGATCTCGTCCCGGGGCACCCTCGACAAGAAGGACCCCGCGGCCCGCACCGAGATGGCGCGGCACGCCGAGCTCCTCGGCGCCGTGCGCTTCCCCGAAGGCGCCTTCGCTACCTCCGGCACCGACGCCGTCACCGACCTCCTGGTCCTGCGCCGGCGCGCCGCCCCGCTGGACGAGCGGGACCTGGAGTTCGCGCGCGTCGCCGAGGACGGGGACGCCCGCTGGATCGACACGGCGCCGGTCGACACCGCCGACGGCGTGGCCTGGGTGAACCGCTGGTTCGCGGACCGCCCGGAGACGATCCTGGGGACCCTCGGCCTCACCAGCTCGCGCTACGACTCGCAGACCCCCACCGTCCGCCGCCACGCGGAGGAGTCCGTGGCCGCCGGCCTCGCCCGCGTCGCCGAGCTGTTCCCCACCGACGTGTTCACGGCCGCGACGGGCCCCACCGCGCGTCCCGCCGCCCCGCGCATCCCCGCGGCGATCCGGGAGGGGCGCGCACTGGAGGGCTCGTTCTGGCTCGACGACGGCATCCTGGTCCGCCGCGAAGGGCTCCAGTTCGTCCCCAACGGGATCCGCGGCAAGGGCCACGTCAGCCGCATCTCCGAGCTGGTCACCCTCCGCGACCGGCTGCGCGCCGTCATGAACGCCCCGCAGACCGGCGCGACCGCGGAGGAGCGCGACCGCCTGCGCGCGTCCGCCCTCCGCGCCTGGGAGCGCTTCTGCACCCGCTGGGGGCCCATCAACAAGGAGGTCAAGCGCACCTCCCACGGCCGCGAGCGGATCGAGCGCCCGAACCTGAAGTTCTTCCGCGACGACCCCGAGGCCTGGAACGTCGCCGCGATCGAGATCTACGACCCCGAGACCAACACGGCCCGTCCGGCGCCGATCCTGGAGCGCGACATCACCCGCCCGGCCACGGTGGTGGACCACGTCGAGCGCGCCGACGACGCCCTCCTCCTCTGCCTCGACCGTCACGGCCGGGTCGACCTCCAGACCATCTGCGAGCTGTGGGGCGGCCGCTCGGAGCAGGACGCGATCGAGGCGCTGCAGGGCCGCATCTTCCTGGAGCCGACCCGGCTCCGCTGGGAGACCGCCGACCACTACCTCTCCGGCGACGTCCGCCGCAAGCTCGCCGACGCCCGGCGGGCGGCCGAGGAGGACCCGCGCTTCATCCAGAACGCCGAGGCGCTGGCGGGCGTCCAGCCGACCGACCTGACGCCCCGCGACATCGAGGCGGGCCTGGGCTCGTCCTGGATCCCCGACGCCGACCTGGTCGCCTTCGCCCGCCACCTGCTCGCGGGCCACATGAAGAACGCGGCGGTCAAGATCGGCCGGATCGGCAAGGACGCGACCTGCGTCGTCAACGTCCCCACGGCTCTGCGCCAGTCGGCGGTGTGCTCGGAGCGCTGGGGCACCCCGAGCGCCGACCTGTTCCGCCTGCTGGACGACAGCCTCAACCAGCGCCGCGTCCGGATCACCAAGGAGGTCGAGCAGTTCGACCCGGAGACGAAGAAGACCGTCACCCGCCGCGTCACCGACGTCAAGGCCACCCTCGACGCCCGCGAGAAGCAGGAGGCCATCGAGGAGGAGTTCCGCGCCTGGGTCTGGAAGGACACCGAGCGCGCGCTACGCCTCGCCCGCCTCTACAACGAGCGGTTCAACGGGAGGCGTCCGCGCGCCTTCGACGGCCGCCACCTGACCCTCCCGGGCGCGAGCGACGCGATCCTGCTGGACGACCACCAGAAGGACGTCGTCTGGCGCATCATCAGCGACGGCAACTGCGGGATGTTCCACGAGGTGGGCTGGGGCAAGACCTTTTCCAGCGTGGCCGCGGGGATGGAGCTGAAGCGGCTCGGGCTGGCGCACAAGGTCGCGTACGTGTGCCCCAACCACATGCTCGAACAGTACAGCCGCGAATTCCTGACGCTGTACCCCAACGCCCGCATCCTCGCAGCCGGCACCGCCGACCTCAAGGGCGACGGCCGGAAGCGCTTCCTCGCCCGCGCGGCGACGAGCGACTTCGACGCGATCATCATGACCCACGCCGCCTTCGGCCAGGTCCCGATGAGCCCCGACTTCCGCCGCCGCTTCATCACCCGGCAGCTCGCCGAGTACGACGCGCTGATCGCCGAGGCGAAGCTCGCCGGCTCCGAGCGCGACTTCACGGTCAAGTCCCTCGAATCCGCCCGCCGCGCCCTGGAGGCGAAGCTGCAGCGCACCAGCGCGAAGGCGGCCCGCGCCGCCGGCCTCTCCTTCGAGCAGACCGGGATCGACTGCATCTTCCTGGACGAAGCCCACCTTTTCAAGAACCTGGCGACCCCGACCAAGATCGAGGGGATCCCCGTCGCGTCCAAGCCCAGCAACCGGGCCACGGACCTGGCGATGAAGCTGGAGTACATCGACACCATCCGTCCCGGTCGCGGGGCCGTGCTGATGACCGGCACGCCGGTGTCGAACACGCTGGCCGAGCTGTACGTGATGCTGAAGTACCTCGCGCCGCGCGTGCTGGAGGCCGCGGGGTGCAGCCACTTCGACGCGTGGGCCGGCACCTTCACGCGCCAGTGCGTCTCGATCGAGCTGGCGCCCGACGGGTCGTCGTACCGCGCCCGCACGCGCTTCCGCTTCACCAACCTCCCCGAGCTGATCGCGATGTTCCGCTCGGTGGCGGACATCCGCAACTCCGGCTCCCTGTACGAGGAGCCGCCCGAGGACGCCCCCGCCGCGGTGCGCGACCGGCCGCGCCTCTTCAACGGGCGGATCGAGGAGGTGGTGGTCAAGCCGTCCCCGCAGCAGGAGGACTTCCGGTCGGACCTCGTGCTGCGCGCCGAGATGATCTGGGCCGGCAAGGTGGATCCGTGGGACGACAACATGCTCCTCGTGACCACGGACGGGCGCAAGTCGGCGCTGGACCACCGGCTGATCAACCCCGCCGCGCCCTACTGGAGCGACACCAAGCTGGGCGCGGTCGCCCGGCGCGTCACCGAGATCCACCGCGAATCCGAGCCGTCCCGCGGCACCCAGCTCGTCTTCTGCGACCTGTCCAACCCGGAGCCCAGGGCCGGGCAGTTCAGCTTCTACCTGGCGCTCCGCGCCGAGCTCGTCCGCCGGGGGATCCCCGACCACGAGGTCGCGTTCATCCACGACGCCCGCACCGACACCGGGCGCGCCCAGCTCTTCCGCGCGATCCGCGAGGGGCGGGTCCGCGTCCTGATCGCCTCCACCTCCAAGGCCGGGGTCGGCACGAACATCCAGACCCGGCTGGTGGCGATCCACCACGTGGACGCCCCGTGGCGCCCGGCCGACATCGAGCAGCGGGACGGCCGCGGCATCCGCCGGGGCAACAGCAACCCGTACGTGCGGATCATCCGCTACGTCGGCGAGGGGTCGTTCGACGGCTACATGTACCAGGCGCTGGAGTACAAGGCCACCGAGATCCAGAAGGCCATGTCCGGCGAGCTGGCCGAGCGCCACCTCGACGACATCGGCGAGGTCGTGCTGTCCTTCAGCCAGATGAAGGCGCTCGCCAGCGGGGACCCCCGCATCCTGGAGAAGGCCCAGCTCGACTCGGACGTCGCCCGGCTCAGCCGCGCGGAGCTGGCGCACGAGCAGCGCCTCTTCCGCCTCACCGAGGAGCGCGCCACCCTCCCGGCCCGGATCGCCAAGGCGCGTCGGGTGGCCGAGCGCGCCGCGCTGGACATCCCCAACCGCAAGGAGACGCGCGGCGACGCGTTCGCCATCGAGCTGGACGGCAACCCGTACACCAACCGCCGCGAGGCGGCCGCCCAGCTCCGCATGCTCGTCGAGGCCGGGATGGAGGGGAAGAACTTCCGCCTCACGCCCGTGGGCACGTTCGCCGGTTTCCGTCTGCTGGTGGGCGCCGGCGCCGGGCTGTTCCCGGAGCTGGTCCTCCAGGGCGAGGGCGAGTACTCGGTCCGGATCAGCACCACCGCCACGAGCCCGGAGGGCAACCTCCAGGTGCTCGAAAACATGCCGGAGCGCCTGGACCGGTGGCACGCCGAGGCGCTCGCCGAGGCCGACCAGCTCGCGGTCCAGCTCGCGGAGATCGAGACGCTTCTCGGCGAGCCGTTCGAACACGCCGGGAAGCTCGCCACCCTCCGCGCCCGCAAGCTGGTCCTGGACCGCGAGCTCGGCGCGAGCGAGCAGGAGACCCGCGCGCTCGCCGTGTACGTCTCCGACCACATCGTGGACGACGGCGACCCCGACGCGGACGGCGCGGAGGACGAGGCAGCCGAGGACGGCTGCGACGACGACGATCCCGCTGCGGACGAGGAGGAGGAGCGCCTCGCCGCCTGACCACCGGGCGCGCCCGCCCCACCGGAGCGGGCGCGCTCGTTTCTTCCCCTTGCCTTCCTCAACCGCGAACGCCGTGAAGCGTCTCCGGGTACGGTGCCATGCGGCACCGTGCCCGGAGGCCTCCCACGCATAGCCGTCTCCCCGTGCACGCTCCGCCCATGCTACAAGCCTCGGTGCTGCTCCACTCCCGGATGGACGTCCCCGTCACGTTCCCGCTCCTGGTCGACTCCGGCGAGGACCTGGAGGCCTCGCTCCTGCGCCTGCAGCGCACCTACGGCGCACAGGGCTTCCACCCGCCCCTGCCGCCGGGCGGCTGGTTCTTCCCCCTCGCCAACTACGAGGACTTCGACTGGCGCCTGATCGGCGCCAAGCCCGGCACCAGGACCTTCCGCGACCCCGCGGGCGGGACCGAACAGCGGGAGGGCGTCTGGTGGGGCAACCGCTTCTACTCGAAGCGCCACGAGCAGGCGGTCAGCTCCCGCTCCAGGACCATGCCCGAGGCGATCTGGTTCAGCCGGGCATCCAACGGGAGCGAGCCCCCGGGCGTCGCCGTCGAGACCAGCGGCGACCAGAAGTACGTCCGCCTCGTGACCTTCAAGGGCGACGGCTCCAGGAAGCGGATGTTCGCCCGCCCCCCGGGCGACCGCGAGCGCGCGCGGCCCGCGCCTCCCGCCGGACCCGCCCCCCGGCCCGCCGCCTTCGGCGCGGCCGGCGGTGCCCCGGCCACCGACCTCGCTGCGATCCCCCGGACCGGGGCGAACCTGGAGGCGCTGCTCGACTTCATCCGCGCCAACGGCAAGGCGGCCGCCGCGGCGGCCGTCACCGATCCCGGCACCGGCAGGGAGATGCCCCTGGAGGAGTTCGCGCGCACCCGCTGGGCGGACATCAAGGCGCGCTTCGAGTGGGCCGCCCTCGTCGTCGCCGCCATCGAACGCGCCACCCCCCTCCGCTTCACCCCACCCGACGCCGCCCCGGCCGCCGCCTGACACCCATCCCCCTCATGTCGACGCCAAGGATCACCCCCGGCGCCGCGCTCCGCGCGCGGGGCACGCTCCCCCCGGGCCAGCCCGTCATGGACTGGCCCGGCTACACCTTCCGGTCGCAGTCGGCCAGGGGGCGCTGCCGCGTCCGCGTATTCCTCCCGACGAACGGGTCGTTCCGCATCGTCGTGATCGCGTCCCAGGCGCTCGCGCTGCCGGGCGGCCCCCCCATGCCCGGGCTGCCCATGCAGGCGCTCGCCGGCGAGATCGCCACCGACGTGCGCCGCGTCATCGCGGCCCACGACGTCCCCGTGCAGTACGTCGAGCACCTCGACCCCCTGGCGGGCGCTTCCGGCGCCCCGTGTCCGCTGCGGGTCCTCCAGCGGTGCGGCCTGCCGCACCCGCCTGCCGGCGAGGCCTGGACCCTCGTCACCTTCCAGGAGGAGTACAGCCGCCTCTTCGATCCGGCCCGCCGCCCGATCCGCCGCTCCAGCGTGGAGCGGATGATCGGCGCGTCCATCCCGCAGCCGTAGCACCCACCCCCGATGATCGACTCCCCCCCCGGCGCGCAGCCGGGCGAAGACGCGCAGGACGACGCGGCCTGGTTCGGCGCGGACGCCGCGCCCCCCGTCTGGGCCGAGCCCATGGCCGATTCCCCGCCGCCGCCCGGGGACGACGACGCGCCTCCGCCGGAGGAGCCGGAATGGCTGCGGAGCACCGGCGACTCCGACCGCGCCGCGTTCTCGGCGCGCATGGAGGCCCGCATGCAGCAGGACTTCGGCGCCCTCACCGCCACCGGCTGGCCCGGGGCGGAGGACTTCTGGGACGCGTTCGCCGCGGTGGAAAGTGCCTTCCAGGACTGCCGGCGCCGGTTCCTCGCCTACAGCCCTGACGCCGACCACGCCGCGCTGGCCACCGCGGCGTACGCCGTGATCCGCCTGGTGGGCGACACGCTCCGGGCGGAGGCATCCGCCGATCCCCCGCCGCCCTCCCCCGCCCCACCGCCTTCCTGGTCCCCCGCGGCCACGGATCCGGACCCGCGCTCCGACCGTCCCCGGGCTTGAACACCGCGGCCCGGGCGCCCCCGCCGCGCCCGGGCCGCCTCACATCCGGCCGCGATGACCGTCACCGCCCTCACCCCCGCGCCGCTACCCGACCCGGACCCGGGCGCACCCATCGTCCTCCAGTGGCAGCGGACGCCCTGGCTCGCCAAGAACCCCGAGCCGCTCCTCGACACCCCCGCCCGCCGCCGGGGCTGGCGCGCTTCGATCAACAGCCGCCGCGCCCGGCTGCACCGCGACCTCGGGATGTTCGCGCGCTTTGCGCCGGAGGAAGAGACCTTCGACGCCCGCCTGGAGCGCCTCAACCGGCAGCGCACCCTCGCCCGCGCGGTCGAACGAAAGCGGCACGCCGACAACTGGCGCGCCGCCCGCGCGCGCTTCCGCGCCCTCCCGCGCTCCGTCCAGCGCACGCTCGCGGAAGCATGGAACCTCCGCTGGCAGAGCAGCAATGGCCCCGCGGAGCTGGAGGACCACATCACGCAGTCGGGCTATCCGACGCCGGAGCACGCTGCGGATCGCGCGGTCCTCGCCCGGATCGAGGAGAAGGTCGCTGCGCGTTCCCGGCGCGCGGCCAGGGAGCGGCCGTGGCGCATCCGCCACGTCGAGTGCGACGGCACCGTGGACAGGTGCCACAACTTCGCCTTCCACCGCGCCTGGGAGTGCGACACCTGCGGGGCCACCTGGCAGCATGGCGACGAGGCACGGGAGGCCGCCGAGCGCGGCGAGCTGGAAGCCATCGACAGGAGCCAGATCGAGCTCCAGTTTGCCAGGTGCTCACCGTCGGCAGTGTGAGTGCTCCCAAACCTCGCCTCTTCCGGGGTTTGTGCACAATTGTGGAGCCGTGCAACTGCACGGACGCATACTTGCGGTTATGGTCGGACGGCGCTCCGCGCATACGCGCAGTTGCGCTCTTGCGCTTCCCACCCTAGCTTTCTCCCCCGCATCCCAACCGACTCCACCGGCCACACCCCCCCCGAGGTCCCGACAACATGAGTGTCGTTCTCCAGCCGGATCCCGCAGCGGAAGAGGCGCCCACCGGCACCGGTCCCCTGGTGCTCGCCATCAACAACAAGAAGGGTGGAGTCGGCAAGTCGACGACCGCCGCGTGCCTCGCGGAGGCGCTCGCCCGCGCCTCCTCGCTGCTCATCGCCGAGCGCGACTTCCGCGTCCTCGCCGTGGACACGGATTCCCAGGGCGACATGTCCAAGGCCCTCGGCTTCCGGTCCGCCGAAGACCGGCTTCCCTCTCTCGCGAACGCCCTGACCCTCGACACCGTCGCGGCTCCGGAGCTGGCGCTCCACCGCACGCGCGTCCCGGGGCTGGATCTCCTCACCGGTAGCGACAACCTGGACGACATCGAGCAGTTCCTCGGCCAGACCGCCGACCCGCTCGTCGAGGAGCTCCGCCTTCGTCAGCTGATCGACTACCTGTGCTCGATCAACCACTACGACGTCGTCATCATCGACTGCCCGCCGCGGGGCTACTCGCCGATCTTCTCCATGGCGATGCGCGCCGCGGACACCTACATCGTCCCCGTCACCCTGGAGTACTTCGCCGCGGACGGCGTCGCGGCCCTCTTCAAGGCCGTCAACCGGTTCGCCGAGGAGCACGAATACGCACCCCTCCTCCTCGGCATCCTGCTGAGCCGGGTGGACGGCCGGCTCCGGGACACCGGACCGGAACTGGCGGGCATGCGCGAGCAGTACAACGAGTACCTGCTCACGACCGTGATCCGTGAGAACAACGCCATCCGCCAGGCCCAGAAGCGCGACAAGTCCCTGTTCCTCGACTACCGCGGCTCCGAGGGCGACCGCTGCTACCGCAGCCTCGCCCGCGAGATCGTCAAGAAGTGCCGGGATTTCCGTCTCGGCCCGACCCTCATCCAGGCCGAGTAAACTCCCATGCCCGACGACAGCAAGCCCGGCGCGGACGGCTCCGGCGCCCCGCCCGCTCCGGCGGCGCGCCCCGGCGCGCCGGCTCTCCCCTACACGGCGCTCACCGTACCGGTAGCCGGTCCCGGACGCCGCCCCGCCGCCGCACCTGCACCCGGAGCGGCGTCGCCGGCCGCGCCCGCCCCGAGCCAGGCGGCCGCGCCCACGGCCCAGCCGGCTTCCGAGCCGGCCGAGCCCGCCGCCCCCTCCGAGCCTGCCGCGCCTCCGCGCCGCCCGCGCCAGCCGAGCGGACGCAAGCGAGGCCGCCGCCCGAAGAACACCGGGGACGGGGAGACGGCCGCCAGCAGCCACCGCTCGCTGATGCTGTCGACCGACAACCTCTGCTACCTCGACGATGCCGAGCGCGACATCCTCCGGGGGTCCGACTACACGGTCACCGTCAACCGGAGCCTCCTGCTCCGCGCCATCATCGACGGGCTCGAGATGGCGGACTTCGACCTGGCCGAAGTCGCCCTGAAGGACCCGGGGAAGAAGCCTCAGCTCGCGATCGCCGAGCACATCGCGGCGCTCCTCGGCCCGGGCTGAGCGGGTGGCGCTCTCCGCCGCCCCGGCTCGCCCCCGCCCCGGGCGAGCCGGGCTCGCGCCGCGCCCCCGCTGCCCGGTGGTCCACCGCCGCTCCCGCCGCCGATGAAACGACGCGCCGCACCCAGCCAGCCCGGTCCCGCGGCATCCCCGGCCTCGATCTACGGCCCGCCGCCCCAGCGGCTCCAGCCCGGCCAGGCCCCCGGTGTGGACCCGTGGTTCCGGGATCGCCCCGACCTCCTCTTCGCGCTCGCAGCGGCCTTCGCCCGCGGCACCGAGCGCGCGTGGAACCCGGCCGCCGCCGCCCCCGACGCCGACCCGGCCGACCAGGAGGCCTGGGAGGAAGGCGCGGATCCATTCCGCGTCTTCCAGCTGCTCATGGACGCCGACGAACACCGCTGGGGCATCTTCCTCCGCGACCTGGCCGGGTACTATCCCCCGCCGGGAGCGCCCGTGCAGGAGGAAGACGCCCGGCGGCGCCTGCAGCGCGTCCTCCTCGCCCATACGCGCCGGCAGGCGACCCTCGCCCGCGTGCTCGTCGAGGTCGTCCGGGCGACGCTGGATCCGGCCGGCCCCCGGCGGCGTGCGCTGGACTCCATGCGCAAGAACATCCTCGCCGCGCTGGAGCGGGAGTACCCCGACCTCGTGCGCCTCACCGTCCCCGGCGCCGACCGCCCGCTCGCCATCGCCGAGCTGCCGTCCCACCTCGCCGAGCTTCATCGGGCCGCCCGCGCCGCCCAGCGCGGCACAGGGGCAGCCCCAGCGGCGCCCGCGTCGCGCGGCCGTGCAGACTCGCCGCCGTCACCGCCGCCCGACGCCACCGCCGCTGCCGCCGCCACCGCGGAGATCCACCGCCTGTCGGCCGAGCTGGCCGCCGCGCAGCGGGCCGCGAGGCTCGCCGCCGCCGCCGAGGCGGACCAGCGCTCCCGGGCCGAGCGCGCCGAGGCCGCCCACGCGCAGCTCCTCCATCAGCACCTCGCCGCGGACGACGACGCTCCGGGCGCCCCCACCCGCCAGCTCGCCGGCCTCCGCATCCTGCTCGTCGGCGGCGAAGAGGGCACCCTCCCGGCGCTGCGGGCCGCGGTCGAATCCCGGGGGGCTACGCTGATCCACGAGGACCGCTCCGCGCGGACCGCCGCCTCCCGCACCTCGTCCGTGGACCTGGTGGTGGTCAAGACCCGCTCCCTGAGCCACAACGTCTACGAGACGGTCCGCAGCGCCGCGGCGCAGGCCGGGGTCCCCATCCTCCACTGGCTCGGCCGCTCGCCTGAGACGCTGATGGCCACCCTCCTCCAGCTCCCGGAGCGCGCGGGCGACCCTTCCTGAGGTCCCGCGGCCCCCGCGCCGCCGCGGCTGTTGCGTTGAAATAGAAAAGTCCGGGGTTTGGTTGCTTTAGAAATGTCCTCCTACCAGGGTTCCTGGGCGTCGCCAGGGGTGGTGGGGGGCGGGTTTGGTCGGGGTTCGAATCGATTTCTCTTCCGCCCTCTCCTGTGGGGGTGTGTCGGGCTGTAGCGCCGCAGGCGCGTAGGCCTCGTGCTGTTTGAGGGTGAGGTAGGTCTCGCCCCAGCGGAAGCGCCTGGACCCGTCGAGCCGTGTCTCTACGACCAGCCGCTTGCCCGGCATGGAGGGGTGCGCATCGGCGCGCTCGATCTGGAGGTGCTGGTTGCGGTAGCGGATGGTGAAGTCTGGCATGACCACGCGCTGCTCGGTCGCGGCGAAGAGCCGCTCCAGATCGGTACCCTCGGGCAGGCGGCGATGTGCGTCGAGCGGCTCGGCGGGAGGGATCGTGAAGCGCTCCTCCCACTGCGGAAGGAAGACGTCCTCCAGGAAGTGGTTCGCCGCGGCGAGGGAGTCGACCCCGGCCACGCGCAGCTCCTTGATGAGCCGGTCTTGAAGGGTGCCGAAGGGTCGCTCGACCCGTCCTTTGGCCTGGGGAGACAGGGCGAGGATCAGTTCGATGTCGAGTGCTTCCAGGGCGCGTCCGATGATCGAGTGTGTCTGCTCCGCTTCGCGCTCCTCCGTGTTGCGGCGCGTGCGGGCACCCACGCGGTTCTGGAAGTGCCCGGCCTGGTCGGTGTAGAGGGCGCCCATGCGCCCGAAGCGGCCCAGGTAATCGATGATCATCCGCCGGCTCGCCGCCCCGGTATCGCGCGGGAAGAAGCGCGCGAAGAGGCGGCTGGTGGCATCGTCGATCATGGCGATCAGCACGATCTCCTCCGGGGAGCGGTCCTCCAGCCAGCGGTGGATCGAGGTGTCCATCTGCACCAGCTCGCCGCAGGCCGCGCGGCGCTGCCGACGTCTGCGGTGTCGCAGCTTGCGCGGGCTCGCCTCCCACAGCCCGGCATCCATCATCCACCGCCGCAGCGTGTCCGCCTTCAGCGGCCCGATCTGGGGATCGCGTGAGAGGTGCTCGGCCAGCAGGGTCGGCCCGAAGCCGCTGTAGACCTCCTCCTGCGCGCGCTCCAGGACGCGCGCCCGGATCGCCTCCGGACGTCGCCGGTTCGACGGCTTGCCCCGGCCGCGGTGGATCACCGATGCATCACCGCCCAGTTCGAAGCGGCGCAGGAGCCGCCGCACGTGGCGTAGCGTCAGCTTCAGGCGACGGGCTCCCTCGCTTACGCTGAGCTGGCCGTCCTGCACCTGGCGCAGCACCACCAAGCGGTCCCGATCTCGTGTGTTCAGCAACAGCATCCTCTCTCCGGGGCTCGCGTTGGCCCCAGTGTGGGCGAAGCTACCCCGAAGGAGGACATTTCTATTTCAGCCTACCCGGACATTTCTATTTCAAACCTACACCCCGCGCCGCCGCGGCACTTCCCCGGGACGCCCCGGAACCGTAGCTTCCACGGTGCTGCCCCCCGGCGCCTGCCCGGATCCGTTCCCGGCACCGCGTCAGCATCCCCACCACGGCGGCACCCGGCCCGTGCACGGCCGGCCGGCGCCGCCCTTCTTCCACCCGCCAGGAGACGCCCCGATGGCGAAAGCCGAGACCGAGGTACCCACGGATCCCGACGCAGGCCGGCGGCCGCCGGCGTTCATCCGCGCCGCCACCGGCGAGCGGAGCGCAGGGGCGCCGCCCGTGGCCGCCACCCCCGCCGACACGCCGGCCGCGGCTATGGCCCCCA
>JBFMFL010000260.1:0-10298 GCA_040752145.1 Gemmatimonadota bacterium
GACGACGTAGGCGAGGGAGTCGGGAGAGACCGCAAGCCCCCCACCCCCGACCCCACCCCCCCCAGCGCGGGAGGGGAGAACTGCAACGGCGGTGTCGTTCTCCCCCTTCCCCCCGCTTGCGGGGGGAGGGGGGCCGGGGGGGTAGGGGGGCTGGATGGCTGCCGACACGTCATCCACGCCGTCCCGCAGCACGACCTCGCCCGCGAACCCCGGCACCCGACCGAGCAGCGCCTCCCGCGCGAGGAGCACGCGCGCGCCAGCGTCCTCCAGCATGAAGGCCAGGCGCTCCGACGGGTGGTCGGGATCCAGCGGGAGGTAGGCGCCGCCGGCCTGGAGGACGGCGAGCATCCCCACCACCAGGTCGGGCGAGCGCTCGGTGAGCAGGCCCACGCGCGCGTCCGGGCCCACGCCGCGCGCCGCGAGCTCCCCGGCGAGCGCGAGGGCGCGGCGCTGCAGCTCCGCGTAGGTCAGCGTCTCGCCGCCGTACGACACGGCCGGCGCGTCCGGCGTGCGGGCCGCCTGGGCGGCGAAGAGCGCGTGTACCGACTCCTCCGGCCGCGGGCGCGCCGGCGGGTTCCACGCCTCCAGCACCTGGCGGCGCTCGGCGTCGTCCAGCAGCGGGAGCGCCGAGAGCCGGGCGTCCGGCGCGGCGCCCAGCGCGGCGAGCACCCGGACGAAGTGCGCCGCCATCCTCGCCGCCGTCGCCCGGTCGAACAGGTCCGCGTCGTACGCGAGCGACCCGGAGTACCCGGCCGGCCCGCCGCGCAGCGCCACGGACACGTCGAACTTGGCGCGCCCGGTCCACAGCTCCTCCACCTCCACCGCGGCGCCGGGGAACTCCGGGCGCGGGTCCGCGTCCCGGACGGCGAACATCGCCTGGAAGACCGGCGTGTGGGCGAGGCTCCGCTCCGTCTTCAGCGCCTCCACCAGCCGCTCGAAGGGGACCTCCTGGTGCTCGAAGGCGCCCAGCACCGCCGTCCGCGTGCGCCGCAGCAGTTCGCGGCCGGTGGGGTCGCCGCCCAGGTCGCCGCGCACGGCGAGCGTGTTGACGAAGAAGCCCACCAGCTCCTCCAGCTCGCGGTGCGTCCGCCCCGCGACGGGCGTCCCCACCACCACGTCGTCCTGCCCCGCCCAGCGCGACAGGACGAGCTGGAAGCCGGCCAGCAGCGCCATGAACGGCGTGCTCCCCTCCGCCCGGGCCAGCGCGCGGAGCGCCGCGGCCGCCTCGGCGGGGACGGCGGCCTCCACCCGGCCGCCCCGCCGGCCGCGCGCCGCGCGGCGCGGACGGTCCGTGGGCAGCTCCAGCAGCGCCGGCGCGCCGTCCAGCCGCTCGCGCCAGTAGGCCAGCTCCCGCTCCAGCGCGTCGCCGCGCAGGCGCAGCCGCTGCCACGCGGCGAAGTCGGCGTAGCGCAGCGGCAGCGGCGGGAGCGCCGCGGGGGGCCCGCCGGCCTCCGCCGCGTACAGCGCGGACAGGTCGCGGAAGAGCACGCCCGTGCTCCACCCGTCCGTCGCCACGTGGTGGAGCGTGAGCGCCAGGGCGTGGTCGTCGCCGGCCAGCCGGAGGAGCGCCGCCCGGAGCAGCGGCCCCCGCGCCAGGTCGAACGGCCGCGCCGCCTCCCCGGCGGCGAGGAACTGCGCGGTCCGCTCCCGCCCCGCGGCGTCCAGCCGGGACAGGTCCACGAGCGGGAGCGCCACGGGGAGCGCGGCGGCGACCACCTGCACGGCGCCCTCGCCGCGCTCCTCGAACACGGTCCTCAGCGAGTCGTGGCGCGCCGCCACGCCCGAGAGCGCCCGCCCCAGCGCCGCGGCGTCCAGCGGCCCGCGCACGCGCAGCAGGTAGGGGACGTGGTACGCCGCCTCCCCCGGCATCATCCGGTCGATGAACCAGAGCCGCTCCTGCGCGAACGACAGGGGCGCGCCGTACGCCTCCGCCGCGGCGGGGCCGCCGCGGGCCGCGAGCTTCTCCAGCAGGGCCCGCTTCGCCGGGGACAGCTGCTCCAGCCGGCTGGAAAGGTGGGTCATGGCGATGCACTTCGACGGAAAAGGGGCGGCCTCCCGCCCCCGGCGTCGCGCGGGGTGCGGGAGAGTCCCTACGCCGCGTGCGCCCGCATCACCCTCCCGAGCGCCGCGATCCCTTCCTGGATCTCCCTCCGCCCGGGGAAGGAGAAGTTGAGCCTCATGCAGTTGCGGGCGTGGCCCGACCCGTCGGTGGCGAAGGCGTTGCCGGGGACGTACGCCACCCGCTCCCTCGCCACCGCCTCCCGCAGGAGCGCGCCGCAGTCGATCTCCTCCGGCAGCTCCGCCCACATCAGCGCGCCGTTGCTCGGCACCCGCCAGCGGGTGCCCGCCGGGAAGTGCTCGCGGAGCGCCGCGTCCATCAGGTCGCGCCGGGTCCTGTACTCCTGCCGGAGCATGGCCAGGTGCCCGGGGAGGTGCCCGTCCTCCAGGAAGGCCGAGACCACCCGCTGGGCGAAGTTGTTCATGTCCAGGTCGCAGGCGTCCTTGGTGCCCGAGATCGCCGGGACCAGCTCCCTGGGGGCGACGATCCACCCCACCCGGGCCGCCGGGGCCAGCACCTTGGAGAACGACCCCACGTAGAACACCCAGCGGTCGTCCTGCGCCCGCATCGGGAGCAGGCCGGGACCATCCTCCCCGTAGTACAGCAGGCCGTACGCGTCGTCCTCCACGATGGGGACGCGGAAGCGGCGCGCCAGCTCCAGCAGGCGGGTGCGGCTCTCCGGCTCCAGGCTGATCCCCAGCGGGTTGTGTCCGTCCGAGACCACGTAGATGAAGGCCGGCTCCGCGCCGGCGGCGAGATGCGCCTCCACGGCGTCGACGTCGATCCCCCTCTCCAGGGAGGTGGGGACCACCAGCAGCTCCGCCCGGAACGGCTCGATCACCTGCTGGAAGCCGGTGTACGCCACCTGCTCCAGGATCAGCTGACCGCCCGGGTCCAGCAGGAAGCGCGACAGGATGCTGAGCGCCTGCTGCGCCCCCGCCGTCACCACGATCTGGTCCTCGCCGCACTCCACCCCGCGTCCGCGCATGATCTCCACGATCTGCGCCTTGATCGGCCTGAACGACGGCCCGTACTGGAGGGCCCGGCGGTCCGTGGAGATCACCCGCTCGGCGGCGCACGCGTACGCCTCGGTGGGGAACAGCTCCGGCGCGGGAAGTCCCAGGGCGAACGAGGTGATGTCCGGCCCGGCGGTGAGCGCGAGCATCTCGTTGATGGTGGACGGCTTGATCGTCCGCGCCCAGGTGGCTACGCGAATCCGCTCCGGGGAAGCTGTCATCAGCATCGAGGTCTCCGCGCGTCGGATGTGTTCGCCGGCCGGGCCCCGGCGCGGAACGGACGTGTGCCGTTCCAGGCGCGTTCGGAGCTGTGCGGCGGCGTGCGGCCGGGGGCCGTGGCCTGCCAGGGGGAAGTCGGGAGGTGGGTCGCGCTTAATTCCCGACTGGTGGAGACTACCCGGAGCGGCGGTCGGAGTCAAGGGCGGCGCGCTCGCGCCGGGCGACGGTTTTTGACTGCGGAGGGGATCGGGGGGGGCGGGCCCGCCGGCGCGGGGTCGGGCCGCGGCTCCGCGCCCGGGTCAGCCGGCCGAGGGGGCGCCGGCCGGGTCCAGGAGGCGGACGGTGCCGGAGTGGACCGGCACCGTGGCGCCCTGCGCGGTGCGGAGGCGCAGGGCTCCGTCGGGCGCCACGCCCAGGGCGACCCCCTCCAGCGGCGCGGCGCCCTCGGCCGTGACGCGCACGGGGAGGCCGCGCAGGGCGTCGCGGCGCTCCAGCTCGGCCAGCTCGGCGTCGGACAGGGTGGCGGGGAAGCGGGCGGGAAGGCCGGCGAGGGCGCGGACCAGCGCGCCGGCCACCTCGGGGCGGGGCGGGCTCCAGCCCGAGGCGATGCGCAGGGACGTGGCGTGCGGGCGGAGCACGCCGGGGAAGTCGCCGGGGGCGTGGGCGGCGTTGATCCCGATGCCGGCCACCACGAAGCTGACGCCGCGGGCGTCCCAGCTCCCCTCGCAGAGGATGCCGCCCAGCTTGCGGCCGGCCACCTGCAGGTCGTTGGGCCACTTCACCTCCACCCGCCCCGGCCGGGCGAAGGCGTCCAGCGCGGCGGCGGCCGCGAGGCCCACCCGCAGCGGGAGCAGCCCCGGCGCGGGGAGCGCGGCGGGGCGCAGCACAACGGACAGCCAGATCCCCAGCCCGGGCGGGGACACCCAGTGCTTGCCGCCCCTCCCCCGCCCCGCCAGCTGCTCCTCCGCCAGCACCGCGGTGCCGGCCGGGGCGCCCGACTCCGCCAGGGCGCGGGCCACGTCGTTGGTGGAGCCCACGCTGCGGAACGCGTGGAGCGCCGGGATCCCCCAGGCCGCGGCCAGCTCCGCGGCGCCGCGGCCCTCCCAGCGCTCCGCGCGCTGCTCGATCATCCGGCGGCGCGGCCCTGCGCGAGGCGCAGCGACAGGTCCAGCGCCGGGGCCGAGTGCGTCAGCGCGCCCACGGAGACGAAGTCCACCCCCGTCTCCGCCACCGGGCGGATGGTCTCCAGCGTGATCCCGCCCGAGGCCTCCGTCTCCGGGCGGTCCGCGCCGGCCGCGCGCACCCGCTCCACCATGCGGGCCAGCAGCGGCACGGGCATGTTGTCGAACATGATGCGGTCCACCCCCGCCGCCAGCGCCTCCTCCACCTCCGCCGGCGTGGTGGTCTCCACCTCCACCTTCAGCCCCTCCACGTTGTGGCGGCGGACCGCCTCCACCGCCGCCGTGATCCCCCCGGCCGCGGCGATGTGGTTGTCCTTGATCAGCACCATGTCGTGCAGCCCGAAGCGGTGGTTGGCCCCGCCGCCCGCGCGCACCGCTTCCTTTTCCAGGTGCCGCATCCCCGGCGTGGTCTTGCGCGTGTCGATCACCCGCGCCCCCGTCCCCGCCACCGCGCGCACGTAGCGGCGCGTCTCCGTCGCCACGCCGGAGAGCTGCTGGAGAAAGTTGAGCGCCGTCCGCTCCGCCGTGAGGATGGACGCCGCCGCCCCGCGGGCGCGCAGCACCACGTCGCCGGGCTCCACCTCCGCCCCGTCGGCGGCCAGCGGCTCCACCTCCAGCGCCGGGTCCACCGCGTGGAAGGCGGCCACGCACACCCTCATCCCCGCGATCACGCCGGGCGCCTTGGCGACGATCGCGGCCTCCCCCGGCGTCCCCGCCGGAAAGGTCCAGAGCGTGGTCCGGTCGCCCGAGCCCACGTCCTCCGCCAGCGCCATGTCCAGCAGCATCCTCGCCTCTGCCGGGAGCGTCATGCGCCACCCGCCCGCGCCCGGGGGATGTCCGCCGCCGCGCCGCCGCCGGCCAGCACCCGCTCGTAGTAGCGCTCGTAGCGCGGCACGATCACGTCCGCCCCGAAGCGCTCCCGCGCCACCGACCGCGCCGAGCGCGAGAACTCGTCCCAGCGCGCGGGGTCGCGCAGCAGCGAGACCGCCGCCTCCGCCATCTCGGCCGTGGCCCCCACGGGGCGCAGGAAGCCGTTGACGCCGTCCTCCACCACCTCCGGGAGCCCGCCCACCGTCGTCGCCACCACCGGCACCCCCGCGGCCATGGCCTCCAGCGCCACCAGCCCGAACGACTCCGACTGCGAGGGGAGGAGGAGCAGGTCCGCGCACGCCATGAGCTCCGCCACCGAGTCCTGCTTCCCCAGGAAGATCACCCGGTCGCCCACCCCCAGCTCCTCCGCCACGGCGATGGCGTCCGGGCGCTCCGGCCCGTCGCCCACCAGCACCAGCCGCGAGGGCACCTCGCGGTCGATGCCGGCGAAGGTCCTCACCACGTCGCCCACGCGCTTGACCTTGCGGAAGTTGGACACGTGCATCACCAGCTTCTCCCCCGGCTCCAGCAGCGCCTGCTTGCGGCAGGGGTAGCGGTCGCGGTCGTAGAGCGCCGTGTCCACGAAGTTGTGGATCACCTCGATGTCCGCGGGCGGCACCTGGAAGTGGTCCACCGTCTCCTGCTTGAGGAAGTCCGAGACCGCCGTGATCCCGTCCGACTTGGCGATGGAGAAGCGGGTGATGGGCCAGTACGAGCGGTCCTGCCCCACCAGCGTGATGTCGGTGCCGTGCAGGGTGGTGATGATCTTGAGGCCGTGCCCCTCGCCCAGCATCTCCCTGGCGATCCACGCCGAGGTGGCGTGCGGGATGGCGTAGTGCACGTGCAGCAGGTCCAGCTCCTCGCGGATCGCCACCTCGTGCATCATCACCGCCAGCGTCAGCGGGTAGGGCGAGTACTCGAACAGCGGGTAGCGGGCGTCGTCCACCTCGTGGAAGTAGACGCGCTCCATGAAGTGCGGCAGGCGGAAGGGCTGCGCGTACGAGATGAAGTGGATCTCGTGGCCGCGCTGTGCCAGCTCGATCCCCAGCTCCGTGGCGATGGCCCCCGATCCGCCGTACGTCGGGTAGCAGGTGATTCCTATCTTCACGTGTTCCCTTTTGAGGAAACTGCATGGTCTGGGCGTGCCCCCGGCTGCGCCGGGGTCGGGCTTCGCGCGCGGTAACGCACGATACAACCGTGCGTAACCGCGGCGAGCCCCCGCAAACTGCCGCGGGGTCTCGCCCCTCCGGGCGCGAATCCCTCACGCGGGGCTGGTGCTGGCGTCCGCGGGAGGCCCCCACCCGGCTCGCTTAGGCTCGCCACCCTCCCCCGTTCCGGGGGAGGGCAATTTCCACGCTGCGATCCCCACCTTCGCGGTGTCGTGCTCCCCCTCTCCCCTTGTGGGAGAGGGGGCCGGGGGGTGAGGGGTAGCCCACGCGCCGGAGCCCGCCTCGACGTTGTGCCGTTCTCCCCTCCCCCTTGCGGGGAGGGGCCGGGGGAGGGGGTCGCAGTTGCAGGCTGTTCCCTGTTCCCTATTCCCTGTTCCCTGCCGTTCCCCTCCACCGCGCCGCGATCTCGTCCGCCAGCTCTTCCCGCGGCTTCATCCCGTCCAGCCATACCGCGCCCTCCGGGAGCTGCGTCCGGAACCAGGTCGCCTGGCGCTTGGTGTACGACTTGGTGTTGCGGCGCACCAGCTCCAGGGCCTCGTCCAGCGTGCGCTCCCCGGCGAAGTAGGGGATCAGCTCCGCGTAGCCGTGGGCGTTCAGCCCGGGGGCGTCGGGCCCGTAGCGCTCCAGCAGGCCGCGTACCTCGTCCAGCAGCCCGTTCCGCACCATCTCCTCCACCCGCCGGTCGATCCGCTCCTTGAGCACCGGGCGCGGCACGTCCAGCACGAAGGGGAGGGTCGGCACCGGCGGCGCCTCCGGCGGCGAGTGGGCGTGCCACCAGGCCAGCGTGCGGCCCGTCAGCAGCGGCACCTCCAGCGTCCGCATCAGCCGCTGGCGCCCGCCCCACGAGGACAGCTTCTCCGCGGCCGCCGGGTCCACCTCGCGCAGGCGCTCCAGCAGCGCCGCGTCGCCCAGCGCCTCCAGCTCCGCGGCCAGGCGGGCGCGCGCCTCCGGGTCCATCTCCGGCTCGCGAAAGATAGGGTGCGTCAGCGCCCGGAGAAAGAAACCGGTCCCGCCCACCAGCATCGGCACCCGGCCGCGCGCGCGGATCTCCGCGATCCGGGGGCGGGCGTAGCGCGAGAACTCCCCGGCGCTGAAGCGGACGTCCGGCTCCACCAGGTCGATGCCGTGGTGAGGCACCCCGCCGCGCTCCTCCAGGGTGGGCTTCGCCGTCCCCACGTCCATCCCCCGGAACACCGAGCGCGAGTCCATGGAGATGATCTCCCCGTCCAGCCGCCGCGCCACCAGGACCGAGAGCGCCGTCTTCCCCGACGACGTGGGGCCGACGAGGGCGAGGACTTCGGGGGTCATAGCGTCCCCCGGGCCCCCTCACCCCGGCGCTGCGCGCCACCCCTCTCCCACGAGGGGAGAGGGGACAACGACGAACGGCGAAACGGCGCCGTTCGGGAGCCGTTCCGCCGTTGCAGTTTCCGCAGTACCCACATGATCCGTTGCGGGGGGAGACTCGCCGGCAGTTTGGCGAGGCTCCCCCCGGCGCAGGGAAACCCGCCGGCTGTTTGGCGGGGTTCCCGGAGCCCGCGGAGGAGACCGGCGGGGCAGTTTCCGCCGGGCTCCGTAGCGGCCCCGCAGAAGCAAGACGACGAGCCACAAACCCTCACACGCCCCCCCGCCCGAACCGGTTGTGAAGCTCCTTGAGCGACAGCTGGATCACCGTCGGCCGCCCGTGGATGTCGTGGTAGGGCAGCTCCGTGGCGAACAGCCGGTCGAACAGCTCGCGCATCTCCTCCTGCGACAGCTTCTGCCCCGCCTTGATGGCGCCCTTGCAGGCGAACGACAGCGCGATCCGCTGCCCCTGGCTGCGCGCCGAGTCCACCAGCTCCGAGCCCTCGGTCAGCTCCGCGATCATCTCGCGCAGGCAGCGCTCCGCGTCGAAGTGCGGGTGCGGGTTGGGCACGCCGTGAACGATCACCGCCCGCCCGCCGAAGGGCTCGATCTCGAACCCGGCGCGCAGCAGGATCCCGGTCACCTCCTGCACCATGTCGTGCTCCGCCGGGGAGAGCCGCAGCGTCAGCGGAAAGAGCAGCCGCTGGCTGGCCCGCTCGCCGCGCTCGATGCCGCGGATCAGCTCCTCGTACAGCACCCGCTCGTGCGCCGAGTGCTGGTCCACCAGGATCAGCCCGGTGCGCGTCTCCGCCAGGATGTAGGTGTTGTGGACCTGCCACATCACCGGCGGCGCGGCCTGCACCTCCACCTCCGCCTCGCGCGCGCCAGCCTCGGCCCCGTCGTCCTCGCCCGCCGCGGAGGGCGCGCCGGAAAAGAACAGCGCCATCTGCGACGCCTCGGCCGCGCGGGCCGCCGGGCGCGAGGGGCCCAGCGGCGCCGGCATCCCCCCGAACCCGGTGCGCGAGCCGCCGGGCGCCGCGTGCCGCGGCTCCCCGAAGGCGGGGGCCTCGCGCGTGGCGCGCAGCCCCGCGTCCGCGCGCCGGTACGTCGCGCCCCCGGACGACGAGAACGAGGGGACCGCCTCCACCGGGTCGCGCCGCCCGATCGCCGGCGTGCTCTCCAGGGCGGACAGGGCGGCGCGCACCCCTTCCTCCACCAGCCGCTCGATGGCGGCGCGGTCGCGGAACCTCACCTCCGCCTTGGCCGGGTGGACGTTGACGTCCACGTCGCCGTCCGGCACCTCCAGGAACAAAAAGAGCGAGGGGTGAACCCCCTCCGGGATGGTGGTGCGGTAGCCGCGGTCGGCGGCGCGCACCAGCAGCTTCTCGGCGAAGGGGCGGCCGTTCACGAACAGGTAGGCGCGGCGTCCCCCCGGCGTGGCCGAGTGGGGGCGCTGGATCAGCCCGGTGAGCGCGGCGACGTCGTCCCGGTGCGCCACCGGCATCAGCTCGTCCGCCATGTCGCCGCCCCAGATCCCGCCCACCCGCGCCGCGAGCGAGGAGACCGCCGGGAGGGAGAGGATCTCGCGGTCGTTGCTCTCCAGCGTGAAGGCGATCCCCGGGTGCGACAGCGCCAGCGTGGTCACCACCTCGCTGACGGCCCGGCTCTCCGCCGCGGCGGTGCGCAGGAACTTGGCCCGCGCCGGCACGTTGAAGAACAGGCTCCTCACCGACACGGTGGTCCCCCGCCGCCGGGCGCACCCCTCCACCCCCTGCGTATGCCCGCCGCTCACCACCACCCGGGTGCCGTCCGCGTCGCGCTCCGCCGTCTCCAGCACCAGCCGCGACACCGAGGCGATGGACGGCAGGGCCTCCCCCCGGAAGCCCAGCGTGCGGATCTTCGCCAGGTCGGCCGGGTCCTTGATCTTGCTGGTGGCGTGGCGGTCCAGCGAGAGCAGGGCGTCGTCGCGGCCCATCCCCCAGCCGTCGTCGGCCACGCGGATCTCCGTCTTGCCGCCGTTGCGCAGGGCGACCTCGATGCGGCCCGCCCCGGCGTCCAGGGCGTTCTCCACCAGCTCCTTGACCACGGACGCGGGGCGCTCCACCACCTCCCCGGCGGCGATCTGGTTGGCGAGCCTCTCGGGGAGAACGTGGATCCTGCGCGGCATTCGGGCTTCTCGGCGTGGCGTTTCGGGCGAGCTTCGGGGCGGAAGCTACAGGCTGGGGCGCGCGCGCGTCAACCGGCTTTCCGGCTTGAACGACATTGAACTGCGGGTTTGGGCGTGCCCCTCGCTGGCGCTCGGGTCGGGCTGCGCGCTGCGTAGGCGAGCAAACAACGCTCGCCAACGCAGCCGAGCCCCGCCAAACTGCCGGCGGGTCTCGGCCCTCCGGGCGCGCATCCCTCACGCAGGGTTGGTGCTGGCGTCCGCTGGGGCCCCCTCCCC
>JBFMFL010000261.1:0-10140 GCA_040752145.1 Gemmatimonadota bacterium
CGCCGGCCGCCGCCCTGGCCGCCCGCCCCGCGGCCGTCGCCAGGCGGCGCGGGCTCTCCCGCGCGAGCGCTGCCGCGCTGCGCAGCGCCCGGCGCCACTCCCCGGCGCGCACGCGGTCCTCCACGTTCTCCACCAGGCAGTCCCGGAAGATGTCGGTGAGCATCGCCATGCCGCGCCGGTACGCCGCCTCGCCCTCCGGGTCGCCCCGCACCAGCGGCCACTGGCGCGCGTACACCGCCCGCATGCTCCTCAGCATGCGCTCGCCGTCGCGCGAGGAGCTGGCGGCGTAGCGCCGGTAGCGGGTCACGGCGGGGGCGTCGTAGCACCAGCCTTCGAAGCGGTGGGCGACGCGCAGGTAGAAGTCCAGGTCGTCGGAGCCCCAGGGATCCTGGAAGCCGCCCACCTCGTCCACCGCCCCGCGCCGGAACATGGCCGACGAGGGGGGGATGACGTACCAGTGGAAGCCCAGAAGCACGTTGTAGAGCCGCGTCTCGGTGGGCATGGCGGGGATGCCCCAGGGCACCGGCCCGCCCTCGTACGTCATCTCCTCGCGCGGCCCCACCGCCCAGCCGCACTCCGGGTGCTCCTCCAGCGCGCGCAGCCCGGCCTCCAGCGCGGGCGGGAGGAGGTGGTCGTCGGCGTCCAGGAACACCAGGAAGCGGCCGCGGGCGTCGGCGATGCCGGTGTTGCGGGCCACGGCGGAGCCCCCGTTGGCCTGCCGCAGCGTGCGCGCGGCCGGGTGCCGCGCCACCACTCCCGCCACGTCCAGCGGCGAGCCGTCGTCCACCACCACCACCTCGTAGTCGCGACAGGTCTGCGCGTCCACGGTGCCCAGCGTCTCGTCCAGCAGCTCGGCCTGCCTGGGCGTGGCGACGAAGGCGGGGACGACGATGGAGACGAGCGGCGCGGCGTCGGCGGGCATGGCGGTGGCGGTCGGGGGCGCGCGCGCCGGCGGGACGCCGGACCGGGACGGATCGCGCTTCCGCACACGGCGGGCCGGAGCCGCGGTGGCCTGTCTCCCGCCCGGGACCCGCGCGACGTGCTTGGTGCCCGCCGGCCGGGAAGGTACCTTGCCTGCACACCGGCCGCGAACTCCTTCCACCCGCGGAGAACGCCATGATCCCTCGCAGTTCCATGCGCCGGCCCGCGCGGCGGGCGACCGCCCTCCTCTGCCTGGCGCTGGGCCCCGGCTGCTCCGGGGCCGACGGCGCCGACGCGGACCGTCCCGGCGCCTCCACGGCGCAGGCGGCCGCGTCCGCCGCCGGGGGAGTGACCGCCCGCGGCGCGTCCGGCCAGTACGACCTGGGCGACTACTTCCTGTACGGGGAGGTGGTCAACGGCCTGGACGTTCCCATCTACGACGTGGAGCTGGGCATCACCTACCTGGACTCGGCCGGGACGACGCTCGCGACGGACGAGGGCGGCGTGGTGCTGGCGCGCGTGGAGCCGCGCTCCACCGCGCCGTTCGTGGACACGCACTACGGCGCGCCCGAGGGGATCCGGCGGGCTGCCGTCACGGCGACGAAGTGGGCGACGGAGAGCCGGCTGGAGTACCGCCCGGTGACGATCCTGGACGACACCGCCTACCTGGGCGTGTCCGGGGTGGTGGTCACGGGGCGGGTCCGCAACGACGCCGGGGGGCCGCTGTCGGCGGTGAAGCTGGTCGCCTCGTTCAGGAACCGGGCGGGGGAGGTGGTGGGGGTGTTCTTCGACTACCCGCTCATCGGCGCGATGCAGCCCGGCCGGACCGTGGACTTCACCATCGAGACCATCGACGAAACGATCGCCGACGCCGCGGTGCGGGTGCAGGGGGAGGGAACCCTGGACAAGTGACCGGCCGGGCCGCGCGGGACGGGCCGGCCACTCTCCGGGCGGGCGGGGCGCCGGCTCGACCCGGAGCCGGCCCGCCGCACCGGGGTCAGGGCTGCCGGCGGTAGACCGCTACTTCCGTGGCGTGCGTGTAGATGGTGACGGAGTCGCCGCCGATCACGCCGGGGATGTCGGTGGTGGGCTTGCTGACGCCGGTCGTCTCGGACACGCGGTAGGTGACCGCCTCGCCCCGGATCTCGTACCGGCCGGCCAGCTTGATCTGCCAGTGGTAGGGCGTGCCGTTGCGGACGGACGAGAAGTAGATGGTGTAGTCGCTCGCGAATGTCCCGTCCTCGTTGAGCTGGAGCGTCCCGCCCGTGTAGTCGCCGCGCGTGCCGGCGCTGTTGTAGTACAGCGCGGGGAGCGGCTTGCCGGCGACGCTCGCCAGGGCGTAGCGGGCCGAGACGAACCGCGGGCCCTGCACGGTGCCCCCGCCGGGCGTGGGGGCCTTGACGCTGTCGCCCCGGATCGCGGGGTCGGTGCCGGTGGGGCCGCCCTCGCACGCGGCGAGCGCCGCCGCGAGGGGGAGGGCGGCGGCGAGCAGCAGGCGGGCGCGTGTCTTCATCGGTGTCTCCTCCATGGTCCAGCGGCCGTCGGGCGGCCCGCGGTGGCTCCTGCACCCCGGCAGAGGCGGTGGCTCGGTCCCATGACGAGGGGCGCGTGGCCGGCGTCACGCCCCCTGCACCGGCCCGTATCCGAATCCCGGCCTGTCGCCCAGACGGTACTCGAACTCCAAGACCTCTCCCCCGCGCATCTTCCCCGCGTCGAACAGGATCCTGGGGCAGGTCAGCCCGGACTCGTACTCGTCCAGTGCGATGGAGCCGTAGACGGTGATGGTGGTCAGGAGAGTCAGGTAGAGCTCCCTGTCCAGCTCCTCCGGCACTTGGAGGAGACGCTTCGGGCCGAACGTCCCGCCACGCTCCTCCCCGCTACCGGACGGCGACATGGTACGGCACGCCCCTGCGCTCAGGTCGAGAACCCGGCCGAGATGGACCCTGGTTCCGCCACCCCCGCTCGCAGAACGCGAATCCGCGGCGCCGGGACCGGCCGGATGGGCCGGAAACTCCTCGGCCGCGTCGCAGAGACAGCAATCGACCGTGATCCTTTCCGGAAGGAAGATCCCGCCCGGGCAGAGCTGCGGAGCGAGGTTCAGCGTGATGGCCACCTGCGGCTCCCGTTCCAGGGCCGCCTGCATGGCCTCCACGACCACGACGTGTACGGGGTGAGGGGCGGCGTGCCTGTAGGACGCCGCGTCGCACTGCACGTAGTCGCGCACGTAAGCGCCCTTGCCGAGGGCCTGGAAGATCCTCCGCGCCGCATCCAGGGAACGCTCGTGGACGTCGAGCAGCGTGAACCTGATCTCGGCCGGGCTGAACCGGGTGGTCAGCGGGAGGGCCAGCGGCGCGAAGGGCCCGCACCCCGCGTACAGGATCTCGATGGGAGTGTCGGGGAACCTGGCTCGCGCTTCGAGCACGGCGGCATGCAGGCCCCTCAGGAACGTGGAGGTCCGCCGGTGGTCCAGCACGCACCGGGCGGCATCCCTGGGGGCGATGGCCTCCCCGCCCGGGAGCCGGGTCCAGTCCGCATCGTCCGCGTAGGCTGGGTGCTCACCGATCCCGGTCACGGACGAGCACAGCGAATACAGCCCCGCCGCAGCGGCGCTCAGCCTGTCGTCGTCGGCCTGATCGGACAGCAGGTCATCGGCGATCTTCTTCAACACGAGCGAATAATCGTCTGCCGAAGTCTGACGGTGGATAATGTTCATCCGCTCTTGATCATGATCGTCTTCGAGCCACTGAACGAAGACGCCGGCTCGCGTCAAGCCGCGCCGTTGACGGCGATAGGCTAACATGTTAACCTATCTGTGGAGGCTTTGTGGTCGCTCTGGCGCCGCATTGCCTTTTTTCTTTTCTACCCCTCCCCGATCTCCTCTCGCGTGCGCAGGTCGTTGATCAGCGCGATGCTCCAGATCCCGAAGTTCGGGTTCCCCATCCGCTCCCGCACCGCGCGGTGGCGGATCTGACACACCCGCTCCACGAGAGGCTTCAGCTCCTGGCGCGCGGGCTCCGTCATGCCCTGGATCCGGAATCCCCACGACAGGATGTACGCCACCAGATCCGCGAGCTGAACGCCGGTTGTCAGCTCGCTGTGTACGAAAAACGGCTCGGGGATGATCTGCGAAGCGCGTGTTCGGCCTTTCCAGGTCTCCTGAAAGTACCGGTTCATCTGCTCGATCAGGATGTGGCTCTGCACCCTCTCCAGCTCGTCGAAGACGACGAGGCCGAGCGCTGTCGGATCCGTGTCCTCGAGAAAGTAGAAGTACCGCTCGAAGAGGTACGCATAGTCCTTCCGCAGGAAGTCCGACTTTGCGGGGCGCGGCGCATCGGTGGTGACGATGCTGGCGAAGGCGCGGCAGCGGAAGCGGGCGCAGATCTCGAGCGCTTCCTCCACGTAGGCGACCTTCGCCTGCGCGAGTGCGGTCAACTCCTGCCTTCCGGCGGCGCCCCGCCATCGAGGCACCTCCGTGCCAACCCGGAGCGCTCCTCCAGTGGAATCAGGGGAAGCTGCGCGGCAAGTCGATACGTCTTCGCCTTGAGGATCTTCTTCGCTTTCAGCTCTCCTCGGTCGGCGGTGTAGCGTCTGCCGAAGTGCTTGATTTCCGCCTCGCGGAGAGCCTGGATCAGGTTCCAGAGGTCACGGTCCTGGACCGCCACACCCGCCAGAACTTCGTAGGGGGACTCCCGCCGATCGTGACCGCTCTCGTCGATGAAGAGGAAGTAAGCCACTACAGCTCCGCGAGGAAGCTGGTTTGTGGAGTCGACAGCATCCGTAGCGGCGAGCTCTTCCCGGTGGCCCCCGAGTCGCGCACTACCACGCGATCCCGTAGTCCTCGCCGTGGTTGCTGGACCCGCCCCACAGCGTCCCGTTGGCCCGGTCGAAGAAGATGGCGTTGATGGGCCCCGAGGTGCGGTCGTCGAAGCTCAGCGTGTACCCCATGCGCCGCAGCTCCTGGCGGCTCCACGGCGGCGTGGCGTCGTGCAGCAGCAGCCGCCCGGGCTCGGAGACGTGCTCGCCGAACGAGGCGCGCATCTGGAACGAGTTGAAGTTGGCCGCCTCCGTGGCCTCCTGCACCGTCATCCCGAACTCCACCACGTTCAAAAAGAACTGCAACAGGTTCTGGTCCTGGCTGTCGCCGCCCTGCACCGCGAACGACAGGAACGGCTTCCCGTCTTTCAGAGCCATGGTGGGCGTCAGCGTCACCCGCGGCTGCTTCCCGGGGTGCACCACGTTGAAGGGTCCCTCCAGCGAGTCCACCACGAAGCTCTGCATGCGCTGGCTGAGCCCCACGCCCGTGCGACCCGCGATCACCGCCGGCACCCACCCGCCGCTGGGGGTGATGGACACCACCCACCCGGAGGTGTCCGCCGCCTGCACCGTGGTGGTCCCCGCGTAGAACGCCTCCTCGCGGCTCATGCCGGCAAGCGGGCCGGACGGCCGCCGGTCGTGCGCCGGCGTGGGGCCCCCGGCGCTGTCGCCGGCCGCGGGGCGCACCCCCGTGGTGCTCCAGCGGGCGAGCAGCGACGAGAACGGGTTGGTGCCGCCCTGGAACGGGTACGGGTCGCCGGGGCGCGCGTCCGCGTCGTTGCGCGTCCAGCCGATCTGCGCGGCGCGCTGCTTCGCGTACGCGTCGGAAAGGAGGCCGCGGATGGGCTCCTCCGGCGGGAAGGCCGGGTCGCCGTAGTAGAAGTCGCGGTCGGCGAAGGCCAGGTTCATGGCCTGGTAGACCGCGTGTACGTAGCGCGGGCTGTTGTAGCCCATTGCCTTGAGGTCGAAGTTCTCCAGGATGTTGAGCGCCTGGAGCATCGCCGGGCCCTGCGTCCAGTGGGTGAGCTTGTAGACCTGCACGCCGCGGTAGTCCACGCTCACCGGCTCCTCGATCCGCGGCCGCCAGCGGGCCAGGTCCTCCAGCGTGATCAGCCCGCCCTCCTCCCGCGCGCCGCGCACCAGCTCCCGCGCGATGTCGCCGCGGTAGAAGCGGTCGTGCGCCGCCTGGATCGCCTCCTTCCGGTTCCGTCCCTGGCGCAGCGCCTCCCGCTCCGCCTCCACCAGCTTGCGCAGCGTCGCCGCCAGCTCCGGCTGGCGGAAGATCTCGCCGGGGCGCGGGGCCTCGCGCGCCTCGCCGGCGTGCGGCAGCATCACCGCGCGCGAGTAGCGCCACTGCCGCAGCCGCTCCTTCTCGCGCTCGATGCTGTTGGCCGTCTGCGCCTCGATGGGGTAGCCGTCCGCCATCTGGATCGCCGGGGCGAGCACCTCGCCCAGCGACAGCGTGCCGAACTCCGCCAGCATCAGCATCAGCCCGCCGGGCGTGCCGGGGGTCGTCGCCGCCAGCGGGCCGTACTCCGGCGGGTGCTGCATCCCCCGCGAGCGGAAGAACTCGGGCGTGGCGCCGCTGGGGGCCACGCCCAGCGCGTTGATCCCCACCACCCTGCCGGTGCGCGGGTTGTAGATCAGCGCCTGCGTCTCGCCGCCCCAGCTCAGCACGTCCCACATGGTGCAGGTGGCCGCGAGCATGGCCGCCGCCGCGTCCACGGCGTTGCCGCCGCGCTGGAACATCATCGCCCCGGCGGTGGCCGCCAGCGGCTTGCCGGTGATCGCCATCCAGTGGCGGCCGTGCAGCGGCGGCTTCTGCGTCTGCTGGGCGGCGAGCGGCGCCGCTGCGGCGCAGGCCAGGAGCGCGAGGAGCAGGGCGGCGCGCGGGGCTCGGGGCATCGTCGATGTTCGGGGTGCGGGGGAGACGGAGAAGCGGCTCAGCGCTCGGGGAGGCTCAGCTGCTCGGCCAGCCAGGCCGTCCGGTCCAGCCGGATGATGGGTGCGTCCATGGCGTGGCCGGAGCGGTAGGTGGCGATGCGCCGGGGCTCGGGCGCGGCGCGGCTCCAGGAAGTCGTCGCGCGGCGTGTAGCGGTCCTCCTCGCCGCGCTGGAGGAACACGGCCGCGCGCGCCCGCACCGGGTCGATCCGGGCGAACCCGTCGCGGAACGCCGCAAGCGCCGCGCCCGCGGGCGTCCCGCTGGCCGAGCCGAACGGGTGCCAGTCCGGGAGCGCGGCACCCCCGCGATCGGCACGTACGCCCTGGGCCGCGGGTCCACGCCGGGCTGCGCCTCCAGCACGTCCAGCGCGCGGCGCAGCTCGCGGGCCTGCGCCACCGAGTTGCCGCAGTCGTCCTCCCAGTGCCGGGCAAGCTCCCTCGCCTCGTCCAGGGGTGCGGGATGGACGGGCGGCACGGGGCGCCGGCGGACTAGCCGAGGAGCAGCAGGCCGACGCCCGCGGCGAGGGCGCTGAGCGACAGGGCGGCCGCGGCCACGAGGATGCCGCGGGCGTGGTCCGGGAAGCGGCGCTGGAGCAGGATCACGTTGTGGAGCATGGGGCTTCTCCCGCTGGGGTGGCGCGGGCCCCGGCGGGCCCGCGCATGCACGCTACCCGTGGGCTTTTCTGCACACAAGGGCGCCGGCGGCGCATCCGGCCGGCGCCGGCGCGGCGGCCGTCAGAGCCCCGCCGGCACCAGCGGGTCCTGGTTCTCGCGGAGCACCCAGGCGTCCGGGTCCACCACCACGCGCGCGCCCCGCGGCACCGCCAGCTCCGCCCGGCCGCCGGGCATCTCCACCCGCCGCCGGCGGCCGTCCACTTCCACCTCCACGGGCATGGGGAAGGGGAGCCCGCCCGGCGCCTCCCAGCGCAGCCGCAGCGTGTCGCCCGCGCGCTGCGCCTCGAGCCGCGGGAGCGCGGGCTGGCGCAGGTACACCTCGAACATCCACCCCAGCTCCAGGCCGGCCTCTCGCTGGGCGATGCGCAGGAAGTCGTCGGTGGTGGCGAAGCGCGTCTGAGCCCCCGTGGTCACCCGCTCCATCTCCGGGTCCGGGTACGCCATGCGCCGCAGCGAGCGGAACAGCGCCGAGTCGCCCACCGTCCAGCGCAGCGTGTGCAGGAACCACGAGCCCTTGCTGTAGATGTCGCCGCCCGCGGCGAAGTAGATCTGCCCCGAGGTCCGCGGCTCCCGCGGCGCCACCGGCGCCCGGTTGGCGATGCCGGCGCGCTGGTCCGCCATGTAGGCGTGGTAGCCGCGCTTGCCCCGGAGCTGCTCCACGTAGAGCGGCTGCATGTAGCTGCCGAAGCCCTCGTGGAGCCACATGTCCTTCCAGTCCGCGTTGGTCACCAGGTTGCCCCACCACTCGTGGGCGAGCTCGTGGTGGTGCAGCGCGTCGAAGCCCCAGTCCGTCCCGCCGGTCATGGCGCCGTTGTCGAAGCGGGCGCCGTAGGCGATGATGGTCTGGTGCTCCATCCCCAGGTGCGGCGTCTGCGCCACCCCGTACTTGTCGGCGCGGAAGGGGTAGGGGCCCAGCAGCCGCTCGAAGAAGCGCAGGTGGTCCAGGATCTCGGGGAAGAAGGCACGGCCGCGCGCCTCGTCCTCCGGCAGCACGTAGAACACCACCGGGAAGCGGTCGCCGGCGACGGACTCCAGCTCCCCCTCCACCGTGCGGTACGGGGCGATGTTGAGGGCGACGTCGTAGGCGTTGATGGGCGTGGAGACGAACCACTCGTAGCTGCGCGCGCCCCCCGGCGCCGGCACGACGCGCCGCAGCCGCCCGTTCGTCGCCACCACCAGCGGCGCCGGCACGGTGACGCGGATGGACATGGAATCGGGCTCGTCCGAGGGGTGGTCCTTGGACGGCCACCACAGGTCCGGCCCCTCGCCCTGCACGGCGGTGGCGATCCACGGCTGCCCGTCGCGCGTCCGCGCCCACACGAAGCCGCCGTCCCAGGGGGCGTTGGGCGCCACGCGCGGGCGCCCGGCGTAGGCCACGCGCACCGCCACCTGCTCGCCCGCGGCGCGCTCCGCCCCCAGGTCGATCCACAGCTTCCCGCCGCGCCGCTCCCAGCGCAGCGGCGGCCCCGCCGCGCCCTCCGGCGCCGTGACGGCGGAGACGGCGAGCAGCGTGTCCAGGTCCAGCACCAGGTTGCGCGTGGGCGCCGTGATGCGCGCCACGGTGGTCCCCGTGCCGGAGATGCTGCGCGCCTGCGGGTCCACGCGCAGGTCCAGCGCGTAGAACGTCACGTCGTAGGCGGCCTGCTGGGGCGTGAGCGGCCCGCCGGAGTCGTAGATGTCGGTCTGCTGCGCGGCGGCGGCGCGGGCGAGCGCCGCCAGGGCCAGGGCGAGCGTGGCGATGCGTTTCACGGGAAGGGCTGGCTGGGGGCGGGAGCCGGGAGAGCGCAATGTACGCGTCCCGGCGGGACGGGAACAGCCGCGCGGGACGAGCCGTGCGGAGGCGGGGCGGACCGTGCGCCGGGCGGGTCAGCCCTCCGCGGCGTCGTCCGGCGCCGGGCCCCCGTCGCCGAAGGCGCGCCGCTCGGCGGCGGCGGTGAAGACGCGGTACGCCTCGGCCAGCGCCTCCGCGATGCGCTCCGTGCCCGCCACGCGCGGCGGGGGCCCCAGCTGCCGCAGCACGGCGTCCGGCACCTCCGCCGCCCGCGGCGCGAAGTGCAGCGCGGCCAGCTCCGGCCCCGCGTTCCAGAAGCCGCCCGTGCGCCGGGCCTCCGGCTCCTCGGTGGGTGCCTCCGCGTCCGCGCCGGCCTCCGGGGCGGCGCCGCGCAGCTCGCGCAGCCGCTCCAGCAGCCGCTCGCGCGGGCGGCCGCGCCAGGCGAGCACCAGGAACGGGTCGGCGTCGAACGCCTCGGCCAGGATGTACAGGGTGGCGGCGACGTGCTTGCACGGGTTGGCCCAGTCCGGGCAGGTGCACTCGCTGGTCAGCTCGTCGGGCCGGGTGGGGAAGAGCGACAGCCCCTCGGCCCGGAACACCTCCTCCACGTCCTGCGGCATCTCCCCCGCGAGCAGCGCGGCCAGGAAGAGCGCCTGCCCCGCCAGCGCCCGCTCCACCCGCTCCCACTCCGCGTCCGTGAACCGGGGCAGCGCGACCCGCACCCGGTACGGCGCGGCCTGCGACCCCTGCACCTCGGCCGTCACCACGCCCGGCGCCACGCGCAGGTCCATGACCTGCCCGCCGCGCGCGTAGCTCCGCCCGCGCGTGAGCCGCGAGGCGTCGGTGACCTCCCGCAGCGCCGCGATGAACCGCCGCGACCACCACGTCGCCCCGATCTCGCCCCGCTGGCGGCGCGCCGGGATCCCGTCGCGCGAGGGGAGGGGGCCGGAGTTTTCGTACATCCACCAGTCGGACATGGAAGGGAAGTGCGAAAGTGCGAAAGTGCGGGAGTGCGAAA
>JBFMFL010000262.1:0-10118 GCA_040752145.1 Gemmatimonadota bacterium
CGGGAGGCGACCGCCCGGGCGTTCGCGCGCTCCCGGCGGCAGGTGGAGGGGCCGCCCACCCCGGGCGACCCGGGCGGCGACATCGCCCTCTGAGCGGAGGGCCACAACGAGAACCGCCCCGGCGCCAGACCAGGCGCCGGGGCGGTTCTGCGTTCGTCACGCCGGTCCCGGCCGGAGAGCTAGGGCAGCGGGTTGCACGCCGTCTGGCTGGAGGCCCGGTCCGTGGCCCCGCCGGCGCTCGCCGCCCCGCCCACGACGGACACCGTGTACCCGCCCCCCGCCGTCCCCGGCGAGCGCAGCGTCACGGTGCCGTTCTGGTCCGTGCGGTACCAGGGCTTGCCGTAGGCGGCGTACATCTCCTTGGTCTGGGTGTGGACGTGGCCGTAGTCGTTGCCCGCCGACAGCGAAAAAGTCACCAGGTCGGGGTCGGTGGCCTGCACGAAGCTGCTCCGCACCCCGTTGCAGCTCCCGTGGTGGTTCCCCTTCACCACGTTGACCTTCATCCCCGGGTACGCGTCGTAGTTCGCGCCGCTGACGAACCAGTCCTGCGCCTCGTGCTCCGCGTCCCCGGCGAACCACATGCTGAAGCTGGCCGAGTCCGGGCCCACCAGCTTGAGCGGGGTGGAGCGGTTGTTGGGCGTGGAGCCCGCGGGGTTGGGGCGCATGACGTGCAGCTTCGCCCCGCCGTTCAGCGTCACCGTGCAGAGGGCGGAGCCGTTGCCGCACGGGTCGTCGGTGTCGCGCAGGACCAGCTGCCCGCGCGAGGCCCGGGCGCTCACCGAGTCGCGCAGCTGCTGCAGGGCGGCGTTGCTGTAGGCGTCCCGGCTCTCGAAGAAGTAGCGCACGGTGATGTTGCGCGAGGCGCGGAAGAGCTCCCGCAGCCCGCTGTGGTGGTCGTAGTGCGGATGGGAGAGCACCACCACGTCGATGGTGGCGCCGTTGAGCTGCAGCGAGTCTAGCAGCGCCCCCATCCGCAGGGTGTCGGGGCCGCCGTCCACCAGCACCCGGGACGCCCCGTTCTGGACGTAGGTGGCGTCGCCCTGCCCGATGTCGAGCACCCGCACCACCAGCTCCGAGGCCGAGGGGGTGGAGCTGGCGACGCTGAGCGTCGCCTCGCCGTACACCCCGTTGGCGGCGGTGGCGCGGACCGTGGCCGTGCCCGGGGCCAGGGCGACCGCGACCCCGCTCCCGTCCACCGTCGCGACCGCGGGGGCGGAGCTGGTCCAGGTGTAGGTGGTGGAGGCGGCCTTGCCGGCGGTGTCCGTGGCGGCGGCGGCGAACGCCGCCGTCTCCCCCACCGCGACGCTGGTCGTGGAGGGCGAGACCGTGACCGTGGCGGGCTCGCCCGCGGGGAGGGGGGAGACGTAGCCGTCGTTCCGGGCCCGCGGCGTCCCCTTGTCCCCCGCGCCGAACACGGAGGTCTGCGTGGTCCAGTTGCTCCCGCCCATTGCGGTGTTGTCCTGCGACGCGTCGCTCACCCCGCGCGAGGCCCCGGTGGGAACGCTGCTCCAGGCCACGGAGTCCACCGTGGCGCCCGCGCCGTCGCGCAGCGCCAGCCAGTCGGAGCTGTTCGCCAGGGTGAGCCCCGTCCCGTAGGCGTAGCCCGCGCCCACCCCGCCGTTGAGCGCGCCGTCGCCGTTCCGGGCCAGCACCACGTACCCCCCGGCGGGAACCACCACGCTCGCGGCCACGGTGTGCGGCGAGTCGTTGTTGGACGCGAGGGTCCAGCCCTTGAGGTCGGCGGAGGCGTCGCCCCAGTTGTAGACCTCGAACCACTCCCCCGCCTCGTCCGTGACGGCGCCGGGGTTGGGCATCACCTCGTTGATCGCCAGCTTGGGCCCGCCCGTGCTCCCGCCGGCGCTCACGGTCACGGTGGCCTCCCCGTAGACGCCGTTGGGCGCGGTGGCGCGGACGACGGTGCTCCCCGCGGCCACCCCGAGCACCAGGCCGCTGGCGTCCACCGTCGCGACGGCGGGGCCGGCGCTCGTCCACGTGTAGGTGGTGGAGACGGTGGCGCCGCCCGCGTCGGCGGCGCTCGCCGCGAGCTGCACCGTCCCCCCCACCGCCACGGTGGCGGAGGCGGGGGTGACGGCGACGCTGGCGACGGGGGCCACGTAGGCATCGTTCCGGGCGCCCGGCGTCCCCCGGTCCCCCTTGCCGAAGGCGGTGGTCTGGGTGGTCCAGGCGGCGCCCTTGACGTCCGTGTTGTCGGCCGAGGGGTCCGTGGTCCCGCGCGACGCGCCCGAGGGCATGGAGGTCGCCCAGGCCACCGAGTCCACGGTCGCCCCCGCCGCGTCGCGCAGCGCCACCCAGTCGGCGGCGTTGGCGAGCGAGACCCCGGTCCCGTACACGTAGCCCGCGGAGACGCCGCCGTTCTGCTTGCGGTTGCCGTTGCGGGCCAGCACCACGTACCCGCCCGCCGGCACCGGGACGGAGGTGGCGATGGTGTGCGCGGCGTCGTTGGCCGAGGCCAGCTTCCACCCCTGCAGGTCCACGGCGGCCGAGCCCCAGTTGTGCACCTCGATCCACTCCCCCCCGTCGTCGCCGACGGCCGCGGGGTCGGCCATCACCTCGTTCACCACCACCCGCGGCGCCGCCGCCGCGGTGGAGCGGAGCGGGTCCACGCCGGACGCAGTGGGGAGGCGGTCGGCGCAGGCGGTGAGCAGCCCGGCGGCCGCCAGGAGCAGGGCGGAGCGGAAGCGTCGCATGGGGTCTCCGGTGCGGGATCGGGTGGCGTCCGCGGCGTGCAAGCAGCCACGACGGAGCGCCGCGGCGGGAGGATGCCGGGCGCTCGCCAGGGTGTCGGAAAAGGTACGCAGCAACTGTCACGCCTCCGGATCCGCCGTGCAACGACCGGCGCTCCGTCGCGCAACGCGCAGCAGTATCGCGGGCCGCGCCGCAGCAGGCCAGCGCCGCGCCGCCGCCCCCGGCGCCGCGGGTCCGCCCCAACCCCCCGTCCCCCAGGCGGTTCACGCAAAAAGAAGAAGCCGGCCCGCGACGAAGACGTCATTCGGGCCGGCCTCTGTCACGTCCGAACCAGGGAATTTGGATCCGGGATCGTCTCCTCTCGCTGGTCACGATCATCTTGACCATCTTCGGCTGCTGCCGGTCCACGATCAGCTGGCAGTAGTAGACCCCCGGCGTCACCCGGCGCCCGCGCGTGTCCGTCCCGTCCCAAAAGGCCAGCTTGCGGCCGGGCTCGGTGTACGCGAGCTGCTGCACCGGGAGGTTCTTGCCACGGGGGTGGTCGGGCGCGCGCGGCACCGCGACCAGCTGGTTCAGCACGTTGAAGATCTGGATGGTGACCAGGTGCGGCCGGCCGTCCCGGAAAAGGCTCTCCTCCAGCGTGAAGGGGATGTAGGTCGCCCGCGTGAACGGGTTGGGATCGTTCTGCTCCAGGCGGAATCCTGTGGCCTGCCGCGCGACCACCGGCAGCTCCACCGGGTCCTGCGCGCGCAGGGCCGGGGGGGAGAGGAACCCGTAGATCACCAGCAGGACGAGCAGAACAGGAGGTGCGCGTCGCATCGGCGCCTCGCCGTTCGGGTGGGTTCAGGGCACGGGGGCCTCCGGTGTGGAAGGGACCGCGCGGCGGCGGTCCGGTGGTCGCGTGTTCGGTGTTCAGGCCAGCTGCTGGAGGAACAGTTCCAGCGAGCGAAGCGGGCGCTCGTGCTGGAACTGCGCCGGCAGGTACGTCCGCAGCAGCGCGCGGTGCGCCGAGCGGTCGCCGCGCGCCTCCCCCGGGCCCGGGCCCAGGAGCATGTCGCGCAGCTCGCGGCGGGTGGCCGCGTCCAGGATGCGGCCGCTGGGGCGGCACTCGCGGCAGGTGGTGCCGCCGCCCTCGGCGTCGAACCTCGCCGGCTCGTCGGGCTCCAGCGCGCGCCCGCAGGCCACGCACATCTCCGTCTGCGGCGCGAAGCCCAGCAGCGCCACCACCCGCCAGGCCGCCCCCAGCGCGGCGCGCTCGGTCCCCTCCCCCTCCGCCGCCAGGATCGCGTCCAGCGACTCCTCCACGGCGTCGTACAGCGCCTCGTGCGGCTCCTCGGTGGCGAAGCGGAGCACCAGCTCGGCCACCAGCGAGGCCCCGGCGAAGGCCGTGAGGTCGCGCCCCAGCGCCTGGCGGCTGCGCAGCAGGTCGAAGCCGTTCAGCGTGTGCAGGTCGCGCCCCTCCTTGAGGTAGAAGTGCGCGATCCCCTCGGTGAAGGGCTCCAGCACCCCGCCGAAGCGGCTCCGCGGGCGCAGCGCGCCCTTGGCGATCACCGCGCGGAGCCCCGCCTCGCGCGTGAACAGGCGCAGGATCTTGCTCGTCTCGCTGTACGGAAACGACTGCAGCACCAGCGACTGCGCGGCGACGAGCGGCACGGGGCGCCGGTCACGCCGGGCCCGGCCTGCGGCGGAGCGCCAGCCCCGCCCCCGCCGCCAGCACCAGCGCGGTCGCCGCCACGGCGGCCCAGCGCGGGTCCACCGGCGGCACGCCCGGGTTGTCCCACTCCAGCACCACGGAGGAGCGGGGGCCCAGCCCCGCGCCGTTGTAGCGCAGGAAGCTGTCGCCCTCGGCCTGCACCGCCACCGGCGCGGCCAGCCCGTCCACCGTGGCCTCCGGCGCCGGCTGGCGCAGGAACAGGCTCATGGAGTCGGTGGCCGCGGTCACGGGCAGCTCGGTGCGGGTGGTGCCGCGCGCCAGCCGGTACCTCACGAACAGCTCCTGCTCCCCCGGCGGGAGGGTGGCCGTCACCAGCACCCGCTCGCCCTTGCGCACCACCGCGTCGGGGGCGATCTGCCCGTCGCCCACCTCGAAGGCGACCACCCCTTCCGGGAGGCGGAACTCCCAGGTGGAGGCGCCGGAGCCCACCACCAGCGCGGCCTTCCCGGAGTTGCGGATGCGCACGATCTCGTTGACCTCGGCGCTGCCGTCCTCCTCCGGAAGGACGATCACGTCGCGCCGGGCCACCTGCACCGCGCCGGGGGTCCGCGAGGCGGAAGCCGTGTCGAACACCTCGACCGCGTATCCGGTTCCCGGGTCGCCCGGGTGGAGCGGCGGGCCGAAGTAGCGGACGCCGCGGAACTCCGCCGTGGCGAAGAACACGCTGAAGCCCGCCGTGGTGTCCGCGCGGGGGAGCGCCAGGGCGAAGGAGCCGTCGGCGGCGGTGCTCCCGGTGCCCACCGGGCCGGACGAGTCGGAGGTGACGCGGTGCAGCGTCACCGGCACCCCGGCCACGGGCGCGCCGCCCAGGACCACGCGCCCCTGCAGGCGCTGCTGGGCATGGGACGGGGAGGCGGCGAGGGCCAGCGCGAGCGCGAGCAGCGCGGCGCGCAGGGCGCCGCGGAAAGGCGGGGTGCTCAAGGGTTGAACCGCCCCAGGTCCTCGGGGTTCATCTTGCGGAGGTGCTCCTTGAGCTGCTCCGGCGTCATGCCGCTCTCGGGGGATCTCTCCTCGGTGGGCATCTCGCCCAGCAGCCCCTCGGCCTCGCCCTCCCCGGTCTCCGCGAACTGCACGGTGGTGCCGGAGAGCAGGTCGTCGCTGGTGTACAGCTCGGCCTGCAGGCGCAGGGCGATGGCGATGGAGTCCGAGGGGCGGGCGTCCAGCGTGAACACCTCGTCGCCGCGGCGGATCACCATCTCGGCGTAGTAGGTGTTGTCCTGCACCCGGGTGATGAGCACGCGCGTCAGCGTCCCCCCCAGCCCCCGGATCAGCGAGGGGAAGAGGTCGTGGGTGAGCGGGCGGGAGAACTTCATCCCCGCCAGCTCCATGGCGATGGCGCTCGCCTCCGCCGGGCCGATCCAGATGGGGAGGATGCGCGACCCGTCCACCTCCTGGAGGATGACCACCGGGGTCTTGGAAGTCTGGTCGAGCCCCAGACTCTGGACACGTATCTGGATCATGGTTCCCTGCCTTCATGAACGAAGGTGGACGGCACCGGGGACCCCTCGCCCCCGGCGCCTCCACCTCCGCGATGACTCACGCCGCGCCGGAGGGGAGCACGCGCCCCGCCGGATCCGTGCCTACGCGCCGGCCGCGGCGCGCAGCTCCTCCGCCCGGTCCGTCCGCTCCCAGGGGAAGAGCACCAGCCTGCGCCCGTCGCCCGCCTCCTCCGAGGCGCGGCCGAAGTGCCCGTAGGCCGCGGTGGGGCGGTAGATGGGGGTGCGGAGCTGCAGCGCGTCGATGATCCCCTTGGGGGTGAAGTCGAACACGTCGCGCAGCGCCCGCTCGATCGCGCCCTCGGCCACCGTGGCGGTGCCGAAGGTGTCCACCCGCACCGAGACCGGCTCCCGCACGCCGATGGCGTAGGCCAGCTGGATCTCGCAGCGGCGGGCGAGCCCGGCGGCCACCACGTGCTTGGCGGCCCAGCGGGCGGCGTACGCCGCGGAGCGGTCCACCTTGGTCGGGTCCTTGCCCGAGAAGGCGCCGCCGCCGTGGCGGCCCATGCCGCCGTAGGTGTCCACGATGATCTTGCGGCCGGTGAGCCCCGCGTCGCCGTGCGGCCCCCCCACCACAAAGCGGCCGGTGGGGTTGATGTGGAACGTGGTCGCCTCCGGGTCGAAGAACCCCGTGGGCTCCAGCACCGGCTGCACCACGTGCTCGATCACCTCGGCGCGGATCTGCTCGTTCGTGGCCTCCGGGTCGTGCTGGGTGGAGACCACCACCGTGTCCACCCGTACCGGGCGGTCGCCCTCGTACTCCACCGACACCTGCGTCTTGCCGTCCGGGCGCAGCCAGCTGAGCTTGCCGTTCTTGCGGACGGCGGCCAGCCGCTCGGCCAGGCGGTGCGCCAGCAGGATGGGGGTGGGCATCAGCGCCTCGTTCTCGTCCGAGGCGTAGCCGAACATCATCCCCTGGTCGCCCGCGCCGCCGGTGTCCACGCCCATGGCGATGTCCGGCGACTGCTGGTCGATGGTGGTCATCACCGCGCAGGTGTGGCCGTCGATGCCGTACTGCGCGTCCGTGTAGCCGATGGACTTGAGCGTGCCCCGGACGATGGACGGGATGTCCACGTAGGTGCCGGTGGTGATCTCGCCCGCCACCACGGCCACGCCGGTGGTCACCAGCGTCTCGCAGGCCACGCGGCCGGTGGGGTCCTCCGCCAGGATCGCGTCCAGGACGGAGTCGGAGATCTGGTCGGCGATCTTGTCGGGATGGCCTTCGGTGACCGACTCGGAAGTGAAGAGCTGGCGCTGCGCCACGCGGGCTCCTTGCTGGGTTTTCGGCTTCTGGCCGTAAGGCGTTCGAAGCGTCGAAGATACCACCCTACGCGGTGGCCGACAAGTTCCAGGCGGCCATGAAGCGGGTAAGGTCGATCCAGTCCTCGGCGTGCCTGCCCAGGGCCTCGATCACCTCGTTGGGCGTGCCGGCGGCGAGCGCCGCGCGGGCCGCGACGGCGGCCTCCTCGCGCGACACGGAGCGGATCACCTTCTTGATCTCGGCGAGCGCCGAGGGGCCCACGCTGAGCGAGTGTACGCCCAGCCCGATGAGCAGGAAGGCGCCCAGCGGGTGCGCCGCGAACTCGCCGCACACCCCCACCTCGATCCCCGCCGCGCGGCCCGCGTCGGCCACCATCCCCATCAGCCTCACCACCGCCGGGTGGAAGGGGTTGTAGAGCTTGGAGAGGCGCGAGTTGCCGCGGTCCACCGCCAGGGTGTACTGCGTCAGGTCGTTGGTGCCGATGGAAAAGAAGTCCACGTGCCGGGCCAGCTCCGGGGCCGACATGGCGGCGGCCGGGGTCTCGATCATGGCGCCCAGCGAGTAGCGCTCGGGCACCGCGTGCCCCTCGGCGCGCAGCTCGGCCAGGCACTCCTCCACGTGGCGGCGGGTCTCCAGGACCTCGGACACCTCGTTGACCAGCGGGATCATGATGCGCACGTCGGCGTGCGCGGCGGCGCGCAGCAGCGCGCGCAGCTGCCCCCGGAACATGGCCGGCTCGTCCAGGCACACGCGGATGGCCCGCCACCCCAGGAAGGGGTTCTCCTCGGCGGCCATGTGGAGGAACGCCGGGAACTTGTCCCCGCCCAGGTCGTAGGTGCGGATGATCACCGGCTGCCGCGGGAAGACGCCGGCCACCTGGGTGTACGCCCGGAACTGCTCCTCCTCGCCCGGCGCCGCGCCGCGCCCCACCACCAGGAACTCGGTCCGGAACAGCCCCACCCCCTCGGCCCCGTGCGCCCGCGCCGAGGCCGCCTCGCCCGGGAGGTCGATGTTGGCGCGGAGCTGCACCCGGTGGCCGTCGCGCGTCACCGACTCCAGGTGGGCCAGCAGCAGGAGCTCCTGCTCCCACTCGCGGATCTGGAAGTCGCGCTCGCGGTACGCCTGCTTGTCCTCCTCCGTGGGGCCGATGATCACCCGCCCGGCGCGGCCGTCCAGGATCACCTCGTCGCCGTCGCGGACGTGCTCGGACAGGTCGCCCAGGCTCACCACGGCGGGGATGTCCAGCGAGCGCGCCAGGATGGAGTTGTGCGAGGCGCGCGTCCCCGAGTCGGTGGCGATCCCCACCACCTGCCGCGGGTCCAGCTGCACGGTGAGGCTGGGGGTGAGGTCGTGGGCGACCAGGATCACCTTGTCGTCGCCGGTGCGCGGGCGCAGCTCCGGGTCGTGCATCCCCAGCAGGCGCCGCAGCACCCGGTTCTGCACGTCGGCCAGGTCGTTGAGCTTGTCCAGCACCATGGGGTGCGCGGTGTGCGACCACTGCGACTCCCACTCCAGCACCCGCCACTCGAAGGCGCGCTCCGCGGTGAGGTGGTTCTCGCGGATGTAGGCGATGGTGCCGTCGATCAGGTCGGAGTCCTCGAGCATCAGGATCTGCGGCTCGAAGATCTGCGCCTCCACCCGCCCCATCACCTCCTCGGTGCGCGCCTGCAGCTCGCGGATGCGCTCCTTGGCCCACTCGCGCGCCTCGCGGAAGCGCTCCACCTCGCGCTCCACCTGGCCCGCGGCGACCACCCCCCCGTGCGGAACGCGCGGCACCTCCCAGCGGAGGACGCGCGCGGGGGCGATCACGATCCCCGGCGAGGCCGGGATCCCGTCGCGGACCAGGCTCACCGGCTCACTCCTCGCCGAACCGGTCGGCCACCAGCTGCGCCAGCGCGGCCACCGCCGCCTCGGCGTCGCCGCCGCTGGCGCGGATGTCCACGGTGGAGCCGCGCTCGGCCGCCAGCATCATCACCCCCATGATGCTCTTGCCGTTGACCTCCACCTGGTCCTTGGCCACCCACACCTCGGACTGGAACTTGTTGGCGAGCTTCACGAACTCCGCCGCCGGGCGGGCGTGGAGGCCGTACTTGTTGAGGATCGTGACCTGCGTGCTGGTTTCCATCCCGGATCGGTTCATGAGGTGGCGACTACGATGGTGTCGACGGCCCATACCACCACCAGGACCGCCCACACCGCCCAGCGGATGCGCAGCCCCAGCCAGAGGCCGGCGGCGAGCGCCGCGGCGAGCAGCGCGTACTCGGCGGGCCCGCGCGAGGCGTCGCCCACGGCCAGGATCCCGGCGAGCCCGGCGAGGAAGGCCCCCGCGTCGGAGGCGCGCTCGCCCACGCGGTCGAAGGGGGCCTCGCGGAGCGCCTTGCCCACCGCGAGCCCGTCCCGCAGCCCCACGCGCAGCCCCCAGGCCCGCAGCCACAGGTGGAGCGCGTTGTAGGCCAGCAGGAAGACGGCGACGGCGACCCACCACGGCACGCCCAGCAGGAGGAGCACGATGGCGAGCAGGGCGCAGGCCGGGCGCCAGGCCTGCCAGACCAGCCGGTCGCCGATGGCGCCCAGGGAGCCGCGCAGCGCGCTCTTGAAGCGGCTCACCGTCTCCGGCGCGGTCCCTTCCGCCTCCAGCCGGGCCACGGCCCCCGCGGCCAGGGTGACCATGTACGGGTGGCTGTTGAACAGCTCGGCGTGGCGCGCCACGGCCTCGCGGAGCGCCTCCTCGTCCCCGCGGTGCAGGCGGCGGAGAACCGGCAGGAGCACGAACGCGAAACCCGTGCCGATCAGGGTCTGGTAGTTCCACGACCCCTGGACGGCGAAGCTCCGCAGCAGCAGGGAGCGGCGGGTCCCCGGCGGCAGCTCGCTCACCCCAGGAGCACCAGCGCGAGGACGCCCACCGCCGCGCCCGCCGCGAGCAGGGGGAGCCGCTCCCGGC
>JBFMFL010000263.1:0-10094 GCA_040752145.1 Gemmatimonadota bacterium
TTTCGGCCCGAAGGGGCGAGACCCGGCGGCAGTTTGCCGGGGCTCGACTCCGTTGGCGAGCGTTGTTTGCTCGCCTACGGAGCCGAAGCCCGACCCCGGCGCCAGCCGGGGGCACGCCCGAACCCGCCGTCCAAGCAGTAAAAAGCAGTCAGTCGTCCACGGCGCCCCCCACCAGCCGCACCTGCACCCCGAACGTCTTCCCGAACAGCCCCGCCTTCTCCCGCAGCGCCCAGCGCTCCAGCAGCAGGTCCCCCGACGACTCCGCCTCCAGCACCAGCTCCCCCTTCCGCACCCGCGCCCGCACCGACTCCACCGCCTGCAGGTGCTCGCGGTCCAGCGCGTCCGCGATCCGCAGCAGCGCCGACATGCGTACCACCCGCTCCCGCTCCGACGTCGAGAGCCGCTGGAACGAGTCGTGGTCCGTGGTCGGCTCGCCCTTGCGGTGGTAGCGCGCCACGTTGGCCACCAGCCAGATCTCCCCCGGCGCGAACCCGGGGAGCTCGGACTGGGAGATGAGGTACAGCGAGTGCTTGTGGTGCCGCTTGCGGCTGATGTACGCCCCCACGTCGTGGAGCACGGCGGCGGCCAGCAGCACCCGCCGGTCGGCGGCGTCCAGCCCGTGCGTGTCGCGCAGCTGGTCGAACAGCGACCCGGCCAGCCGCGCCACGTGCAGGGCGTGCGCCTCGTCGAACAGGTAGCGCCGCCCCAGGGCGACGGCCCCCTCCACCATGTTGCGCTCGCGCCGGTCCTCCCACTCCTGGTGGGTGGTCAGGTCCTCCACCAGGTCCAGCAGCAGCCCGTCCTTGACCCCCACGCCGGGGACCTGGATCTCGTCCGCGCCGGCCAGGTCCGCCACCCGCTCGTAGACCATGGCCGCGGGGAGGATGACGTCGGCGCGGTCGGCGCGCAGCTTGAGCCGCTCCATGCGCTCGCGCACGGAAAGCCGCGACAGCATGGCGATGGCGGCGCGCAGCTCGTCCATGGTGATGGAGCCGGCCCGGCCGCCCCGCGGGGGTCGCCCGCCCAGCTTGGCGAGCGCTTCGATGTTGCCGCCGGTGGCGATCACCCCGGCGGGGCGCAGGTGCTGCGCGGCGGCGGGGATCTGGAGGGTGGCGGCGTACTCGCGCAGCAGCCGCTCGAAGCGCCCCGGGGCGTCGCCCTCGCTGGACAGCACCTCCAGCAGCCGCACCGAGCCCATGGTGTGCGACTCGCTCCACACGATCCCCGCGGCGCTCGCCAGCGACACCTCCACGCTGCCGCCCCCCAGGTCCACCAGGATCCAGCGCTCGCGGCCCAGGTCCACGCGGCTGCGGATGGCGTCGTACACCAGCTGCGCCTCCTCCCAGCCGGTGATCACCTCCAGCTCCAGCCCGGCCTCCTCGCGCACCCGCCGCACGAACTCCGCCCCGTTGCGGCTCTCGCGCACGGCGCTGGTGGCGGTGGCGCGGTAGTGCTCGATCCCCAGCCGCTCCATCCGCCGCCGGAAGTCGGCGAGCCCGGCCACCGCCGCCTCCATCGCCTCCGGGGCCAGGCGCCCGGTGACGAACACGTCGTGCCCCAGGCGCACGCCCCTGCGCTCCTCGTCCAGCACCGTGCGCTCGGCGGGGCCGGTGAACTCGGCGGCGACGAAGCGGATGGCGTTGGAGCCCACGTCCACGGAGGCGACGCGGAGCGGAAAGGAGGCCGCGGGCTCCGGCTGCTCCTTCTTCTTGGCGCGTGCGGGGGCGGCGCGGAGTCGGCTCATTCGTGGGTGCTATGTTGGGAACGGCTTCGAACTGCGGGGTCGGGCGTGCCCCTCGCTGGCGCTCGGGTCGGGCTGCGCGCTGCGGGCAGAGTCATGCCCGAACGCAAGACTCGCTCCGGCGACGGGGAGGGAGAAAGTGCGAGGGCTCCTCCCCGCAGCGGGAAGGGGCCCTCGTTCGTACCGCCGTGGACGGGCGAGTCTGCCGCGCGCGCAGCTTGACGCGCAGCATCACCAGCGCGTGCCGCAGGCCGTAGTACGTCATCTCGCCCGTGTCGCGATGGGCCCCACCCACACGCCGCCGTCGTCGGCCGGCCACACGGCGGTGACCCGGTCCCACGTCCTGGCGAAGCGGTGCCCGCGCCACCCGGCGGCGGACGGGGCCGCCGGCTCAGGCGCTCCGCGCCCTCGGGGGGCCGGTCCCCGTCGCGCCCGGCACCTCCACGTCCTCGCCCCGCACCACCTCCATCTCCTCCCGGCTCTCGCGCGCCTGCACCAGCACCTCCAGCTCGCGCTCGCGCAGGTTGAAGGTGTAGCCGGCGCCCACGATCCCCACCCGCAGGTAGCTGAGCGTCAGCGCCGCGCCGTTCATGCACTCGTCCGCGTTGTCGAACCGGACGCCACGGCCGTCCACGAAGGTCACCGAGCCGCGGCCGCGCACCTCGCCCAGGTGCCCGTGGATCACCACCGCGGTGTCCTCGTCGATCCCCAGCCCCATCAGCTCCGGGTTCTGGGCGATCACCATGAACAGCCGCTGCAGGCGGCGGCGCTGCGAGAAGTGCGTGTCGATCATCGCCCGGAAGCCCAGCAGCCCGAAGCCGGGGCCCAGGTGGAGGTCCTGCATCTGCCCGTACTCGTCGGGCTCGCCGCCGGCCAGGATGGTCTCGGTGAGCGCGGCGGCGCCGGCGCTGGTGCCGCACACCACGGCCCCGCGCGAGTACGCCTCGCGCACCGCCCGGTCCACCCGCGAGCCGCCCAGCGTCGCCACCAGGTGCACCTGGTCGCCCCCGCCGAAGAAGATCCCGTCGGCGCCGCGGATCATCTCGGCGATGCGTGGGTCCTGCGCCCGGTCGCGCCGGTCGATCACCGGGATCTCCACGTTGTGGGCGCCGGCCGTGGCGAACGCCCCCATCCACTCCCGCGCCGAGCCGGCCGGGTCGGTGGAGGCGGTGGTGATCCCCACCACCTTGCCGCCCTGGCGGGCGTTGCAGCGCTCCAGGAAGCTCCCCAGCGCGTCGCCCTGGGGCTCGCACGCGCCGCCGATCAGCACCAGCGTGCCGGAGTGGCGGTCGCTGCGGCGGCGGTTGGGGTGCTCCTCTTCCTGCTCCCGCGGGACCTCGGGGGCTTCGTTTCCGTTACGGGACCGGGCCATCTCGCTCCACTTCCGGGTCGGGTTGCGTCTGCCGCAGGGCGAGCGCGGCCAGCGCGCCGGCCAGCTGCGGCGCGGCGGCCTCGCCGGGGCGCAGCGGGCCGCCGTCCACGGCCCGGCCGCCCAGCTCCAGGGCGATGCGCCCGCCGCGCACCAGGGCGGCGGCGTGGGCCGCGCGGGCGTCGCGGCCGGGGAGGCGCTCGCCCTCCGTGAACACCGCCAGCCGGCAGCCGGCGTCCAGGGCGCGCTCCTGCACGTCCCGCTCGCCGGCGGGGACCACGGCGAAGCCGCCCTCCGGCACCGCGTCGGCGGGGACGGACAGCAGCTTGCGGGCCAGCTCCGGGTCGCGGTAGCGCTCCGGGACGTCGCGCGGCTCCGCGTCCAGGATCACCGCCACCTCCGACGACGAGTAGGGGAGGCCGGCGTTGAGCAGGTAGGCGGGGGACACGTCCACCACCAGCTCCCCCGGGCCGATCCCCCGCCGCAGCATCTCCGCCCGCACGGCGCCGCGGTCGCCGCCCCCGGTGATCCCGCACCTCACCGCGTGGCGCAGCGGCGGGGCGTCCGGCGCGGCGGCCAGCGCCCTGAGCTCCGCCACCGCGCCGTCGATCCCCTCCAGCATCCCGGCCAGCGCCCGCTGCACCACTTCCAGCGCCAGCGCGGCGGAGCGCAGCCCCACCTCGGCGTGCAGGTGCTCGAACACCACCGTGTACTCCCCCGGCCGGTCGCCGCCGCGGGCGCGCCCGTAGCCCACGTCGTGCCCCGCCATGGACTGCAGCTCCAGCCCCACGTGCTCCACGACGTGCGGGGCGTAGGTGCCCTGGCGCAGGCGCGTGACGAAGCCCCCGCGCTCGCCGACGGAGCAGCGGTGCTCCCACAGCCCGGGGAGCGCCGCCAGCAGCGCTTCGGTGAAGCCGGGAACCTGGGCCGAGGAGATCTCGTCGTAGGCGCCGGGGACCAGGTCGATGCGCGTGACCGGGCGCCGCGACCAGAAGCTTGCGCCTCGGATGCCGCGGAGCGAGACGAGCGCGATCTCGGTGAACGGGTCCGGCCGCTCCATCGCCTCAGACCGCCGCCGGGCCGCTGGAGTGCGGGTGCAGCTGCGCCAGCACTCCCGGCACGTCGTCGGCCAGGATCAGCGCCAGCTCGCCGTCGCCCACCTCGCGCAGCGCGCGGTCCACCGCCTCCCGCTCGTCCAGGATCACGACGATCCGCTCCTCGTCCATCCCCCCCTCGCGCAGCCCCTCCACCATCAGCCGGGCGATCTCCCCGTCCTCGCGGCCGCGCTTGTCCGGGTCCTCCTTGACGATGACGCGGTCCAGCCCCGCGGCCAGCCGCCCCACCCCGCGGATGTCCTCGTCGCGGCGGTCGCCGGGGACGGCGACCACCCCGATGCGGCGCAGGGCCGGCAGGTTGAGCGCCAGCTCCAGCAGCCCCTCCACCGCGGCCTGGTTGTGGGCGTAGTCCACCAGCACCCGCGCCTTCCCCACCCGCAGCAGGTTGAGCCGCCCGGGGGTCATGGAGGGCGAGGGGAAGAAGGAGAGCAGCCCGGCGCGGATGGTGTCGTACCTCACCCCCTGCACGTACGCCGTGGCGATGGCCGCCAGCACGTTCTGCTGCTGGAAGCGCGCCGCCCCGCCCAGCATCAGCGGCACCTCGCGCGTGGTGGCGATGGGGATGCGCAGCCGCCCGCGGCGGATGACGAACGTCCCCTCCTCGATGCGCACGCCGATGCCGCCGCGCTCGATGTGGTCCTCGAAGCGCTCGTTCTCCCCCTCCGGCGCCGTGGAGAACAGCACGATGTCGGCGCCGGTCCGCTCGCGCATGGCGTACACCAGCGGGTCGTCGGCGTTGAGCACCGCGTGCCCCTCGCGCTTGACCACGGCGGGGATCACCGCCTTGACCTCGGCCAGCTGCTCCAGGGTGTGGATGCCGCGCAGCCCCAGGTGGTCGGCGCTGACGTTGAGCACCACCCCCACGTCCGCCTCGTCGAAGCCCAGCCCGGCGCGCAGCACCCCGCCGCGCGCCGTTTCCAGCACCGCCACGTCCACGGTGGGGTTGCTGAGGATGATGTTGGCGGAGAAGGGGCCGGTCATGTCCCCCTCCATCACCAGCCGGTTCTGCAGGTACACGCCGTCGGTGGTGGTGAAGCCCACCGTCTTCCCCGTGTGCCGGAAAAGGTGCGCCACCAGCCGGGTGGTGGTGGTCTTGCCGTTGGTGCCGGTGATGGCGATCACCGGGATGGTGTACGGCGTCCCCGGCGGGTACAGCATGTCCACGATGGGCGCGCCCACGCCGCGGGGGGTGCCCTCGCTGGGGTGGGTGTGCATGCGCAGCCCCGGCGCCGCGTTGACCTCGATGATCACCGCCCCGTTCTCCCGGAACGGCACCGAGATGTCGGGCGAGAGCACGTCGATCCCGGCGATGTCCAGCCCCACGATTCCCGCGGCCATCTCGGCGGCGGTCACGTTGTCGGGGTGGATCTCGTCGGTGCGGTCGATGGAGGTGCCGCCGGTGGACAGGTTGGCCGTGGCGCGCAGGAACACCTGCTCGCCCGCCGCCGGCACCGCGTCCATGGACGACCCGCGCGAGGCCAGGAACTCCTCCGTGGCCCCGTCGTCCGGGAGGCGGGTGAGCACCTTGGTGTGCCCCTTGCCCCGGCGCGGGTCGCGGTTGGCCGCGTCGATCAGCTGCCGCACGGTGTGCTCGCCGTCGCCGACGACGTGCGCGGGGACGCGCTCCGCCACCGCCGCCACCCTGCCGTCCACCACCAGCACCCGGTAGTCGCGGCCGGTGACGAAGCGCTCCACCACCACCCGGCGCGAAAAGGCGCTGGACACGGGCCAGGCCCGCCGGACCGCCTCCTCGTCGGCCAGGCACCCGGAGATGCCGCGGCCGTGGCTGGCGTCCAGCGGCTTGAGGAGCACCGGGTAGCCGATCTCCCCCGCCACCTCCAGCGCCCCGTCCAGGGTGGAGGCGGTGTCGCCCTCCGGCGCGGGGAGGCCGATGTTGCGGAGCACGCGGCGGGTGTCGTCCTTGTCCTGCGCGATCTCCACCCCGATGGCGCTGGTGTAGTCGGACATGGCCGCCTGCACGCGCCGCAGGTTCTTGCCCAGCCCCAGCTGCACCAGCGAGCTGTTGTTGAGCCGGCGCACCGGGATCCCCCGGCGGTGCGCCTCCTCCACGATGGCCGCGGTGGAGGGCCCCAGCCGGACGTCCTCCAGCAGCTCGTGCAGCTCCTCCACCACCCGGCCCACGTCCAGCGGCTCGCCGGACATGCAGGCGCGCACCACGCGCACCGCGTCGCGCACGCTCTGCAGGCCCACGTCCTCCTCCTCGTACGCCACGATCAGCCACCACACCCCCTCGTCGCCCGACTCCACCACCCGCCCGAAGCGGACGTCCGAGCCGGCGAGCGTCTGCAGCTCCAGGGCGACGTGCTCCAGGATGTGGGGGAGGTGGGTGCCCTCGCGCAGCCGCTCCACGAAGCCGCCCGTCTCCCCGCGGGAGCAGGGGTGCTCGTGCAGGGTGGGGATGAGCTCCAGCAGCCGCTCGTTGAAGCCCGGCATCTCGCTGGAGGGGACGTCCTCCAGCGAGCCCAGCCGCACGTCGCAGGCGATGACCGGGGCGAGCCTCCAGAAGTTGGGGCCGCGCACCGCCCGCAGGCGGGAGACGCGCAGCTCCTCGGGGTCCAGGCGGGGGGCCGCGGCGGTCGCGGCGGGGTCCGTCCGACTCATGTAGCTCCGGCGAAGGCGTTCAGTCGAGCTCGCTCCTGCGCGAGCGGGCGGAGTACGACTCCGTCTCCAGCGAGCCCCGTCCGCGCCCGCCGCCGCTCCGCTCGCGCGAGCGCGGCGAGTCGCAGCAGTCGATCCGGCGCGCGTAGGCACCCTCCGCGGGGGTCGTGCGCGCGTCGGCGCTCCGGTCGTTGGCGCGGCCCTCGTAACGGTCCATCATCACACACCCTGGGGGTCCTGGTTTCCGTCCGGGCGGGCCCGTTCCGGCGGCCTGCGCGGGCCGGTGCAAATCGCACGAAGCATACCACTCACCACCTCTGTAGGAAACGCATGTTCGGCCCCCGCACGGGCTTGTGGAGCAGGGCGCGGGGCGGGCCCCCACCTGCGCCCGGTCCCCTTGCCCCGCCGGCTCCGGAGCGCGCACATTCCGGCGGATTCCACACGTCCCCCCGTCCCGCCGGAGACCCCCGTGAAGCGAACCGCGCTCCTGTCCGCGCTGCTCCTGTCCGCCGCCGTTCCCGCCGCCGCGCAGCACGCCTTTTCGGCGGGCGGCGACTACGACCCCGCCGTCCCCACCCCGCGCAGCGTGCTGGGCTACGAGGTGGGCGAGCGCTTCACCCCGCACCACCTGCTGGCGAGGTACGTGGAGCGCGTGGCCGCGGCCAGCCCGCGGGTGCGGGTGGACACGGTGGCGCACACCTTCGAGGGGCGCGAACTGCTGCGGGTGACGGTGGCCGGCGAGGCCAACGCCCGCCGCCTGGACGCCGTCCGCGCGGACGCCGCGCGCCTGGCCGACCCGCGCGGCGCCTCCGCGGCGGAGCTGGAGGCCGTGGTGCGGCGGCTGCCGGCGGTGGTGTGGCTGGGGTACACGGTGCACGGCAACGAGGCGTCGGGGACGGAGGCGGCCATCGCCACGCTGTACCAGCTGGCCGCCGGGCGCGACGCGGAGACGCGCGCCGTCCTGGACAGCACGGTGGTGCTCATCGACCCGGTGCAGAACCCGGACGGCCACGAGCGGCACGTGCAGGACGTGATGCGGATGCGCGGCGCCCTGGGGGTCCCCACGTCGCCCGAGGCGATGATCCACGGCGGCAACTGGCCGGGCGGGCGCACCAGCCACTACCTGTTCGACCTCAACCGCGACTGGTTCATCCTGTCGCACCCGGAGTCGCGGGGGCGGGTGCGGACCTTCACCACCTGGTGGCCGCACGTGGCGGTGGACCTGCACGAGATGGGGTCCAATTCCACCTACTTCTTCGCCCCGCCCATGGAGCCGGTGAACAAGAACGTCCACCCCAGCATCGTGCGCGGCTGGGACGTGTTCGCCGCCGCCAACGCCGCGGCCTTCGACCGGCAGGGGTGGTCGTACTTCCGGCGCGAGGGGTACGACGAGTTCTACCCGGGCTACGGCGTGTCCTGGCCCTCGCTGATCGGCGCGGTGGGGATGACGTACGAGCAGGCCAGCAGCGCCGGCGGAGCCGTCCGCCGCCGCGACGGCACGGTGCTCACCCTGCGCGAGGCGGCGCACCACCACTACACGGCGTCCATGGCGACGCTGGGCGCCGCGGCGCGGAATCGCACCGCCCGGCTGCGCGACTACCTGGAGTTCCGCCGCTCGGCGGTGTCGGACGCGCCGCGCGGGGGCTTGCGCGCGGTGGCGTGGGAGCCGGACGCGCAGGGGCGCGCGGACTCGCTGGCGCGGCGGCTGGCGGACAACGGGATCGCGGTGGGGCGGCTGCGCTCGGCGGCGAGCGTGCCGGCCACGGAGTACGGGCGGGCGGGCGCGGGGACGGTGCGGCTCCCGGCCGGGGCGTACGTGGTGGACCTGGCGCAGCCGCAGGGGCGGCTCGCCCGCGCGCTGCTGGAGCCGGACGCGCAGCTGGACTCGTCGTTCATCCGCGAGGAGCTGGAAAGCCGCCGCACCGGGCAGGCGGGCCGCTTCTACGACGTGACCGCCTGGTCGCTGCCGTACACCTTCCGGGTGCGCGCCTGGGGGCTGCGCGGCGTCCCCGGCGGCGTGGAGCCGGCGGACGTGCCGGCCGGGAGAGCGGTGGCGGCGCCGGCCACGGCGCGGTACGCGTACGCCTGGGAGGCGGGGAGCGAGGCGTCGTACCGGCTGCTGGCGTCGCTGCTGGCGGACAGCGTGCGGGTGTGGTACGCGTCCCGCGCGTTCACGGCCGGGGGCGAGCGCTTTCCGCAGGGGGCGCTGCTGGCGCGGGTGGAGGGCAACGGGCCGGACGTCCACGAGCGGGTGCGGCGGCACGCGGCCGAGGCGGGGGCGCGGGTGGCGGCGATCCAGTCGGCGGCGGTGGAGGAGGGCGCGGACCTGGGGAGCAACAGCGTGTTCCCGCTGCGCACGCCGCGGGTGGCGCTGGCCGGCGGCAGCCCGGTGGGCGGCAACTCGTTCGGGTTCGCCTGGTACGCGTTCGACCAGCGGCTGCGCTACCCGGTGACCCCGGTGGACGTGTCCAGCCTCGCCGGGGCCGCGCTGGACGACTTCGACGTGCTGGTGGTGCCGTCGGTGAACGCGGCGGGGCTGGAGCGGGCGCTGGGCGACGGCGGGCGGGAGCGGATCGGGCAGTGGGTGCGCGCCGGGGGGGTGCTGGTGACGCTGGACGCGGCCACGGGGTGGCTGGCCGCGGAGCGCACCGGGCTGTCGCGCTTCCGCGCGCGCCGCGACTCCGTCCGCGCCGACAGCGCCCAGGGCGCGCCGCTCCCCGCGGGCGTGCCGGGGGCCATCGTCCGCGCCGAGGCGGACACGCTGTCGCCGCTGCTGGCGGGCGTCCACGCGGCGGAACTGCCGGTGCTGGTGTTCTCGGACCGCGTGTACGCGGCGCCGCGGGATCTGCGGCCGGGGGAGGCCGTGGTCCGCTACGCCCCCCTGCCGCGGCTGCGCATGGCGGGGTACCTGTGGCCGGAGGCGCCGGCGCGGCTGGCTGGGACGCCGTACCTGTGGACGGAGCGGGTGGGGCGGGGGCGGGTGATCGGCTTCGCGGGGGACCCCAACTTCCGCGACCTGTGGCGCGGGCTGCTGCCGCTGTTCGCCAACTCGGTGTTCTTCGGGCCCAGCTTCTGAGGGCCGGGACCGCCTGCCGGGCATGACCGTCCGCTCCCTGGCGCACCTCGCCGCGCTCGCCGGCGGCCTGCTCCTCGCCGCGGCGCCGCTGCTGCCCGGGGTCTATCTGCCCATCCTGGGAGAGTCCACGCTGCTGGAGCTGCGCCCCCTCGCCGGGTGGGCGCTGGGTGCCCT
>JBFMFL010000264.1:0-10046 GCA_040752145.1 Gemmatimonadota bacterium
CGGCGGGGCCCGACGCCAGCACGACCCCCGCCTCCGGGTCCAGCCGGGCGTACGCCGCCCGCCGGGGAGCCGGCTCGTGGAACAGGTCCACGGCGCAGCGCTCCGCCAGGCGAGGCACCAGCAGCCGGGCCAGCTGCTCCAGCGCGGTGTCCGTGTCGAACGAGGCGCCCAGCGCGCGGCTGGCGGCGGCCAGCAGCTCCGCGGCCTCGCGGGCGCGGCGCTGCTCGCGGTGCAGGATGCGCGTGCGCAGCAGGTTGCGGACGCGCAGCACCACCTCGGCGTTGTTGAACGGCTTGGTGACGAAGTCCTGCGCCCCCTCGCCCAGGGCGCGCTGCTTGGCGGCGAAGGTGGCGTCCGCGGTGAGCACCAGCACCGGGAGGAAGTCGTCCGCCGGGGTCCGGGCGCGCAGCTCCTCCAGCACCTGGAAGCCGGTGAGGTGGGGCATGTGCAGGTCCAGCAGCACCAGGTCGGGGCGCACCGCCTCCCAGAGCGGCACCGCCCGCCGCGCGTCGGGGGTCCTCACCAGCGAGCGGTAGCCCTCGCGGGTGAGCACCGCCTCCAGCAGGTCCAGGTTGGCGTCCTCGTCGTCCACCAGCAGCAGGGTGCACCCCGTCGTGTCGGGGGCGCTCACGGGCGCGCCGCCCCGGCCAGCATGGCGTTCACCGCCTCCACGAAGCGCTTCACGTTCAGCGGCTTGGTCAGGTACTCGTCCGCGCCCGCGGCCTGCAGCCGCTCGATGGTGCGCGGCGTGGCGTCCGCGCTGATCACGATCACCGGGATGCCGGCCGTGCGCGGGTCGGCCCGCAGCTGGCGCAGCACCTCCTCGCCCGGCATGTCGGGGAGGTGCAGGTCCAGCAGCACCACGTCCGGCGCGTGCTCGCGCGCCAGCTCCACCCCCAGCCCGCCCTGGAGCGCCGGGATCAGCCGCCACCCGGGGCGCCGGGACAGCAGCATCTCCACCAGGTTGAGGTTGGCCAGGTTGTCCTCCACGTACAGCAGCGTGGCCGTGGCAGAGGGCTCCGCCTGCGCCGGGTCCATGTGGCGCGCCTCCGCGGCGGCCTCCCCCAGCGGGTCGGCCGACGGGCGCAGCTCCACCCGGAAGGTGCTCCCCTCCGGTGAGCTCGCCTCCAGCTCCAGCGTCCCGCCCATCGCCTCCACCAGCCGCCGCGACAGGGCGAGCCCCAGCCCCGTCCCCTCGATCCCCGTCTGCTCGGCGCCCAGCCGCGCGAAGGGGACGAAGAGGCGCCCGCGCTGCTCCGCCGCGATCCCCAGCCCGCTGTCCACCACCCGCACCCGGACGGGGCCGTCGCTCCCCGACGCGGGCTCGCAGGCCAGCCGCACGCTCCCGCCGGGCCGGTTGTACTTGACCGCGTTGGAAAGCAGGTTGAGGAGCACCTGCACCAGCCGCTGCCGGTCGGCGTGGACCCAGGCGTCGCCCAGCCCGGCGGGCGCCTCCGCCACCCACACGCCGCGCGCGGCGGCCAGCGGGCGCACCATGCTCACCGCCTCGCGCAAGGCCACGCCCAGCCGCACCGGCTCCAGCGAGAGCGGCTGGCGGCCGGACTCGATGCGGGCGATGTCCAGCACCTCGTTGATCAGGTTGAGCAGGTGCTCGCCGGCGGTGAGGATGTGGTGCACCGCCTTGCGGTCCGCCGGGTCCAGCTCCACGTCGGCGAGGATCTGCGCGAAGCCCAGGATGCTGTTGAGCGGGGTGCGCAGCTCGTGGCTCATCCGCGACAGGAACTCGCTCTTCTCGCGGTTGGCGCGCTCCGCCTCGGCCTTGGCCTGGATCAGCGCCTCCTCGGCGCGGCGCCGCTCGGTGACGTCGCGCACGTTGACCACCACCCCCTCCTCCGCCGAGTCCGGCCGCAGCGTCCGCCCGAACGCCTCCAGCATGCGCCAGCTCCCGTCCTTGTGGCGGAAGCGGTAGTCCACCGCGCCGGTGCTCCCGGGAAAGCGGGTGATGGCGCCCAGCGTCTCCACCACGCGCCGCACGTCCTCCGGGTGGACGAACTCCACCACGGCGCGCCCGTCCATCTCCTCGGGCGCGTACCCCATCAGCCGCTCCATCGCCGGACTCTGGTACCTCATCACCCCGGCCGCGTCCACGATGGCGATGCTGTCGTGAGCGTTCTCGATCAGGCTGCGGAAGTGCTCCTCGCGCTCCCGGAGCGCCTCCTCGGCGCGGACGCGCTCGGTGACGTCGCGCACGTTGGCCACCAGCCCGCGCTCCGCCGAGTCGATGGCCAGGGTGCGGGCGAATCCCTCGTTGTGGCGGTACCCGCCGTCCTTGTGGAGCACCCGGTACTGCGCCCGGTAGGTCACGCCGGGGCTGCCCACGGCGGCGGCGATGGTGTCGGCCACGCGCGGCAGGTCCTCGGGGTGGATGTAGTCGGTGGCCAGGGTGCCGGCCACCTCCTCCGGCGTGTACCCCAGCAGCCGGTGCATGGAGGGGCCGCTGTACTCGATCACCCCCTCGGCCGAGATCACCTGCACCAGGTCGTGGCTGTTCTCGGCCAGGCGGCGGAAGTGGTCCTCGCGCTCCTTGAGGGCGCGCTCCGCCTCCCAGCGCTCGGTGACGTCGCGGGAGTTGAACACCAGCCCCTCCGCGGCCGAGTCGGGGAGGATGGTGCGGCCGAAGGTCTCCAGCCGGCGCCACGAGCCGTCGCGGTGGCGGTAGCGGTACTCGGCTCGGGCGATGCTGCCGGGCGCCCCCAGCATCGCCGCCATCGCCCCGCCGATCTGCTCCTGGTCGTCCGGGTGCAGCAGGTCCAGCGCGTTGCCCCCGGCCAGCTCCTCGGGCGCGTACCCCAGCACCCGCTCCAGCGACGGGCTCTGGAAGACGAAGTTGCCGTGCTCGTCCAGCACGGTGATCACGTCGTGCGCGTTCTCGATCAGGCGGCGGAAGTGCTCCTCCCGCTCCCGTAGCGCCCGCTCGGCCCGCTTGCGCTCGGTGATGTCGCGCACCACCGCCAGCACGCTGTCGCCGTCCAGCGGCAGGAGCCGCACCTCCACGTCGCGCGCCGAGTCGGCGGAGGGGTGCCCAAGCTCCACGCACACCAGCTCCCCCGTGCGCCGCACCGCCGCCAGCGCCGCGTCCACCCGGGCGGCCTCCCCGGCGGGGAGCAGCGCGGAGAGCGGCCGCCCCAGGGCGTCGTCCGTCACCGGGATCGCCCCGCCCGCGGCGCCCACCCGGTAGCTCCGCACCACGCCGGAGGGGTCCAGCCGGAAGAACAGGTCCGGGAGCGCGCGGAAGATGGCCTCCAGCTCGGCGGTCCTCTCCTCCACCCGGTGCTCCAGCTCGCCGTACGCCCGGTGCAGCGCCGCGTCCGCCCGCTTGCGCTCGCGGATGTCGCGGGACACGGTCATCAGCACCGTGCGCCCGCCGACGGCGGCGCGCAGCAGGTGCGTGTCCCACACGATCTCCTCGCCCCCGCGGGTCACGGTGGCCCACTCGAAGCGCTGCGGCTCCCCGGCGGCGGCGCGGGCCAGGTATCCCCACGCCCGCTCCATGGTGTACGGCTCGCGGTTGGGGTTCAGCCGCTCGATCCCCAGCGTCCGGATCTCCTCCGCGGTGTAGCCGTGCAGCTCGCAGTTGGCGCGGTTGGTGTCCAGGATCGCCCCGGTGTCGGGGTCGTAGACGCAGATGGCGTCCGCGGTGGCGTCGAACAGGGTCCGGTAGCTCTCCTCGGAGGCCCGCAGCGCCTCGTCGGCGCGCTTGCGCTCGGTGATGTCGCGGGCCACCACCAGCAGCCGGTCGCGCCCGTGCAGCGCCAGCCGCGCCAGGTGCGCCTCCCACAGCACCTCGTCGCCGCAGCGGGTGCGGCTGCGCCACTCGAAGCGCTGCGGCTCGCCCCCGGCGGCGCGCTGCAGGTACACCGCCAGGCGCTCCAGCGTGTACGGCTCGCGGTCCACGCTGATCTCGCGGATCCCCACGCGCTTCACCTCCTCCAGCGTGTAGCCGTGGCGGGTGCACAGCGCCGGGTTCGCGTCCAGGATCTCGCCGGTGGCCGGGTCCAGCACGCAGATGGCGTCGCCGGCCACCTCGAAGATGGCGCGGTAGCTCCGGTCGGAGGACGCGGCGGAGTCCCCGGCGGCGACGGCGGCCGGGGGGAGGAGCGTGGGGTCCATCGGTGTGGCGGAAGCGTGGCGCGGCGGAGGCCGTCCGCGGCGCCGGGAAGGCGGGCGGGGTGCGGCGGGGCTGCGGGTTTGTCTCGGTGCCGAAAAGCTAACCCGCGGCGCGGCGGCGCGGCAAGACAGGATCCACGCGCCAATCGGTCAGTTGACCCATGCCGGGGCGGGGGCCACTGTGTAGCGTTCCGGGGAGCGCGCCGGACCCGTCGGCGCGCCGCGCCCACCGCGGCCCGCCGGGGCCGCACCGCCGGGAGCGATCCCCTTGCCCGACCCCCGGAAGGAGCGCAGCGGCCACACGGTGCTGTACGTGGAGGACGACCTGTCCAGCCTGGCGCTGGTGGAGGCGATCCTCGCGGCCCGCCCCGGCCGCAGGACGCTGTTCGCGGTGCAGGGCCGCCTGGGGGTGGAGCTGGCCCGCGCGCACCTCCCGGACCTGGTGCTGCTGGACCTGCGGCTCCCCGACATCCCCGGCGAGGAGGTGCTGCGCCGCCTCCGCGAGGACGAGCGCACCGCCGGCATCCCCGTGCTGGTGGTCAGCACCGAGTGCGGGCCCGCAACGGCCGACCGGCTCCTCGCCGCCGGCGCGAGCGCCTGCCTGGGCAAGCCGCTCGACGTGGACGCCTTCCTCGCCGCCGTGGACCGCCTGCTCCCCGCCGCCTCCCCCTGACGGCCGGCCCCGCGGGTGCGGCGCTTGCGTCGCCCGCGGCGGCCGGCCCGGCGCCGTCCGCCCGGCGCGGGTCACTCCGCGGCGGGGGCGGCGACGCGGATCTCCTGGAGCACGCAGGGGCGCTCGGCGGTGCCGCACCCGTCGCTGCGCGACCCGGCGTCCGCGGCGGCGAAGCTGGCGGCGGGGCGGGGCTCGGCCGTGGCGTCCAGTCCGCCGCCGCAGGCGGCGAGGGCGAGCGTGGCCAGCGTGGCGAGGAAGAGGGCGAGGACCTGGCGGGCGTTGCGATGGGCGGGCATGGTCGTGCTCCTGCTGGATCGTCGATGGTGGGGGGCGGGCGCTTCCCGCCGCGCGCCGGGCCGGGTCGCTTCACCGGTCCGGCTGCACCCGTCCACGAAGCCAGAGCCGTACCCGCGCCGTCGAAAACGCAAGTGATTCCAGGGCAACGGATTGCCGGATCGGGAGATCCCCGGGAGCATGCGAATGCGTCCGATTATGGGACGGGGCTTGCCGGAAGCGGACATGCGCGGCCGGGCGGCGCGGTCCGGAGCGGCGGCTTGACGGCGGAGGGGAGCGCGCCCGCCGCGGGGGGCTTCCTGCACGCCGGAGGAAGGCGGCTGGAGTACGCCTGGCACGGACCGCCGCCGGACCGGGCGCCCACGCTGGTGTTCCTGCACGAGGGGCTGGGGTGCGTCTCGCTCTGGCGCGACTTCCCGGCGCGCCTGGCCCGGGCCACGGGGTGCGGCGCCCTGGTGTACAGCCGCGCCGGCTACGGCCGCTCGGACCCCGTGCCCCTCCCCCGGCCCGTGCGCTTCATGCACGACGAGGGGCTGCGCGTGCTCCCCGAGGTGCTGGACGCCGCGGGGGTGCGCGACGCCGTCCTCGTGGGCCACAGCGACGGCGCCTCCATCGCGCTGGTCCACGCCGGGAGCGGGGCGGCCGGCCGGGTCCGCGCCCTGGTGCTGGAGGCGCCGCACGTGTTCGTGGAGGACGTGTCGGTGGCGAGCATCGCCGCCATCGGCGAGGCGTACCGGGACACGGACCTGCGCGCGAAGCTGGAGCGCCACCACGGCGGCAACGTGGACTGCGCCTTTTACGGCTGGAACGGCGTTTGGCTGGACCCGGAATTCCGCGCCTGGAACATCGAGGAGTTCCTGCCGCGCGTCGCCGTTCCCGTCCTCGTCGTGCAGGGCGAGGCGGACGAGTACGGCACCCCGGCGCAGGTGGATGCCGTCCGGCGGCAGGTGGCCGGCCCGGTCGAGACCGCGATCCTGCCCGGCGTCGGCCACTCGCCGCACCGGGACGCCCCGGAAGCCACGCTGGAGGCGATGACGCGGTTCGTCGCGGCCGTGCTCGGCCGCTGAGGCGTCCCGGCACCCGGCCTTGCGATGCCGCTCCGCCGGGACCAGCTTGCGGCCAGACGCCCGACGCGACCACCCGGGGCCCCGCATGTCCGACCGCCGCCCGTCCCCAGCCGACCTCGCCACCCGCGGCGCCGCGCGCCGGGGGAGCACCACCCGCCGCCCGGTGGAGGAGGTGGCGGTCCGCGAGGGCGGCGTGTCGCGCCGCACGCGCCGCGACACGCTCGCCACCGAGGAGCCGCTGGAGATCCGCGTCGCGCGCCACGGCGGGGCGGCCGGGCGCGTCTCCGTCACCATGCGCACCCCGGGGTCGGACTTCGAGCTGGCCGCGGGGTTCCTGTTCACCGAGGGCGTCCTCCGCGCCGCGGACGAGGTCGCCGCCATCCGCTACTGCGTGGACGCGGAGCTGGACGGCCCGCAGCAGTACAACGTGGTGAGCGTCCAGCTGTCCCCCGGCGCCTCCTTCGATCCCGAGCTCCTCCGCCGCAACTTCTACACGACCTCCAGCTGCGGCGTGTGCGGCAAGGCGTCCATCCAGGCGGTCCGCGGCGACGCGTGCCCCGTGGCCGCGCCGGGGCCCGTGGTCGCCGCCGAGACGCTGCTCGCGCTCCCGGCGCGGCTGCGCGCGGCGCAGGCCGTGTTCGAGCGCACGGGCGGGCTGCACGCCGCCGCGCTCTTTTCGGCCGAGGGCGAATTGCTGCGCGCGCGGGAGGACGTGGGGCGCCACAACGCGGTGGACAAGCTGGTGGGGGCGGGGCTCCTGGCGGGGGAACTTCCCTTTTCCGACCGGGTTCTGCTCGTCAGCGGGCGCCTGAGCTTCGAGCTGGTGCAGAAGGCGGCGCGCGCGGGGGTGGCGGTGCTCGCGGGGGTCTCGGCGCCGTCCAGCCTGGCGGTGGAGCTGGCCGCGGAGACGGGGATGACGCTGGTGGGATTCCTGCGGGAGAGCCGCTTCAACGTGTACGCCGGCGGGGAGCGGATTGCCGTTCCCGCCGCACCGACCAGCGTGGAGGGGTGAACATGACGGCTCTGCTCGGGTGGATGGGGATGGTGGCGATCGTGGTGGCGGCGTGCGCCTCCCAGCCGCCGCAGGGGGAGCCGGAGGACGGGGCGGCGTCCGCGCAGCCCGCGCCCTCCGGCGGCGCGGCGGCCCCCGCCGCGCGCGACACCATGATCCGCGCGCCCGAGCGGCCCCTGGACGCGCGCCCCTGGGTGCCGAACACCGACTCGCTCCGGATCGAGGCGAAGCCCGCGCCCCCGACCGGCGCCGCGCGGCAGCCGCAGGCGCAGGCCTCTCCCGCGCAGGCGGCGGGCGGGTGGACGGCGGGCGTCACGCAGGTGCGGCGCGGCTCCGGGGCGACGCTCCGGGCGGTGCGGACGGCTCGCAACGCGGGGTGGGACCGGGTGGTGTTCGAGTTCGACGGCGCCCAGGTGCCGGGGTACCACGTGGAGTACGTGGACCGGCCGGTGCGCAAGTGCGGCTCGGGCGACGAGACGCAGGTGGCGGGGCAGGGGTGGCTGGAGGTCCGCATCACCCCGGCGCGGGCGCACGACGAGGCGGGCCAGGTCACCGTCGCGGACCGGGAGCGGAAGCTGTCGCTGCCGGTGCTCAAGGAGCTGGAGCTGACCTGCGACTTCGAGGCGGACGTCACCTGGGTGCTTGGCGTCGCCTCGCCCAACCGCTACCGGGTGACGGAGCTGAGCGGTCCCGCGCGGCTGGTGGTGGACATCCAGCACTGACTTCTCAACGGCTTGAAAGCGGGTTCGGGCATGCCCCCCGCGGGGCGCGGGGGTCGGGCTTCGGCTCCGTAAGCGAGCAAACAACGCTCGCTAACGGAGTCGAGCCCCGGCGCTGCACCTTTGAACTGAGGTGCCCCGCCGGGTCTCGCCCCTCCGGGCCGAAATCCCTCATGCGATTGCGCCGCGTCCTCGGCGCCCGGCGATCCGGCCGGGCGCCTTTGCTTTTCCCGTCTCCGAAACGCGGCGGCGGGGCTCCGCGTAGGGAGGCGGGACCGGCGCCGGCCTTCGGCGCCGCTCACGACACCCGCAACCCGGCGGCCTGCCATGCCCTGCCTCGTCGTCCTCCTCGCGCTCCTTGTGCCCCGCGGGCTCATCCTGGGCCTCTGGTTCCTGACCGACTGGTTCCGGGGGATGTTCGACACCCTGCTCTGGCCGGTGCTCGGCTTCCTCTTCCTCCCCACCACGCTGCTCTGGTATTCCGGCGTGCAGCACTGGTTCGGCGGGGAGTGGGGGCCGGTGGCGATCGGCGGGCTGGTCGTCGCGCTGCTGATCGACACGTCGCAGGCGCGCGGGCGCCGCCACGTCCGCCGCCGCGGCCGGAACGACTGAGCGCATACGCCGAAGGGGCACGCTCGCGAGCGTGCCCCTTCGGTTTTCGTGATCGGCGAAGCGCGGCTACGGCGTGCAGGGCCGCTCCAGCTCGAACCCGGGCTCCGGCGCCGGGCGGCGGTCCGCCTGGGCGGCGGCCCACCCGGTCGCGTACATCCAGCGCGTCATGCGGGCCAGCTTGGCGACGTCGATCCGCTCGCTCTCGTCCTCCGGCGTGTGGTAGTCCTCGTGCAGCAGCGTGGTGAAGAACAGCGAGGGGATGCCGGCGCAGGCGTAGGGGAGGTGGTCGCTGCGGAAGTACCACCCCTCCGGGTGCGAGGGCGAGTCCCAGGCGGTGTCCAGCAGGAAGCGCGACACCTGCGCGTTGGCCCGCTCCGCCATGGCGACCAGCTCGCCCGAGCTGCGGTGCGGCGGCAGAGAGCCCAGCAGCGCCGCCGAGTCCGGGTGGTTGCGCCCCAGCATGTCGCCGTTGAGCACCGCCACGATGGACTCCCGCGGCACCGTGGGGCGCCGCACGAACCAGCGCGAGCCCAGCAGCCCGCGCTCCTCCGCGCCGTGCCACACGAACAGCGAACTGCGCCGCGCCGGCTGCCTCACCAGCGCCCTGCCGATGGCGAGCATCGCCACGCTGGTGGTGACGTTGTCGTCGGCCCCGTTCCAGACGGAGTCGCCGTTCACGGCCACCCGGGTCCCGTCGTGGTCCTGATGGCCGCTGTACAGCACGTGCTCGCCGCGCAGCGCCGCGTCCGCCCCCGGCGCCACGGCCACCACGTTCACCGAGGGGTAGACGAAGCTCTCCGTCGCCAGCTCCGCGACGAGCCGCTGCCCCGGCCGGCGCGCCGCCTCCAGCATCGCGCGCGGCAGCCAGAGCACGGGCGGCGCCCCGGCGGGCCGCGCCTCCGCCCCCGTGTCCCGCGCGTAGCTCCCGCGCAGGTAGTGGCTCCCGGTGACGCCCCACTGCGTCTCGGCCACGGAGTCCGACACCAGGATCACCGCCGCGGCCCCGCGCTGCGCCAGGAAGGCCGCCCGCTCGCGGACCGCCGCCGTGGTGTAGCGCCGCGCCCACAGGCTCACCCCCGGCCCGGGCGCCGCCCGCGGGCGGCTGAGCACGGCCGCCACCGCCTTGCCCCGCACGTCCACGCGGGCCAGGTCCTCCTCCCTCCCCTCCCCCACCCACACCACCGGCAGCTCCACCCGCGCGTCCACGGGGGCCACCACCACCACCTCGCGCCCCAGCGCCAGCGGCGCCCCGCCCAGCACAACGCGGGCGGTGGCCGCCGTGCGCACCCTGCGCAGCGGCCAGAACTGGAAGTACGTGCCGTCGTCGCCCGCCGGGAGGAGCCCCGCCTCCCGCGCGCGCTCCGCCAGCCAGGCCGAGGCGCGCACCTCGTCCAGCTCCCCCGCCAGCCGCCCGCGCATCCCGTCCGACGCGAGGGCGAACAGGTCGCGCCGCAGCTCCGCCTCGGTGATCGCCTCCGGGGCGGGGGCCGGCGCGTCCGCGGCCAGCGCCCGCGGCGCCGCGGCCCCGGGCGACGCGTCCG
>JBFMFL010000265.1:0-9953 GCA_040752145.1 Gemmatimonadota bacterium
CACCACCAATGTTGTACCGGCCTTGGCTCCCGGGTGCGCGTCTCATCCTACAAGCCCCAGCCCGCCTCGCTGTCAAGTTTCTGGTGTGATGGATGGTGCCCCGCGCCTACAGACGCTGAATAGAAACTAACCCGTAAAAAATCCGAACAAAGCTCCGAAGGCTGCCGGGTTAGTTTCATGCCGTCAGGGTCGGCGGAGCCGGTGGAAGACTCACGCGGGCATCGCGCTGGCGTCCGCGAGGGCCCCCTCCCCCGGCCCCTCCCCCGCAAGCAGGGGAGGGGAGAACTGCAAGACGGTCTTACGGTGTGTAGCGTACTTCGTACTTCGTACTGCCGTTCACTCACGCACTTTCGCACTCACGCACTTTCGCACTTCGTCCCTCAGAACCACCCCACCAGCCCGAACGTCCACCGCCCCTCCTCGCCGTCCTCCAGGGGCTTCGAGTACTCCAGCGAGAGCGCGTCCTCGAAGATGCTGAAGCCGATCCCCACGGTGCGGCGGGCGCCGCCGGTGGGGCGGGAGCCCACGCGGAGCAGCTCGTCCTCGGCGTCGGCGGACACGTCGGCCCAGGCGGAGGTGCCGGAAAGGGCGACGGCCGGGCGGAGCGGGGGGATGATGAAGAAGCCGGCGCGCGCCAGCGGGCGCTGCGTGTAGGGCGGGAGGAACAGGAGCAGGCGGGCGCGGCCGATGGCGGCGGTGGTGCCGCCGAACTCGTTGGGCTCGTAGGCGCGCAGCCCCTCGGCCTCGCCGAAGCGGATGAGGTACTGCGGCGGGGCCTCGCCCGCCACGTGGCCGGCGTCGCCGCGCAGGGCGAGCGTCAGGTAGGGGCCCAGGGAGCGGCGCGCGGCCAGGAAGCCGGTGAGGCGGCCGAACCGCCAGTCGGCGAAGCCGGTCTCGGCGCGCAGGGAGGCCACCAGGCTGTTCCCCACCGAGAAGGCGCCGCCGCCCAGCCCGTAGCGCACCTCGCCCTCCGCGCCGGCGTGCGTCCCCGCGTCCGCGGGCGCCACCTCGGGGAAGCGGCGCGCCCTGCCGAACAGGAACGACTCCGTGTTGCGCGTCACCGAGTCGTGCCGCTCGAAGCGGCCGCCCAGCCGGCCGGACCAGGGGCCGCGGCGGATGCCGGCGAACGCCTCGGCGCCGGTGGCGTCGTAGTAGTCCAGGATGTCGTAGCCGCCGAACGCCGCGTTCAGCGCGTAGCCCAGGTCCCAGCGGAAGGCGGGGCGGAACACCTGCGTGTCGCGCAGGCGGCGGTACACGGCCGTGGACGCGCTCCACCCCTGCCGCAGCCCGAAGGGGCCCACCGACTCGTCCGTCCAGCGGGCGCCGGCCTCCCCGCGCCCCGTCCCCTCCGAGAACGCCCACCCCGCGGTGGCGTACACGTCCCAGCGCGCGCCGTCCGGCCGCTCCGCCTCCGCGCCGATCCCCAGCCCCAGGAAGGGGCCCTCCACCCGGTTGTAGCGGAAGAAGTGCTCGCCGCGCCGGGGGAGCAGCGACACCCGCACCCCCTCGTCGCGCTCCCCGCCGCCCGCCGCGGTGGCCCGCGCCAGGTCCGAGAAGTCGGCGATGTCGAAGTCGCCCAGCCCCTCGCCCACCGTGCTCCCCCACTCCCGGAACGCCTCGTCGCCGCGCTCGTTCCTCACCAGCGTGTAGCGCCCCACCTCCTCCGGGGCCCAGCCGCCGTTCAGGTCGTAGCCGGAGATCCCCGTCGCCACCCGCACCGCCGCGGAGCCGCCCAGCAGCGGCGAGGCCACCTGGATCTCCTGCCGCTGCCGGTAGGGGAGCCAGAAGCGCCCCTGCACCAGCCCGTTCTCCATCTCGAAGAACACCCCGGTGCGGCTCAGCCGGAAGCGCCCGTCCGGCTCCGCGAACCCGAAGCGCGCCCGCGCGATCGCCGCGCGGTCCAGGTCCACCTGGAAGGAGCCCGCCACCACCCGCGGGGCGTTGCCCCCCGCCACCTCGCCGCGCGGCCGGACCTCGACGGTGGCCAGGCGCACGACGCCCTCGCTGGTGGTCACCCGCACCGTGTCGCCGGCGGTGTAGCGGTACAGCTCCAGCCCGCGCGCCGAGAAGGGGTGTACCGCGCGCGACACCCGCCGCACCGGGCGCCCCGCGGCGTTCCTGGCCGGGGCGGGGGAGAGCTGGAAGAGCTCGATGGTCTGCCCGTACAGGTGCGGGACGATCCAGGGCTGCTCCAGCAGCGTGCCGATGGTGTAGGGGGTGGGCGCCAGCAGGCGGATCCGGTGCCCCTGCACCTCCTGGCGCAGGCTCCCGGCGCGGCCCCAGCGGACCTCGCCCGCGAACTCGTCCACCGTCACCGGCACCTCGCCCGCCGTGGCCGAGTCCGGCCGCAGCGACAGGTACACGGCGGTGCGGTAGTCGGCGCGGTAGTCGGTCAGCTCCTGGGGCACCACGGAGCCCGCGCGGACCACGCGCTCCACCAGCGCGCGCGTCTCGGGCGAGTCGAAGGCCCCCAGCGTGTCCGCGGCGGCGGGCGCGGGGACCGGGGCCTGCGCGGGAGCGGGCGCCGGCACGACCTGGAGCGCCAGCACGGCGGCGAGATGGGCGAGCAGCATCGGCCTGGAACCGGGGTGGATGCGAGGGGGCCGGCGCGGGCGCCGGCCGTGCGACGGGGCGGGAGCGGCAAGGGGCGCGCCAGGCGGGGCCTCAGCCCTCCACCTCGCGCCTCGCCTGCACGGCGCGCCGCGGGTCGTTGGTGATGATCGCCGCCACCCCGGCCCGCAGCAGCGCGCGGACCTCGGCGGGGTCGTCCACCGTCCACACCACCACGGAAAGACCGGCCGCGGCAAGCTCCGCCAGCCGCTCCGGCGTGGCGAGCCCCCGGTGGATGCACACCCCGCCGGCCCCGCTGTCGCGCGCCAGCCCGGCCACGGTGTCGTCCCAGAACTCGGTGACCAGCGCGCGGCGCACGCCCGGCGCCAGCCTGCCCACCTCCAGCACCACCGTGGGGAGGAAGGACGAGACGATGCTCCTCTCCAGCACCCCGGCGCGCTCCAGCGAGGCGAGGGTGGCGGCCTCGGTCCCCTCGCCCTTGAGCTCCACGTTGAGCCAGGCGCCCGCCCCGGCCGCCCAGTCGGCCACCTCGCCCAGGCGGCGCAGCGGCTCGCCGGGGCCGGCGCTCAGGCCGGCCAGCTCCGCCCAGGTGCGGCTGCGCACCTCGCCCGTGCCGTCGGTGGTGCGGTCCAGCGTCAGGTCGTGGATCACCACCGGCGCGCCGTCGGCGGAGCGCTGCACGTCCAGCTCCACCCCGTCCGCGCCGTGCTCCACCGCCAGGCGGAAGCCGCCGAAGGTGTTCTCGGGTGCCTCGAACGGGGCGCCGCGGTGGCCCAGGATCAGGGTCCGGTCGGGGAGGTCCAGCATCGGCTCCGTGCGCGGGGTGGGGCTAGCGGACGACCACTTCCTTGGTGTGGGACAGCGACGCGGCCGTCTGCCCCTCGATCGCCTCGAACATGGCGAAGGTGTGCCGGCCGGCGGGGACGTCGTCCACGTCCATCCGGTAGGCGTAGGGGGTGATGTCGGGCGGGCACTTGCGCGAGCTGTCCGGCGTCACCGGGGGCCAGGTGACCACCAGCGCCACCGTGTCGCCGCCCCGCAGGCTGGAGAGCGCCCGGCGCGGCACGTGGCGGCAGGGGTTGTCCAGGCTGTAGATGACGCGCACCTCGCCCGGCTCCGGGGCGGTGACCACCACGTCGCCCGGCCACTCGAACCCCGCGGGCGGGACGCGGCTCACCACCACCCTCTCCCCCGCCACCGGGATCACGGGGACGCCGGGGGTGGGGACGGGGTTGGGGAGCGGCTTCTCGGGCGGCTCGTCGCCGCCGCACCCCGCCGCCAGCAGCGCGAGGACCAGGGCTCGCCTGCTCATCAGCGGTACTCCAGCTCCTCGCGGGTCCAGATCTCGCCGCCGCGCGCCACCAGCGCCACCCGCCGCAGGTTGCCGACGCTCGCCAGCGGGTCCGCGTCCAGCACCACCAGGTCCGCGACCTTGCCCGGCTCCAGCGTGCCGAAGTCGTCGCGCCCCATGGCCCGCGCGCCGTTTCGGGTGGAGGCCACCAGCACCTGCATGGGCGTCATCCCCGCCTCCGCCATCGCCTCCATCTCGCGGTACACCGAGGGCCCGTGCAGCGTCAGCGGGTTCCCCGCGTCCGTCCCCATGACGACCGGGATCCCGGCGTCGTGCACGCGCTTGAGGTTGGCGAGCATGGTCCGGTACCCCCGCGCGAGCCGCTCCCGCGCCGCGGCGGGGAGCGGCGTCCCCCCCGGGAGCGAGTCGGTCAGGTACGCCTTGCGGCGGGTGGACGGGTCCACGCACTCCATCGGCAGCCCCTCCGCGCGAAAGCGGCGCTCGGCCAGCTGCACGTAGCCGTCGCGCACGGTGAGCGTGGGGTTGTACGAGGTGCCCGCCTCGCGCGCCAGGCGCAGGAACTCCTCGTCCACCGGCGCGTCGTCCACCGAGTGGACCAGCAGCTTCGCCCCGGCGCGCAGGGCGTGCTTGGCCGCCCACAGGTTGGTGGCGTGAACGATCAGCGGCTTCCGCGCCCGGCGCGCCTCCTCGGCGGCGATCCCCAGGCGGCGCACCCAGACCGCGGTGTCGGCCGCGGTGGGCCCCACCACCATCCACACCTTGAGCGCGTCCGCGTCCCAGCTCGTCACGAAGCGGGCGGCCGCGCGGGTGACGGAGTCGCTCTCCATCCGCATGAACTGCTGCGTCCCCGGCAGCAGGAGCTGCGGCGGCGCGAACGGGGTGACCAGCGGCCCCGCCGCCGCCACATGCGGCGCCGAGGTGGAGCGCTCTGCCGGCCCGCGCAGTTCCCAGGTCCACGGGTAGCCGCCCACGTCGAAGGTGGCCGTCACCCCCGAGCACAGCCAGCTGCGGTAGAAGCGCCCCGGGTTGGCCCGCAGCTCCGCCACCGTGGAGTCGTACGGGAACCGGTCGCGCAGGTCCAGCGCGTCGGGCCGTCCGTCCGCCCACCCGGTCTGCGAGTAGTGGACGTGCCCGTCCACCAGCCCCGGGACGATCCACTTGCCCCGCGCGTCGATCGTCTCAATGCCCGGGCCCACCTCGCAGCGGCCCACGCAGGCGATCCTGCCGTCCCGCATCACCACCGTCCCCACCCGCGGCGCCGCCCCCGTGCCGTCCACGATGGTGGCGCCCGTCAGCGCGAAGGCGGGCACCGGCGCGTCCCCCGGCGAGCCGAACGCCGTGGACACCGCCACCTTCCAGGAGCCGTCCGGCTGCTTCACCAGCACCCGCTCCGACACCCCGCGCGAGCTGCCGTCCTGCACCACCCGGTAGCGGTAGGCGCCGTACACCACCCCCGGGGCCACCGGCACCACCTCGAAGTGGGTGGCCACCAGCGTGTCCGGCCACGAGTCCGGGTCGCCGCCGGCCAGCCCCGCGTAGCCCCACTGCACGCCGCCCGGCCCGGTGCGCGCCAGCCGCGGGCTCTGCAGGTAGTGCCGCAGGTAGGCGGCGCGGTCGCGGGAGTGGATCGCGCCGATGTTGGAGCGGAACGCGGCCAGCGCTTCCGTCGAGTCCGCGGCGCGGGCTGCGGGGGTGTAATTCCCGGTCTGCGCCTGCGCGGCGGTGGCGAGGGCCAGGAGCGCGGCCGCGAGGAGGTGCGTGCGTCGGGTCATGGGGTGGCGTGGCGAGGGGGCTCGTGGCGCAACTGCTTGGGACCGCTGTTTCGGGCGTGCCCCCGCTGACGCGGGGTCGGGCTGCGGCTCCGTAGCAGACGATACGACCGTCTGCAACGGAGGCGAGCCCCGCCAAACCGCCGGCGGGTCTCGCCGCTGCGCGCTCGCATCCCTCACGCGGGCATCGCGCTGCGTCCGCGGGAAGACTACGCCCGCGCCGGGGGACCGTCAAACGGCGTGCCCCGGCATCGCGGCCGTCCGCCGCGGGCCGCGGGCCACGGGCCGGGTCCGTGCCGTTCCGCACTTTCGCACTCCCGCACTCTCGCACTTCCGTTCCTTCCGGAACGCGCCTTGCCGAGCCCGCCGCCCTCCGCTACGCTCCGCGGAGCCCGTCCGCGCGGACCCGCCGTCCGCCGAGCGCATCACCCCCGACCGGAGACGCACGTGAACACCGACGACATGACCACCACCGCCAGCGGCCTGCAGTGGCGCGACGACCAGGCCGGCACCGGCGCCGAGGCCACGCGCGGCAAGACGGTCGCCGTGCACTACACCGGCACGCTGACCGACGGCACCAAGTTCGACAGCAGCCGCGACCGCGGGCAGCCCTTCGAGTTCCCGCTGGGCGCCGGCCGCGTGATCCGCGGCTGGGACGAGGGCGTGGCCGGGATGAAGGTGGGCGGCCGCCGCACCCTGGTGATCCCCCCCGAGCTGGGCTACGGCGCCCGCAACGTGGGCCCGATCCCCGCAAACAGCACGCTGGTCTTCGACGTGGAGTTGCTGGACGTGAGGTGACGGCAGTGCGGGAGTGCGAAAGTGCGAAAGTGCGGGAGTGCGAAAGTGAACGGCGCCCCCACCTCGGCATCGAGGTGGGGGCGCCGTTGTCGTCGCATGAGGGATTTCGGCCCGAAGGGGCGAGACGCCACAGCGGTATCGTGGCGGCTCGACTCCGTTAGCGAGCGTTGTTTGCTCGCTTACGGAGCCGAAGCCCGACCCCCGCGCCAGCGGGGGTCATGCCCGAGCCTCATCCCTCCTCTTCCTGCTCCTTGAGGTAAGGAGAAAGCAGGTCCGTCCAGCTGCGGTCCAGCCGCTCGTACTCGTCGCCGCACAGCTCCGCCCGCTCCCTGGGAAGCGTGCCGTCGTCGATCAGGTACGCGTAGGCCTCCGGGTCGCGCCCGTACACCCAGCAGATGATGTTGTAGAACCGCTGCGGGTCCAGCGAGTGCTCGTTCCAGAGCGCCGACTCGTCCACCTCGCCGCCCTCGCGGTCGTGCTCCAGGAGGAAGGCGTTGGCCCCGTTGAGCGCCGCGGCCTCCCCCTCCTCGGTGCCGTCGGTGAGCAGGAAGGCGGCGAGCTGGTCCACCGCGTCCTCCTCGCGCCCGGTGATGGGGATGTCCCACAGGTCCACCAGCGCGTGCCCCAGCTCGTGGTACAGGGTGAAGTAGATCGCCCCCCACGCCGCCCGGTTCAGCTCCTCCTCCGACCCCGCCGTCTCGCCGAAGACGCCGTACATCTCGTCCATCAGCTCGTAGCAGATGCGGATGCGGCGCCCCTCGGGCTCGTAGAAGGCGTTGGGCTCGCCGCACTCCGAGAAGGCGAGCCGCACGTCCTCCGGCAGCACGAAGGTGCGGTTCAGCGTCTCGGCCACGTCCTCCAGCACCCGCACCTCGCGCAGGTCGGACTGCCACTGCCGGTACTCGGGAGTGCGGGCGCTCTCGTAGACCACGCGGAAGTCGCCCGCGTCGGCGGGGGAGGCGCCCTCGGCGGGGGCGCACCCGGCCACGGCCAGGGCCGAGAGCAGGCACAGGGCGGCGCGCCGGCCGGGCGCGTGCGTGCGGTACATCCAGGATCTCCGGGGGAGCGACCTGCGGGAGGGCGGGCAAGTGTGTGCGGAACCGCATGATGCTAGCACCGCGCGGCCCGTCGGGCAAGGTGCGGCGGAGGCCTCCTTCGCCCCGCGCTACGCGTCGGCGGTCTCGGCCTCCCGGCGCCCCTCCGCGCCGCGCCCGGCCAGCCCCAGGTACGCCACCAGCAGCGCCGCGAAGAGCGCCGCCAGCGCCAGCTTCAGCGGCCGGGGAAGGGGCGCGGGGGAGACGAACCCCTCGATGGTCCCGGCCACCAGCAGGAGCACCACCGTGCCGCCCAGCAGCGACACTGCCTCGCGCCCGCGCCGCACCAGCGCCTCGCGCCGGGTGCGCCGCCCGGGGAGCAGGACCGCCGCGGCCAGCAGGAACCCCGCCCCCCCGGCGATGCAGATCGCCGTCAGCTCGATCACGCCGTGCGGCAGCACGAAGGTCCACAGGTGCAGGCTGGCGCCCACGTTGGCGAACGCGCCGAACACCGCGCCGAAGAACACCCCGTTGAACACCAGCGAGGCCGCGGTCCCCAGCCCCGCCAGGATCCCCCCGGCGAAGGCGACGAAGGCCACCTGCACGTTGTTGGCGATGATCCCCGCGCCCATCACGGGCATCGCGGTCTCCGGGATCTCCACGTACCCCTCCCCGGCGGCCTCCTTCCGCCGGGCCTCCTCCGCCCGGATCATCATCTCGGCGGGGAGCACCTCCCGCGCGCGCGGCGGGTCGGCGCGGATGGCGGCGAACGACACGACGGCGGGGAGGTAGAGAAAGGCCGCCGCCAGCGCGATGGGGCGCCAGCGCAGCCGCACCAGCGCCGGGAACCCGGCCGAGAGCCAGCGCCGCAGCAGCCGCCAGGAGCGGCGCGGGGGGCGGTACAGCAGGTTGTGCCCCGTCCCCACCCAGCGCTCCAGCGCGTACACCAGCTCCGGCGAGCCGCCGTAGGTGCGGGCGCGCGCCAGGTCCGCCGCCACCTCGCGGTACAGCGCGGCGAAGCGCGACACCTCGTGCTCCGGGAGGGCGGCCAGCCCGCGCTGCTGCGCCCGCTCCAGCAGCGCCCGGTACGCGTCCCAGTCCGCGCGCTGCCGGCGCACCAGCCCCGCCGCCTGGGCGGTGCCCGTCCCCGCGGAGCCGCGCGCCGCGTGGCGGGCGGCCTCGTCCGCGTGCAGCGCGGCCAGGTAGGCGTCCGGGCTCATCTGCGCGCGCCGCGGGTCGTCCGCCGTGTGCCGCTCCAGCCGCTCCAGCAGCCGCCTCGCCAGCCCGCTGCGTACGTCCGGCTGGAGCGCCGCCCGGCGCGCCACGTACTTGGCCAGCGTGTCGAACTCCTCCGCCGAGAGGCGGGGCGGCCCGGCGGCCTCGGCCGCGGCGGCGGCCTCCTCCGGGAGCACGGCGGCCGTCCGCTCCCGCACCACCACGGTCCCGGCGGCCATGTCGCCCAGCCGCTTGGTCTCGCCGTGCAGCATCATCGCCGCGCCGCCCACCAGCCAGGTGGCGCCCGGCTGCATGTCCACCACCCGCAGCAGGTTGCGCACGGCCGCGCCGCGCACGGTCACCGGGTAGCCGCCGTCGTGGACCACCCGGATCCCCATCCGCCGCTTCCCCGGCGTCTGCCCGTCGCGCAGCCCCTCGAAGTACACGAAGTACCCCCACATCCAGGCGAACACCAGCAGGGTGACCGCCGCCAGCCCCAGGCCCGCCAGCCACCCGCCCACGCCCAGCCAGGCGCCCAGGAGCGGGAGCCCCACCGCGAGCACGAGAACCCCGCCCGTCAGGACGAGCCCGTCGATCAGCAGGGCGGCGAAGCGGGAGCCCAGGTCGGCCAGCTCGTAGCCGACGGCGACGTGCTCCGGGGTCTCCACCGCCACCTGGCGGTCGACCAGCGTGGGCGGCGCTGCGGGCGCGGGGGGAGCGGATGCCATGCGGGGCCGAGTGGAGGAGGGGGAGACGGGGGGCGGGCGCGGCGGCGCCCCGGGGAGAATCTACCTCACCGTGCGTCCGGGGCCAGTCCCCGGCGGAGCAGGGCGCGGAGCAGCATCCCCGCCGCGAGGGTCGCCGTCCCCACGACGATGGTGCGCAGCGGGAGCGACACGGCGAGGAGCGCACAGGCGGCCAGCCCCACGGCCGGCACCGCGTCCGGGTACAGCTTCCCTTCGCGCGGCATGCGCAGCGCGGCCAGGTTGGCGATGCCGTAGTAGACCAGGATCGCGAACGAGGCGGCCGCCGCGATCTCGCGCAGCGCCCCGGTGGCCGCGATCACGGTGGCCGCGGCGCCCACCGCCAGCACCGCGTTGCCGGGCACCCCGCGCGCCTCGTCCACCGCGGCGAGCCGGCGGGGGAGGTCGCCGCGCCGGGCCATGGCGAAGGCCATGCGGCTGAGCCCCAGCAGCTGCGACAGGAGCACGCCCAGCATCGCCGCCACCCCGCCCGCGGCCACCGCCAGCTCCA
>JBFMFL010000266.1:0-9896 GCA_040752145.1 Gemmatimonadota bacterium
GGGACCGTGCCGGCACGGTCCCGCCGCGCCGCGTTTTCATGGCCACGCACCACGGAACATGACTGGACACGGCGAGCGCGGGTGGCGCCCCATCCTGGAGGGCGCGGAGGCGGAGCGGGCGGTGGCGGCGGCGCGGGAGATCGCGGACGCGCTCCCCGCGCCCGGCGAGGTGGACGGCGGCGACCCGGCGCTGGCCGGCGGCGACGCCGGCGTGGCGCTGCTGCACGCCTGGCTGGCCCGCGCGGACGCGGGCGACGGCGGGCGCGCGGGGCCGCACCTGGACGCCGCCATCGACGCGCTCGCCACCGTGCCGCTCCCCACCTCGCTGTACTCGGGCTTCTCGGGCGTGGCGTGGAGCGCGGAGCTGCTGCAGGGCGGCGCCCCCGACGGCGAGGACGACTTCAACGCCGAGATCGACGAGGCGCTGCTCACCCACGTGGGGCAGTCGCCCTGGACCACGCACTACGACCTGGTCTCCGGGCCGGTGGGGCTGGCCGTGTACGCGCTGGAGCGGCTGCCGCGCCCCTCCGCGGCGGCGCTGCTGGCCGAGATCGTGGCGCGGCTGGAGGAGACCGCCGTCCGCATGCCGGGGGGCGGCATCGCCTGGCACACCGCCTGGGACCTGCTCCCCGAGCACCAGCGCCGCACCTTCGCCCGTGGGCACTTCAACCTGGGCGTGGCGCACGGCGTCCCCGGGGTGGTGTCGGTGCTGGGGCAGGCCGTCGCCGCCGGGGTGGCCGCCGACCGGGCGCGCCCGCTCCTCCGGGGCGCGGTGGAGTGGCTGCTGGCGCAGGAGCTGCCGGCCAAGTCGCCCTCGCGCTTCGCCTACAGCGCCGCCGACGAGGTGGAGGCGACGCCCGCGCGGGCGGCATGGTGCTACGGCGACCCGGGGATCGCCGCGGCGCTGCTGGTGGCGGCGCGCGGCGCGGGGGAGGAGGCGTGGGAGCGGGAGGCGCTGCGGATCGCGCGCAGCGCGGCGCGGCGCCCGGACGAGGACGCCGGGGTGGTTGACGCCGGGCTCTGCCACGGCGCGGCCGGGCTGGCGCTGGTCTACGACCGGGTCTTCCAGGCCACCGGCGACGAGGAGGTGCGCGACGCGGCGCGCCGCTGGACGCTGCGCGCCCTGGAGCTGCGCCGGCCGGGCGAGGGCGTGGCCGGCTTCCGCTCGTGGGGCCCGCCGCGCGGCGGGGGTCCCTCGGAGTGGCTGGACGACCCGGGCCTCCTCACCGGCGCGGCGGGAGTGGCGCTCGCGCTGCTCGCCGCCGCGACCCCGGTGGAGCCCGAGTGGGACCGCTTCCTCCTGGTTTCCAGCCGCCACGCCTGACCGCACGCATGCGAGCTCCCGCGATCCCGGGCTCCGGCCCGAAGGCCAGGTTCCGCCCCGCGCCCTTCTTCGTCCTGCGCGCCCCGCTCCTCCCCTTCGACGAGCTGGAGGCGTGGGCGGAGGGGCTGGCCGCGCCCGCCGCCACGGGCGACCCCGCGCGGCTGGAGGAGGCGCTGGCGCACGACCGCGCGCTGCTGCGCGGGCGGCTGCGCCGGCTGGTGGAGCGCCCCGAGGTGCGCGAGGCGGTGTTCGTGGCCTCGCCCGACCTGGAGGAGAGCCTGGACGTGTGGCTCCGCGACCCCGCGGGCGAGCGCGGCGAGAAGGTGGAGCTGGCGCTGGTGAGGTACCTGGAGCGGATGGCCGGGCGCGCGACGCCGTTCGGGCTGTTCGCCGGGTGCGCGGTGGGCGGGCTGGGCGAGCGTACGGTGCTGGCCACCGCCCCCCGCGGGGAGCGCGGCCGGCACACCCGGCTGGACATGGACTACCTGTGCGGCCTCGTCGACGCGCTCGCCGCCGACCCGGAGCTGCGCCCCTCGCTGCGGCACTTTCCCAACACCAGCATCTACCGGGCGGCGGGGCGGCTGCGCTACGTGGAGTCGCGCCTGGAGAAGGGGGTCCGCTCGCACCACCTGGTGGCGGTGGACGGGAGCGAGTACCTGGAGGCCGCGCTGGAGCGCGCCCGGGGCGGCGCCCGCCCCGCCGAGGTGGCGGACGCCATCCTGGCGCTGGACCCGGAGATCGAGCGCGAGGACGCCGCCGCCTTCGTGGAGGAATTGATCGACAGCCAGCTGCTGGTGTCCGAGCTGGAGCCGCCGGTGACCGGGGGCGAGGCGCTGGACGAGGTGCTGGCCCGGCTGCGGGAGCACCCCGCCGCCGCGGAGGCGGTGGCGCGGCTGGAGGAGGTGCGCGCCAGGCTGCGCGAGCTGGACGCCTGCCCACCGTCCCCGGGGTCGCCGCGGCGCTACCGCGAGGTGGCGGAGGCGCTGGGCTCCCTCCCCGCGAAGGTGGAGCTGCCGCGCCTCCTCCAGGTGGACATGACCCGCCCCGGGGGCGGGGCCACGCTGGGCGCCGACGTGCTCGCCGAGGTGACGCGCGGCATCGAGCTGCTGCACCGCGTCACCCCGCCCAACCGGGACGAGCGCCTGGCCGCCTTCCGCACCGCCTTCCAGGCGCGCTACGAGGGGCGCGAGGTGCCGCTGGTGGAGGCGCTGGACGAGGAGATCGGCATCGGCTTCGAGGCGTCCAGCGCGCCCGGCGCCGAGGGCTCGCCGCTGCTGCACGGGCTGGACTTCGCCGCCCCCGAGCAGCGCAGGGTCGCCTGGAACCGGCGCGAGGCCCACCTCCTCCGCATGCTGGAGGACGCCCGCGGCCGCAGCGCCCGCGAGGTGGAGCTGCGCGCCGAGGACGTGGAGGCGCTGTCGTCCACGGACCCGGCCCCGCTCCCCGACGCCTTCTCGCTGCGCGCCACGGTGGGCGCCGCTTCGCAGGAGGCGCTGGACGCCGGCGAGTTCCGGGTGGAGCTGGACGGCGCGGGCGGGCCCTCCGGGGCGCGCGTCCTGGGCCGCTTCTGCCACGCCGACCCGGCGCTCCGCGCGCGGGTGGAGGAGCACCTGCGCGCCGAGGAGGCGCTGCGGCCCGACGCCGTGTTCGCGGAGGTGGTTCACCTCCCCGAGGGCCGCATCGGCAACATCCTCTTCCGCCCGGTGCTGCGCGGCTGGGAGATCCCGTACCTGGGGCGCTCCGGCGCCCCGGCGGACCGCCAGGTCCCCGTCACCGACCTGCGCGTGTCGCTGGCCGGCGACCGCGTCGTCCTGCGCTCCGCCACCCTGGGCCGGCAGGTGGTGCCGCGGCTCACCAGCGCCCACAACTTCTCGCGCCGCAGCGTGGGGATGTACCGCTTCCTCTGCGCCCTGCAGACGCAGGGGGTGGCGGGCGGCGTGGCCTGGAGCTGGGGGGTGCTGGAGCGCGCCCGCTTCCTCCCCCGCGTGACCAGCGGACGGCTGGTGCTGGCGCGGGCGCGCTGGCGCCTGGAGGAGGACGACATCCGGGGGCTGCGCGACGCCCGGGGCGCCGCGCGCTTCGCCCGGGTGCAGGCGCTGCGCGCCGAGCTGGGCCTGCCGCGCTGGATCACCCTGGCGGACGGCGACAACGAGCTGCCGGTGGACCTGGACAACGTGCTCAGCATCGAGGCGTTCGTCCACGCGGTGCGCGGCCGCGCGGAGGCCGTGCTGCTGGAGATGTTCCCGGCGCCGGTGGAACTCGCCGCGCGCGGGCCGGAGGGGCGCTACGTCCACGAGCTGGTGGTGGCGTGCGAGCGCGAGGCGGAGCCGGCTCCGGCGCGCCGCTCCGCCCCGGCCGCTGCGACCGGCGCCGTGCGGCGCAGCTTCGCGCCGGGCTCCGAGTGGCTGTACGCCAAGCTGTACACGGGCACCGCCACCGCCGACGTGCTGCTGCGCGAGGTGGTGCGCCCCGTGGCCGCGGAGGCGCTCGCCTCCGGCGCCGCCGACCGCTGGTTCTTCATCCGCTACGGCGACCCGGACTGGCACCTGCGCGTCCGGCTTCACGGCGACCCCGCGCGCCTCCTCTCCGAGGTCGTGCCGCGGCTGCACGCGCTGGCCGCGCCGCTGCTGGCGGACGGCTCGCTCTGGAAGGTGCAGCTGGACACCTACGAGCGGGAGACGGAGCGCTACGGCGGCCCCGACGGCATCGAGCTGGCCGAGCGGCTCTTCCACGCCGACAGCGAGGCGGTGCTGGAGACCCTGGACACCCTCTCGGGCGACGAGGGCGCGGAGCTGCGCTGGCGGCTGGGGCTGTGCGGCGTGGACGCGCTGCTGGGCGACCTGGGGCTGGACGCCGCGGGGAAGCGCGAGGTGACGCGGGCGATGGAGGCCGGGATGGCGCGCGAGTTCGGCAAGGCGGCGACGCTGAAGCGGGAGCTGTCGGACCGCTTCCGCCGGGAGCGCGCCCCGCTGGAGTCGCTGCTCGCCGCGCTGCGCGACGGCGGCGGCGGGCTCCCCCCGGAGCTGGCCGCGCTGCGGCGGCGCTCGGAGGCGCTCCGCCCCGTCGCCGCGGAGCTGGCGGAGCGCGAGCGCGCCGGGCGGCTGAACGCCCCGGTGCGGGCGCTGGCCACCAGCTTCACCCACATGCACCTGAACCGCGTCCTGCGCTCCTCGGCGCGGGCGCAGGAGATGGTGATCTATCACCTGCTGGGGCGGCTGTACGAGTCGGAGGCGGCGCGGCGGCGGAGCGGCTGACCCCGGGAGCGGTACCAGGAAAGGAAGCGGCTGCACGGGCCGGGGCGGGGGACATCCCCCGTGCCGGCTCCCTTTTCGGAAGAGAGCAGAGCATGGGCACCAACGAGGGATCCGGGCGGGCGGAGGCGGTATCGGCGGCGAAGCGGGCGCTGCTGCAGAAGAGGCTGCGGGGCGGCTTCGCGGCCGCGGCGGAGCGGCAGGCCATCCCCCGCCGCGCGGAGGACGGGCCGGCGCCGCTCTCCTTCGCCCAGCGGCGCGTCTGGTTCCTGGAGCGGATGGAGCCGGGGACGCCGCTCCACAACCTCCCCGGCGCCTTCCGACTGCACGCCGCGCTGGACCCCGCGGTCCTCCGCCGCGCCGCCACGGAGGTCGCGAGGCGCCACGACGCGCTGCGCGCCGTGTTCTCCGAACAGGGCGGCGAGCCGGTGCAGACCGCGGCGCCCGCGCGCCCGGTCCCCGTGCCGGTGGCGGACCTGTCGTGCCTGGAGGGTGCCGCGCGCGAGGCGGAGGCCCGGCGCCTGATCCGGGTGGAGGCGGCGCGCCCCTTCGACCTGGGCTCCGGGCTGCTGGCGCGCGTGTCGCTGCTGCGGCTGGGCGCGGAGGAGCACGTGCTGCTCGTCACCCACCACCACATCGCCAGCGACGGCTGGTCGATGTCGCTGTTCCTGGGCGAGGTGCTGGAGGCGTACCGCGCCCTGCTCGCCGGCGCCGCCCCCGACCTTCCCGAGCTCCCCGTCCGCTTCGCCGACTTCGCCGCCTGGCAGCGCGACGCCCTCGGCGGCGAGGCGCCCGCGGGCGACCTGGCCTGGTGGCGCGACCACCTGTCCGGAGCGCCCTCCCTGCTTGATATCCCCACCGACCGCCCGCGCCCCGCCGTGCAGACCACGGCCGGCGCCATCCACGTCTTCGACCTCCCGCCGGAGCTGCTGGAGGCGGTGCAGGCGCTCGCCCGCGCGGAGGGCGCCACGCCGTTCATGGCGCTGCTCGCCGCGTTCACCGTGCTCCTGTCGCGCTGGTCCGGGCAGGAGGACGTGGTGGTGGGCTCGCCGGTCGCCGGCCGCACGCGCTCGGAGACTGAGCGGCTGGTGGGCTTCTTCGCCAACACCCTGCCGCTGCGCACCGACCTGTCGGGCGACCCGTCGTTCCGCGAGCTGCTGGGCCGCGTGCGCGAGACCACGCTGGGCGCCTACGCGCACCAGGAGGTGCCCTTCGAGCGCATGGTGGAGACGCTGCGCGTGGAGCGCAGCCTGGCCCACGCGCCGGTGTTCCAGGTGATGTTCACGCTCCAGAACACCCCCGGCATCGTGGAGGTGGCCGGCTTCCGCCTGGAGCCGGAGGACGCCGAGAGCGGCACCGCCAAGTTCGACCTCACCTTCGGGCTGGAGGAGCGCGAGGGGCGGCTGGAGGGGATCGTGGAGTACGCCACCGCCCTGTTCGACGCGGACACCGTCGCGCGGATGGTGGGCTGGTACCGCACGCTGCTGGAGGGGATCGTCGCGGACCCGCCGCTCCCCGTCTCCGCGCTGCCGCTGCTGGAAGCCGACGAGCGGGCGCGGCTGCTCTCCTGGTGGAGCGAGGGGCCCGCCGGCAGTGTCGAGGACGTCTGCCTGCACCAGCTGTTCGAGGCGCAGGCCCGGCGGACGCCGGACGCGGTCGCGCTGCAGGCGGGCGGCGAGCGGGTCACGTACGCGGAGCTGGACGCGCGCGCCTCCGCGCTCGCGGCGGAGCTGCGGGCGCGCGGCGTGGGCCCGGAGACGCGCGTCGGCGTCTGCACGGGGCGCGGGGCGGAGATGGCGGTCGCCGTGCTGGGCGTGCTCAAGGCCGGCGGCGCCTACGTCCCGCTCGATCCCGCCTACCCGCGCGAGCGGCTGGAGCTGGTCCTGGAGGACGCCGCCGTCCCCGTCGTCGTCGCGACGGCGGAGGTGGTGGACGCGCTGCCGGAGTTCGGGGGCGAGGTTTTCGTGATCGACACCCCTCACCCCCCGGCCCCCTCTCCCACAAGGGGGGAGGGGGAGAACGACACAGCCAAAGCTGAGGGTCAGGAAGCCCTCCCCCAGAATTGGGGGAGGGTGGCGAGCCTAAGCGAGCCGGGTGGGGGCCATCCCGAGGATGCCAGCGGGGTGTCCGTTGACCCCGACTCCGCCGCCTACGTCATCTACACTTCCGGCTCCACCGGCCGTCCCAAGGGCGTCGCCGTGCCGCACCGGGCGGTGGTCAACTTCCTCGCCTCGATGCGCGGGCGGCCTGGGCTCGCGGCGGACGACACGCTGCTGGCGGTCACCACGCTGGCGTTCGACATCGCCGGGCTGGAGCTGTTCCTCCCGCTCAGCGTCGGGGCCCGGGTGGCGCTGGCGGACCGCGAGACCGCGGCGGACGGCAGGCTGCTGTCCGCCGCGCTGGCCGAGACCGGCGCGACCACCATGCAGGCGACGCCGGCGACCTGGCGGATGCTGCTGGAGTCGGGGTGGAAGGGATCGGCGGGGCTGCGGGCGCTCTGCGGGGGCGAGGCGCTTCCGCGGGAGCTGGCGGAGCGGCTGCTTCCGAGTGTGGGCGAGCTGTGGAACCTGTACGGGCCCACCGAGACGACCATCTGGTCGATGGTGGAGCGCGTCCGGCCGGGCGAGGGGCCGGTCCCGGTCGGGCGGCCGGTCGCGAGCACGCGCGTCTACCTGCTGGACGGGCGGCTGGAGCCGGTGCCCGTGGGCTTCGCGGGCGAGGTGTACGTCGGCGGGGAGGGCGTGGCGCGGGGATACCTGGGGCGGCCGGACGCGACGGCCGGGGCGTTCGTCCCGGACCCGTTCGCACCGGAGGCGGGCGCCCGGATGTACCGCACCGGCGACCGCGCGCGCTGGCTGGCCGCGGGCGGGCTGGAGTTCCTGGGGCGCGTGGACCACCAGGTCAAGGTGCGCGGCTTCCGCATCGAGCCGGGGGAGATCGAGAGCGCGCTGCTGGCGCACCCCGCCGTGCGCGAGTGCATGGTCGTGGCGCGCGAGGACGCGCCGGGCGGCGTGCGCCTGGTCGCCTACGTGGGCGTCGGCGAGGGCGCGGAGGCGCCCGACGCCGCGGAGCTGCGCCGCCACCTCCGCGCGAGCCTCCCCGAGCACATGGTGCCGTCGCTCTTCGTCGCGCTCCCCGCGCTGCCGCTGACGCCCAACGGCAAGATCGACCGCAAGGCCCTGCCCGCGCCGGAGGCCGGCGGCCCGGCGGCGGAGCACGTGGAGCCGCGCGGGGAGACGGAGGAGACCATCGCCGCGGCGTGGCGCGAGCTGCTGCGCGCGGACCGTGTGGGCGCGCGCGACGACTTCTTCGCGCTGGGCGGGCACTCGCTCCTTGCCACGCAGGTGGTCGCGCGCATTCGCGACCGGCTGGGCGTGGAGGTGCCGCTGCGCGCGGTGTTCGAAGCGCCCACGGTGGCCGAGCTCGCCGCGCGGGTGGACGCGCTGCGCGGCGGGGCGGGGGAGCGCGACGCGGGGCGGATCCCCGTCGCGCCCGGGCCGCGTCGCTTCCCGCTGTCGTTCTCGCAGGAGCGGCTCTGGTTCCTGCACCGGATGGATCCCGCGAGCCCGGTCTACAACATCCCCGTCGCGCTGCGTCTCTCGGGCGCGCTCGACGGCGCCGCGCTGGAGCGCGCGCTCTCGGAGGTGGTGCGGCGGCACGAGACGCTGCGGACGGTCTTCGCGGAGGCGGACGGCGTCGCCGTGCAGGTCGTCCGGCCCGCGGCCGGCGTCCGGCTCCCTGTCACCGACCTCTCGGCAGAAGATCGGGACGATGCGGAGTCCGAGGCCGCGCGCGTCGCCCGCGAGGAGGCCGCGCGCCCGTTCGACCTCGCGGCCGGCCCGGTCTTCCGCGCGTCGCTCCTGCGGCTGGCCGGCGACGAGCACGTCCTCCTCCTCACGCTCCACCACGTCGCGGGCGATGCCTGGTCGGTCGGCGTGCTGCTGGGCGAGCTGGCGGCGGCGTACCGCGGCGAGTCGCTGGCCGACCTGCCGGTGCAGTACGGCGACTTCGCGGCGTGGCAGCGGGCGCACCTGTCGGGCGGCGTGCTGGACGCGCAGCTCGCCTGGTGGCGCGAGCACCTGGCCGGCGCCCCCGCCGCGCTGGAGCTGCCGACCGACCGGCCGCGCCTGCGCGAGCAGAGCCACCGCGGCGCCTCGCACGCCTTCGCCCTCCCCGCCGAGCTGGCGGACGCGGTCTCCGCGCTCGCCCGGCGCGAGGGCGCGACGCCGTTCATGGTGCTGCTCGCCGCCTGGCAGACGCTGCTGGCGCGCTGGTCCGGCCAGGACGACGTGGTGGTCGGCTCGCCCATCGCCGGGCGCACGCGCGCGGAGACGGAGGGGCTGATCGGCTTCTTCGTCAACACCCTGGCGCTGCGGACGGACCTGTCCGGGCGGCCCGCATTCCGCGAGGTGGTCGCGCGCGTCCGCGAGGCGACGCTGGGCGCTTTCGCGCACCAGGAGCTGCCGTTCGAGCGGCTGGTGGAGGAGCTTGGCGTGGAGCGCGACGCCGGCCGCAACCCCGTCTTCCAGGCGATGTTCGCGCTGCAGAACACGCCGGGCGCCGCGGAGGTCGGCCTGGGCGGCGTGCGCGCGCGGGTGGAGGAGCCGGAAGCCGCCACCGCCAAGTTCGACCTGACGCTGGCGATGGTGGAGCGCGGCGGCCGCCTGGACGCCGTCCTGGAGTACGCCAAGGACCTGTTCGACCGCGCGACCGTCGAGCGCATGGCGGACCACCTGGGCGTCCTGCTGCGCTCCGCCGTGTCCGACCCGGACGCGCCCGCCGCCGCGCTGGCGCTCCTCCCGGAGGAGGAGCGGCGCCTGGTCGTGGAGGCGTGGAACGACACCGCGGCCGACTTCCCGCCGACGCCGGTCCACCTCCTGGTCGCGGAGCAGGCCGCGCGCACGCCGGACGCGGTCGCCGTCGCCGCCCCGGGCGCGTCGCTGACCTACGCGGAGCTGGCCGCGCGCGCCGCCGCCCTCGCGACGGACCTGCGCGCGCTCGGCGTCGGCCCCGAGTCGCGCGTGGGCATCTGCATGGAGCGCTCGGCGGAGATGGTGGTCGCCCTGCTCGCCACGCTGCGGGCCGGCGCGGCGTACGTCCCGCTCGACCCCGAGTACCCCGCCGAGCGCGTCGCCTACATGCTCGCGGACTCCGGCGCGCGGGTCCTGCTCACGCAGGAGCGGCTTCGGCCGACGCTGCCGGAGTTCGGGGGGGATGTACTGTGCCTCGGCGCCGAGCCCCCCTACCCCCCCGGCCCCCCTCCCCCCGCACGCGGGGGGAAGGGGGAGAACGACACCGCCGTTGCAGTTCTCCCCTCCCTC